>NZ_FNVC01000001.1:0-500804 GCF_900108215.1 Billgrantia desiderata | reverse complement strand
CCCAGAGCCATGGAGTGCCTGGCCAAGGATCGGGAGGAGCTGCTGGCGTTCTATGACTACCCGGCAGAACACTGGGTGCATATCCGCACCACCAACCCGATCGAATCGACCTTCGCCACGGTCCGCCTGCGGAGCAAGCGCAGCCGGAACTGCGGCTCCAGAGCGACGACCCTGGCGATGGTCTTCAAGCTGCTTCAGAGCGCCCAGAAGCGCTGGAAGCGGATCAAGGGGTTCAACAAGCTGGAGCTGGTCGTGAACAACGTCCAGTTCAAGGACGGCGAGCCCTTGACCGATCAGTCAGACAGGACTGCCGCCTGACTTGCCGTACACAGGATTTGACAATAACTCAGCCGGCCGAGGTGCCGCGCATCATCTGGCAGACCAACTTCACCGATCAGGCCACACTGCCGGTTTACCTGAACTATCTGTTCAACCGCCTGATGGCACCGAGCTTCGAGTACCGCTTCATGATTACCGCGGCCAGGGCCAGGTTCATCGAGGAGAACTACCCGGGCGAGATTTTCGAGGCGTTCTCGCGGCTGCAGGTAGGGGCGGCTCAGGCCGATTTCTGGCGGGTGCTGGTGCTGCAGAAGCACGGCGGGGTGTATCTGGATATCGACGCCCACGCGGTGTGGCCGCTGGCGCGGATCGTCAAGCCGGGGATGGAGGAGCTGTTCGTGACCACCAAGCGTGGCGACATCAGCAATTACTTCATTGCCAGCAAGCCCGACAATCCGCACCTGCAAAAGGTGATCGACGCCATCTACGCCAACATCGAGAGCGGTGAGGAGAAGGGTATCTTCCACCTCACCGGCCCCACGGTTTACAACGAAGTGCTGCCTCGCGACGAGGTACGCACGGCTTCGTACCGCTACACCTGCAACCAGGGCAACTTCACCAACGAGTACTTTCAGTACATCGACAAGCCCCAGGGCAAGTGGACCAAGGAGCAGTATCAGGTCGACGTGGTGCGCAAGCGGTAGTGAAACGCCTCCCGAACCGCTGGCCGTGGCGTTCGGGAGGGGCTCGCTGAGCAACACTGTGCGTATAAGGTTAATGGTGCTGCTCGAACGCGGCGGCCGTTACATGGTCTTCTTGATGAAGTCGATGACGTTGTCGCATTTTTCGATATCGGCATAGCGGCGTCCGACATCGCGAAGGTTGTCGTGATGCGGACCTTCTTCGATATCGCCCACACAGTCTTCAGGCACGATGGTTCGGAATCCGTAGGAAAAGCTGTCTATTGTGGAAGCTCGGATGCAGCCACTGGTGTTGCAGCCCGTGATGATCACGGTTTCGACACCCTCTTTGACAAAATAGGAAACGACAGGCGTTTGGAAGAAGATGGAAGGGCCATACTTGCACACCACGATATCGTATTCGGGGTCGTACACCTTCGGGTCCAGTGCTGAGCTCGGGTGGTCTTCTCGGAATGTTTCGCGAACGGCCGTGATCTTCCAGTGCGGATGGTGACGTTCGTTCTTGTAGGCCGTATTACATTGTACGATTGGGACATTATGCTCCCTGGCCACGTCGAGTAACCTTGCCGTATTGTCGACGGCACGCATGGTGAGAGGTGCGCCCCCCAGAGGATACTGGGCATCCGTGAACGCAAGTTGGAAGTCGACGACGACGATACCCACTTTGCCTCGCATGCCGATGGCAACTTCCCCATATGAGCGATTCTTGTAGTCATCCATTGTGACACTCCGTTGTTAAATTTATTAGTGTGCTAATTAAATGGTGGCACTGTTCCCGATACTCGATCGTTCAATCGTCGGGTCAGGTGCCTGGAGGCGGCAGAAAGTGAGCGACTGTGGCCTCCCAAGAAAAAAGTCAGGCGTGCTTGCTTTTTTCTTGAACCGAGTCTAGGCTCAGATTTGCAAGCCTGTCAAGGCAACGAAATGTGAGCGCTCAGACAGGCGAAAAGCTTGAAATCCTTACCCAAAAATAACAAAGGAGATCAGCAAAATGTCTTTACTAACCAGCGCTTAGATGTGATCAGCCGGTACGAGGCAGGCCTTCGTCAGGTAGTTGACGTGTCATGGTGTCGAGGTTTTCTGCCTGAGGCCGATAAAAGACAACCGATAACATCAACAATGGTGCTCCAATGATAATCAGAAGACCCCGTACTCCTGAGGCGTTGCCTGCCTCTACAAGCTCGAAATGGGTTGCCGTGCGGCTGGCTACTACGGCCATGACTTGTGCTGCGTTGACGCTTGGCGCTACTGCTCAGGCTTCGATAAATTTCATTGCCAACTCTTGGTACGATCAGCAGCATCCTCACTCACTGTTCGGTTACACGGAATGGGCCGAGACGGTGCGCGAGCTCTCCAATGGAGAGTTGGATCCCGAAGTCTATACAGGTACTGTTTTGCTTGCGCCGCGTGCCGCTTTGCAGGGCATTCGCGACAATATCGTTCAGGTGGCGCACCATGCGGCTATCTTTACCCCTTCGGAGCTTCCGGTTGCCAATGCTGTGCAGGAGTTGGGTTTCAACTTCAGCGACCCACTGGTCACTTCCTTGGCCGTCACCGATTTTAGTCTGAACAATGCCGCTCAGCTCGAGGAGTGGGAGGAAGTTGGTGTCGTCTATCTTGGTGCCTATACTACGTCACCCTACGTGCTTTTCTGTCGTGAGCCAGTGCGAAATCTGCGCGAGATGCAGGGTAAGCGAATCCGAACGGCGGGCTCGATGGTGTCTCAATGGGTAGAGCAGGCTGGTGGCATTCCTGTCAACGTACCTTCAAGTGAGATGTACTCTGGGCTTGATCGTGGCTCGCTCGACTGTGCCTCCAACTCGCCGCTCGATCTGATTACTCGCTCACTATGGGAGGTGGCGGAACATACCACCATGCTGCCGACAGGCATGTATTGGTCCGGTCCGCAGTGGGGGTACAATCCTGATTTTTGGTCTGGGCTTTCCGAAGAGCATCGTAGGGTACTCATGGAAGCCTCAGCAAAAGCGATGACACGCATGATCGTGCAATACGTCAAACTCGATGAGTCTTCACTGGCAGAGGCGAGAGAGAAGGGTAATAACATTTATGAGCCTGAAGGCGACCTGCTCGAATCTGCCGAGAACTTCAGGGAAGCTGCCATTTCCGAGATCTACGATGTTGCGCGCGAGCGACATGGTATCCAGGAGCCGGAAGCCCTGATCGATGATTTTCTGGCTACTTACGAGAAATGGGAGGCGTTGGTCGCCGAGGTAGACCGGGAGGACGAAGAGGCGTTAGCGCAGTTGGCAATGCGTGAGATCTACGACAAGTTACCTGACAATTACGCCGTGCGCTGAACCTGGGGCGGATGCTTGTATATGATCGAGCAGTGCTCCACCATCGATTGGTGGAGCACCTCGGTAAAAGGAAATTTTTATGTGTGCTGCTGTGCTGCAAGCAAGGAAATCCGAAAACACTCGTCAGACGATCCTGAAAGCTGCGATCGAGGAAATTCTGACCGAAGGGATACATCACGCAACGACCATCAATATTGCGCAGCGTGCCGGGATGTCCCGCGGCGCAATATTGCACCATTATCCCACTCGTGATGAGTTAATGCATGCGGCGCTGGAGAAAGTACTGCTTGAAGAGCTTGAGTCCTTCAAGGAGTTGACAAAGCAGGCAAAAAGCAAGGAAATCACGCTTGACGAACTGCTGGATCATATATGGGAGCACTTTTCCGGCCCTATGTTCATGGTTTCTCTGGAGTATCTGACAGCTGCAAGAACGAACAAAGAAATAAAGGGGGTCTTGATGCCTCTGGCCAGGGACTTCAATAATTCGATTGAAGATATATGGGGAACCATGGTGCCGGATCCGCATCTGCGGGAAGCTACTTTGCACTCGACACTCTGCATGATGCGAGGTATGAGCTTGCAGAGTATATGGCGTGAAGATCCCGATTTCAGCGAAAGGTTGCTTTTGTACTGGAAGGAGCAGATTCGAAAGTCGATAGAGGGTGCTGGCGACTGATCTTCATCTCGCTTTAAAATAATAATTGCGAGGCACTGCATGCATATTCTAGATAAAGCTAATAAGTGTGTTGCGAATGTGGCGCTTGTGCTGGGCTGCGCTTTTATGCTCCTGATGACCCTGCATGTTACTCTTGATGTCGCGATTCGATATTTCTTTGCGCGGGGCATACCTGGTACCCTGGAGGTCGTGTCTTTCTATTATATGGTTTGTGCTGTATTTCTTCCCTTGGCATATGTCGAGGCAAGAGGTGAGCATATAAGTGTGGATGTCTTTACCCAACGCTTGCCGAAGAATATACAACTTGCTCTTTATATTTTCGCATGTCTGCTTGGCCTGCTTTATTTTGGCATGCTGTGCTACCAAAGTTTTTTGGATGCCATGCGGGCGACCCAGCGAAAGGAGACAGCCATGGCAAATTTCAGGTTTTATTTGTGGCCAAGTAGGTGGGCGTTACCCATTGGCTTTTTGGCTATGTGTTTTGCTATTTTTTCTAATATGGTCAAGGCAATAAGACTAAAAAAAGCCTTATAGCACTGAGGTTTTATAATAACATTATACAACTGTAAGGCTTGAAAACAATGACAAATCTGGAAATTGGTATTGCAGGTATTGTGGTGGCGTTGTGCTTGATTGCGCTGCGCGTTCCCATAGGTATTGCTCTGGGGCTAGTCTCGATTTTTGGTATTGCAGAAATGACCAGCATGCGCGTGGCCTGGGGGATGATTTCGGCCACGCCTTTCGATTTTGTCGGAACCTGGGAGTTGACTGCTGCGCCCATGTTCTTGCTGATGGGATATCTGGCGACATCAACCAACCTCACTCAGGGTTTATTCAACGCCATGCGCCTATTTCTTGCGCGGCTACCGGGTGGATTGGCGGTTTCGAGCGTGATGGCTTCGGCACTGTTTGCTGCTGCCTCGGGATCGAGCGTGGCCACTTCCGCTGCCATGTCGCGCATTGCCGTGCCTGAGATGCTCAAGTATCACTATAATAAAGGGCTTGCAACGGGCACGGTGGCGGCGGCGGGTACCTTGGGTTCTTTGATACCTCCTAGCGTGTTGCTGGTCTTGTATGGAGTGTACGCTCAAGTCTCGGTTGGCCAACTGTTCATGGCAGGTTTCATACCCGGTGTTATTTCGGCGCTTTTGTATGCCGTCATGATCATGGTGCGTGTCAAGATAAAGCCTTCGTTGGCTGGAAGTGCGCAGATCACTTCCACCAAGGCGGAAAAGCTCACCGCGCTTAAAGAAGTATGGCCGCTGCCATTGCTCATTTTTTCTGTACTTGGGGGTATCTTTATCGGGCTTTTTTCTCCCACCGAAGCGGGTGCGGTAGGCACGGTGGCTGCCGCTCTGATTGCCTTGGCGCGTGGTACCTTGACGCCGGCTGCCATTAGGGAGGCGCTAGCCAATACGGCAGTAAGCACTGCGAGTATTTTCATCATCTTGATAGGCTCTCTGCTTTTTACTCGGTTCTTGGCGATGAGTGGCGTGCCAACGGCTTTCTCATCGCTGATATTAGGGATAAGCACGGAAACATGGTGGATTCTTCTGGCAGTAGCCATTATCTATCTCGTTCTGGGAATGTTCATCGATTCGATAGGTCTGCTATTGCTCACGCTTCCCCTCATCCTTCCTCTGATTCAAGGAGCAGATCTCAATCTCATCTGGTTTGGCATAATCGTAGTAAAGCTCCTTGAAATGGGTCTGGTGACGCCACCTATCGGGCTCAATGTTTATGTCATAAAAGGAACGCTCGGCAAAGCCGTCACGCTCCAGGAAGTATTCAAGGGTGTAAGCTGGTTTATCGTAATGGACGTGGTGGCCTTGCTGTTCATTATCATGATTCCGGCACTTTCCCTCTATCTTCCTGGTCGCATGCTCTGAACGCTTGACGATTTTTATACTGCTAAGGAGAACGAATAATGACAACTCTTGTTTTGAAAAATGCCAATCTCATCGATGTCCGTAAAGGCCAGGTAGTGGGCGAGCGGGACCTGCTGATCCAAGACGGACGCATTGCCGGTATTGATACACGGATTGAAGGGAATAATATCGACGCTGTCATCGATCTTGGCGGCCGTTTCATGATGCCAGGTCTTGTCGATTCGCATGTCCATGTGACTGCCATCACGCCGAATTTTGCACTGTTGGAGGTGCTGTCACCTTTTTACGTGGGGGCGAAATCGAGCGAATTGCTCCAAGGTATGTTGATGCGTGGTTTCACTACGGTTCGCGATGCCGGCGGGGCGGATCACGGTCTGGCGCAGGCTGTCGAGGAAGGGTCGATTATTGGACCTCGCGTCCTCTACGCGGGTCGTGCCCTGTCACAGACGGGGGGGCATGCCGATATGCGTGGCCCCGGACAGCAGACGTTTGAGGGCTGTTTTTGCTGCGCCGGTTTGGGGCGTGTGTGTGACGGTGTTAGCGAAGTTCGCCGTGCAGCGCGTGATGAGATCCGAAAAGGGGCCAATCAGATCAAGATCATGGCTTCCGGTGGTGTCGCTTCACCGACGGACCGTATCGATAGTACGCAGTTTTCCATCGAAGAGATCGATGCCATCGTCGAAGAGGCAACGGCTGCGAACATCCACACCATGGCACATGCCTATACGGCCCGGGCCATCAACCGGCTGCTGCCAAGGGGAGTAAGGACTATCGAGCATGGGAATTTGATGGATGAAGAGAGTTGCAGATTGTTTCTCGAGCATGGCGCGTATTTGACGCCGACACTGTCCACCTACGACGCCTTGGCCAAAGAAGGCGTAGAAGCGGGTATGGCTCCGCACCTCCAGCAAAAAGTTTTTGATGTTCTCGATGCGGGCGGTGTAGCACTGGAAATGGCGCAACGGCATCGTGTCAAGATGCTGTATGGCTCCGATCTGCTGGGGCGCATGCAGCGGCATCAGCTCAATGAATTCCATCTTCGCAAGGATGTAGTGCCGGCTGACGAGTTGATTCGTTCCGCGACGTCGAATGCGGCCGATGCTTATGGTCAAACAGGGGATTTCGGCGAGCTCATCCCAGGGGCACGGGCGGATATCATCGTGCTCGAGAAGAATCCGCTGGAAGATGTTACAGTGCTTACCACTCCCGAGGAGCAACTCAAGCTCATCGTCAAGGGCGGGCGGGTGTTCAAGAATTCGCTCTAATGTAATTTTGCCGGATCGTATGAATGCGACCTTGCGTTAGCCCTTCTGCAATGCAGCATGGTCATTACAGATCGTATTCGTCTAGCCGGCTGCTGGCCTGCTGCCTGAGGAGATGCGGAAAGGCGCGCTCTACTGCCTGTGTTGCCGAGAGTTCGCGCAGCTCGTCGCGTAGCAGCGTGGCGACGAGGCGTGCCTGGGCCTCATCGCGATGGCGCTTGAGGGGCTCTCGGTCGGGCTGCTGACTGACATACCACTTGTGAAGCACGAAAGCTCGCGGGTCCACGGTCGAGAGCCTTAACGGCATGCCTTTCTCGTCGAAGACGACGGCCTCGAAGCGTGGCGAAGCGATGGCCCACTTTAGCGAGTCGATCCCTACCGGTTTCAGGTCTCCCGCTTCCAGATAGCGCTCGAAGTCGCTCATCTTCATAGGATCAGCGGCTTGAGTGATGAAGTCGATCATGTAGCCTTTGGCGTTGGCAGCCCGAAATTCGTAGGGCGCTTGGGTGAGCGGCTGGAAAGATCGGTCGCTGGCCCGTATCACCGATAGCAGCGTCTCCCCGGCGAGAGCGGTGATGATTCTCAAGCCTTGCCGGGCATCCATGAGCACATCGATATCGGCGGTTGCCAGGTGCTCGGGTTCGATCAGCACGCCGGCGCGGGCTTCATAGGCATACAGGGCGTTGGTGCCGATTACCCTGAAAGGGATTTCCTTGCGTTGAAGCGCCCTTATCGCCCTGGCACCGGCCAGTGGGAAGCGGTTCAGCCGGTTGGCCCGTACATAGGCCGCATGCAGCTGAAGCTGCTCCTTGAGCGACTGTTCGCGGGCATGATGTTCCGCTTTGTGCTCCTCGAACACTTGCTGAATGGCTTCAGTTTCGGGGGAGCGCGGGCCGAGAGAGTGGTTCTTGCCGCCTGTGTAGGCGCGGTAAAGATACTCTCGTCCATTGATGTGCTTCCAATGCATCGAGCCCTTTACCTGGCGCGCTTGAGCACGATGCTGCTCCAGCGCCTCGAAGAGCTGGATGGCGTTTACGGCTACACGGGATGCCTCGGATTGAAGGCGTTGGTAGGACATCGAGAGCCCCCTGGATGGGCTTTAACTAATCTCATTCCAATTATGGTCAATAATTAGTTAAAGTCTACCCCCATCGTGCGGGTCACCCCTTCGGGGCGACGCTGTCGCTTTCCTTTCCTTTCCCTTCCCTTCCTTTCCTTGGCAACTAGTAACGTGAAATGGCCAGGGCCGCCTCCGCCGCCAGAGGGAAGAATTTCTCCCGAAAGGCCGCTTCCGTCCAATCGCTCATCGAACCGGCAATGTGCACGGCGCCGCAGGGGCGGCCGTTACGGCCGGCTATGGGCACCCCGATGGCGATCTCGCCGATCAGGATCTCTTCCCGAGCCAGAGCGTAGCCAAGCTCTCGCGCTTCTTGCACCTTGGCCAGGATGGCTTGGGGATCGGTGATGGTTTTTGGCGTGATGGGGGTGCGGTCCGAGCGCTCGATGATGTCCCGTACTTCTGCATCCTCGAGCCGGGAAAGGATGGCGCGCCCCCCCGAGCTGCAGAAGGTCGGTACGCTGTGGCCGACCAGCGTGGCGAAGAAGGTTTCGCGCTTGCTCTGCATGCGGGCGGCGTACACCACCCTCAAGTCGTCGAACAGGCTCAGATCGACTCGCTCCTGAGTATGGCGACGCAGCTCCAGAAGGATGGGCGTGGCGTTGCGGATCATTGGGTCGAGGCTGAGGAAGTCCAGGGTGTGGTCGAGAATGCGCATGGCCGGCAGGAAACCGCGGTCGTCCTGGTCGCGGCGTAGATAACCGAGCTCACGTAGGGTGTGTACGATGCGCTGGGCAGCGCTGCGCCCTATGCCCGCCTTGGCTGCTATCTCCGAGAGGCTCATCGGGCCATCGGCTTCATGAAAGGCCGAGAGAACGCCAGCGGCCCTGGCAATGGATTGTATGAATAACGGGTCCTGGCGGTGCGCTTCCGTGATGGCTTGCTGGTGGGCTGACGATCTGAGCGTGCGCTTCATTAATTTTGTTCCTTCTTTGCAGGATCCTGTTTCCCTGTCTATGGTGTGTTCGTAACCAATAAAACAATACGACCGTATCGCTGTTCAATACAACCAGTGCTTTTTTGCGATTGAGCAACGACACGCGCCAACGGGGAAAATGATAATGACCTACCGTGTGGCCATGGGTGGTTTTCTGCATGAGACCAACACCTTCGCGCCGAGTCCGGCGACCTTTGCCGACTTCGAGCAGGGTGGCGGCTATATGCCCATGGTTCGCGGCCAGGAGATGCTGGCTGCGTGCGCTGGCATCAATCTGGGTATCTCCGGCGCCGTAGAGGCGGCAGAACAGGCGGGGTGGGAACTGGTGCCCCTGGTCTGGGCCGGGGCCATTCCCTCTGCACCGGTGACTCGCGATGCTTATGAGCGTATCGCCGGTGAAATCGTTGAGGGAGTGAGGAAAGCAGGGCCTGTAGATGGCGTTTTCCTGGACCTGCACGGCGCCATGGTATGCGAGCACCTGGACGATGGTGAGGGCGAACTGCTGGAGAGAGTGCGGCGCGTAGTCGGCCCTGCCGTTCCCGTGGTGGCGTGCCTGGACCTGCATGGCAATGTCACCTCCCGGATGGTGGAGATGGCGGACGCGATGGTGGGGTTCAGGACCTACCCTCACATCGATATGGCCGATTCCGGTGGTAGAGCCGTTCGGGTGTTGGCCAGGCTGATGGCCGGTGAGCGTTTTGCCAAAGCGTTTACCCGATTCGATTACCTCATTCCCATTCCCTGGCAGTGCACGGACCTGGAGCCGGCGGCAAGCCTTTACCGCCAACTCGCTGAGGCGGAGCGGCAGGGCGCTGTCAGCGCCTCGCTGTTCATGGGGTTTCCGGCGGCAGACTTTGCCGAATGCGGCCCGACACTGGCGGTTTATGGCGAGACAACCGAAGCCGCCGAGCGTGCAATGACGGAATTGGCGCAAGCTTTTGCCGCGGCGGAAGCGGAGTTCTCCGGTCGTGTGTATGACGCGCAGGCGGCAGTGGCCGAAGCGCAGCGCCTGGTGGGGGCCGGGGCTAAGGGCCCGGTGATACTGGCCGACACCCAGGATAATCCCGGCGCTGGCGGCGACTCGAATACCACCGGCATGTTGCGTGCGCTGGTTGAAGGTGGGGTACGCGATGCCGCGATTGGCCTGCTGGTAGACGCCGAGGCTGCACGGCTTGCCCATGACGCAGGAGAAGGAAGCCTCGTTGCTTTGTCGCTGGGCGGCAGCTCGGGGGTGGCGGGCGATTCCCCTTATTCCGTCGAGGCTCGGGTCGAGCGGTTGGCGTCCGGTCGATTGACCGCCAGCGGGCCTTTTTACGGTGGCGCGCAATTGGATCTGGGGCTTTCCGCCTGCCTGCGTATCGGCGGTGTCCGGGTGGTCGTCACCAGCCACAAGGCGCAGATGGCCGACCGTGAAATGTTCCGGTTCGTGGGTATCGAGCCGGAAACCACCGAGATCCTGGTGGTAAAGAGTTCCACTCACTTCCGGGCCGATTTTGCGCCCATCGCTTCACACATCCTGATCTGCATCGCGCCGGGCCCGATGGCGTTTCATCCAGCCGACCTGAACTGGACTCGACTGGCGCCGGGCATGCGGCTGGGGCCACTTGGCAAAGTCTTTCAGCCTGCCGCACCTCACAACAACAAACTCAACATGAGGGATGACGTATGACGATCGACAATCTGAAGTCCCGCTTCGTACATAAATGGCCAACTGCCGCCGCTGTGGCTCTCTCGGCAGCCGCGTTGACGTTGCCAATGGGCGTCAAGGCTGAAGAGAACACCATTACGGCGGTGATGCACTCGAGCCTTCGGGTGCTCGACCCGATCATTACCACGGCGCACATCACTCGAAATCATGGCTACATGATCTACGACGTGCTGCTTGCTTCCGATGAAGAGTTCAACCCGCAGCCACAAATGGCAGACTGGGAGGTATCGGATGACGGTTTGACCTACACCTTCACCTTGCGGGAAGGGCTCCTGTTCCATGATGGAGAGCCGGTAACGGCCGAGGACGCGGTGGCCTCGCTGGAGCGCTGGGGCGAGCGTGACTCCGGTGGGCAGTTGATTTTCGATGTCACCGACCGGCTTGAAGCAAGTGACGATCGCACCATCAGTTGGACGCTCACCGAGCCGTTTCCGCCCTTGATCGACACACTGGCCAAGCAATCCGCCGTACCGCCCTTCATCATGCCGGCTCGCATTGCCGCGACCTCTTCCGACTCTTCGATCTCGGAGCATATCGGCTCGGGGCCTTTCCGCTTCGTGGCGGAAGAGTACGAGCCGGGTGTCAGCGTGACCTATGCGAAGTTTGAGGAGTACGTTCCGCGCGATGAGGAGCCGAGCTGGATGGCCGGCGGTAAGGTCGTGCACGTGGACCGGGTGGTATGGACCTCGATGCCGGATGCGCAAACGGCAGTGAATGCGCTGGTATCCGGTGAGATCGACTATATCGAGCAGGTTCAGGTCGACCTGTTGCCCATCCTCGAGTCGAGCCCCGATGTCATCGTCGAGAACCGGGATCCACTGGGTTATCAGACCATGGGCCGGCTCAACTTCAAGCATCCACCCTTCGATGACAAGCGTATTCGCCAAGCGGCGCTGAAAGCGATGAACCAGGAGGACGTGCTGGCCGCGATGATGGGCGACCCGGACTATTACGACGTCTGTGGTGCGATTTTCGGTTGCGGTACGCCGTTGGCGGACGATACCGGCTCCGAATCGCTGCTCAATGGAGGCGACCCGGAGGGCGCCCGCCAACTGCTCGAAGAGGCCGGTTACGACGGCACGCCCATCGTGCTCATGCAACCCACGGATGTGAGCAGTCTCACCGCCCAGCCGGTAGTGGCTGCCCAGGCCCTGCGTAATGCCGGTTTCACTGTCGACATGCAGCCCATGGATTGGCAAACCTTGGTCAACCGCCGTGCCAGCATGGCTGCGCCTGACGAGGGTGGCTGGAATGTCTTCTTCACCAATTGGATGGTGCCTGAAATCACTTCACCTCTGATCAACGTCATGCTCAATGGCAGAGGGGAGGATGGTTGGTTCGGCTGGCCGGAAGACGAGGAGCTCGAGGCGCTGCGTGCCGAGTTCATTGCCGCTGAATCGCTCGAGGAGCAGCAGGAGGCTGCACGCAAGCTTCAGGCTCACACGCTGGAGGAAGTCATTTACATCCCTCTCGGGCAGTACATGATGCCGCAGGCACGGCGTGACAACATCACCGACATGATTCCTGCTCCGGTTCCGGTGTTCTGGAACATCCAGAAACAGTGAGGCAGGCCGCGGGCGGCAGCGTTGTCGCCCGCATTGCGAAGCCGTTGAGCTGATTCTCCGGGCGGAACCCAAGGAGTAGTGGCGGATGTTCGTCTATATCCTCAAGCGCCTGCTGGCGGTCATTCCCGTACTCGTGATCGTGGCGCTGTTCGTTTTTCTGATGCTGAGGCTGACGCCGGGCGACCCGGCGGCGATTCTTGCCGGCGATTCGGCAACGCCTGCCCAGTTGGAGCGCATTCGCGAGAATCTGGGCCTCAACCTCCCGCTGCATGTGCAATTCATTCAGTGGGTGACCAATATGCTGCAGGGCGATTTAGGCGTTTCGCTGATTTCCAATACCCCGGTCAGCACCATGATCGCTCAGCGTATCTGGCCGACGCTCAATATCGCTCTGCTGACCATCACCATCTCCGTCCTGCTGGCAGTGCCCATGGGGGTCCTGGCTGCCTGGCGGCACCGTAGCTGGATCGATTACGCGGTAATGACGTTTTCGGTGTTGGGTTTCTCGATACCCGTTTTCGTCATTGGTTATGTCTTCATCCAGATTTTTGCCATTGAGCTTCGTTGGTTGCCGGTACAGGGCTATACCGCGCCGACGAGGGACTTTGCCGCCTTCCTTCAACGAGCGTTGCTGCCGGCGTTTACGCTGGCCACCATCTACGTGGCGCTGATAGCTCGCATGACGCGAGCCAGTATGCTCGATGTGCTGGGGGAGGATTATATCCGCACCGCTCGCGCAAAGGGCTTGCGAGAAAATGTGATTCTTTTCCGGCACGCCCTACGCAACGCAGCGGTGCCCATCATGACGATCATCGGTACGGGGTTTGCGTTGCTGATCGCCGGCGTGGTGGTCACGGAGAGCGTATTCAACATTCCCGGGGTCGGCCGGCTGACGGTGGATGCCATTCTGGCGCGTGACTATCCGGTCATTCAGGCCATGATTCTGCTCACGGCAGGCCTTTATGTATTGGTCAATTTGTTGATCGATATTTCCTACACGCTCATCGACCCGAGGATCCGTTACTGATGGCTCAGATTACGCAACCCTCGTCTGCGATGCAGGTGGTGTTGGGAGTGCTGTCATTTCCCCGGCGCTGGCGGTTGGGAGCCGGCCCTGTCATGGCCGCTGTCGTGCTGCTGGTGATCGTACTCTCGGCGCTGCTGGCTCCTTTCTACATTCCCTATGACCCCATGCAAATGAATTCTCTGAACCGCTTGCAGCCGGCGGGGCCAGAGCATTGGCTTGGAACCGACCAGTATGGGCGTGACCTGTTCAGCCGCATCATGATGGGTGGACGTGTCTCGCTGATGATCGGGATAGGGGCGGCGGCATTCAGCGTATTGGTGGGGCTGATAATCGGACTGGTTTCAGGGTTCTTTCGTACGGCCGACGCCATCATCATGCGCATCATGGACAGCTTGATGGCCATCCCGGCCATTCTGCTGGCCATTGCCCTGGTCGCCTTGAATGGCCCCAGCATTTGGTCGGTCATCGTGGCCATTACCATTCCTGAGGTGCCAAGAGTGGTGCGTCTGGTGCGTTCGGTAGTGCTCAGCGCCCGCGAGGAGCCTTACGTGGAGGCGGCCATCGCCCTGGGCAGCACCATGCCGCGCATTCTTTGGCAGCACCTGATGCCGAACACGTTACCGGCACTGATCGTTCAGGGCACTTATATCTGTGCTTCGGCCATTCTCACCGAAGCGCTGCTTTCGTTTCTGGGCGCTGGGGTGAGTACCGAGATTCCTACGTGGGGCAACATCATGGCGGAGGGGCGCACTTACTTTCAGATCAACCCCGGGCTGATCTTCTGGACGGGGGCGGTACTTTCGCTGTGCATCCTGTCGATCAACCTGTTGGGTGACACGGCTCGCGACATGCTGGATCCGCGGCTGAAGAAGCGGGAGGTTTGAGGATGAAGTTCAAGACCAAGGACCTGGACCGAGCCGAGGTAGTGCTGGATATACGCCATCTCACCGTGAGGCTCGCAGGAGCCGAAAGTGGCCAGGAGCCGGTGCTCAACGACGTTAGCCTACGGGTGCGTGCAGGGGAAACCGCTTGTCTGGTGGGAGAGAGTGGTTCCGGCAAGTCGGTGACCTCGCTTACCGTCATGGGGTTGCTACCCAAGGGAGCGCTGGAAGTTGCGGGCGGCGAGATCGAGCTCGATGGCGAGCAGCTGCTCAGCATGACGCCAAGCCAGATGAGGCGGCTGCGGGGTCAGCGTATCGCAATGATCTTCCAGGAACCCATGACGGCCCTCAATCCCGTCATGCGGGTGGGCGACCAGATTGCCGAGGTACTCAAGACACACGCTTCTCTTGCTGGCCAAGCGTGCCGTGCCCGTGTGTTGGATGTCATGGAGCAGGTGTACCTGCCGGATGTCGAGCGGATCTACGCTTCTTACCCGCACCAGCTCTCCGGTGGGCAGCGTCAGCGCATCATGATTGCGATGGCGTTGGTCATGGAGCCGCGCCTGTTGATCGCCGATGAGCCAACCACGGCGTTGGATGTGACCACCCAGGCCCAGATCCTCTCGCTGATTGCAGAGCTGCAGGAACGCCACGGTACGGCGGTGCTTTTCATCACCCACGATATGGGGGTGGTGGCCGAGGTGGCTCACACCGTACACGTCATGAAGAATGGACGTGTGGTTGAGCATGCGCCGGTGGAGCAGTTGCTGCGCCGCCCTGTGCAGGAGTACACCCACCGTTTGCTGACGTCGGTACCGAGCTTGTTGCCGCGGCCCGAGCGCCCCGTAGGAGCAACTGAGCCCGTGCTCGAGGTGCGCAATTTGAACAAGACCTATGGCCGGGGCGGCTGGCTGTTCCGCCGGCCTGGCACGGCTGCGGCGCGCGAGGTCAATTTCTCGGTCATGCCTGGCAGGACCCTGGGCATCGTGGGGGAGAGCGGTTCCGGAAAATCCACGGTGGCACGCAGCATCATGCGTCTGGTGGATCCCAGCTCGGGAGAGATACATGTCGCCGGCAAGGAAATCGCCCGGCTGTCACGGCGCGCACTGCGGCCGCATCGCCGGCATTTCCAGGTGGTTTTTCAGGATCCGTTCCGCTCTCTCAATCCGCGCTGGAGCGTAGGCCGCAGTCTTACCGAGGGGCTGGTCAACTTTGGCACGCCTCAGCGTGAGGCCAGGGAGCGCGCCTTGGAGATGATGGAGCTGGTCGGCTTGCCGACGGATTCGCTGCAGCGCTACCCCCATCAGTTCTCCGGTGGCCAGCGGCAACGCATTGCCATCGCCCGCGCGGTGATGATGCGACCGGACGTTCTCGTTGCCGACGAGGCGGTATCCGCCCTCGATGTGTCGGTACAGGCCCAGGTGTTGGCCTTGCTCGATGAGATCCAGCTGAAGCTGGGCATTGCCATTCTCTTCATTACCCACGATCTACGGGTGGCGGCGCAGATTTGCGATGACGTGATCGTGATGCAGCATGGCGTCATCGTCGAGCATGGCAGCGCTCGCGAGGTGTTGACGTCGCCTCGTCATTCTTACACCCGCAGCCTGATCGATGCCGCACCCGGTCGCGAGTGGGATTTCGCCAACTTTTGCGAACTGCAAGTGGCTTCCTGACATATCACAACGTTACCGAGAGGTGCTTCATGCCGACTATCTCCCGTATTGCCGAGTACCAGGATGAGCTGGCCGAGATCCGCCACGACATTCATGCTCACCCGGAGTTGGGGTTCGAGGAGACTCGCACTGCGGCGCTTGTTGCCGAGAAGCTCCGCGCCTGGGGCATCGATGAGGTGCATACCGATATCGCGGGCACCGGCGTCGTGGGGGTGATCAAGGGGCGGGAGGAGGGGCGCTGCATCGGGCTGCGGGCCGACATGGATGCGCTGCCGATTCAGGAGGCTACCGACTTGCCCTACGCCTCTCGTCATGCCGGCAAGATGCATGCCTGCGGCCATGATGGCCATACGACCATTTTGCTCGGTGCCGCTCGCTATCTGGCCGAGACACGTGATTTCGCCGGCACGGTGGTGCTCATTTTCCAGCCTGCCGAGGAGGGATTGGGTGGTGCGCGCCGGATGCTGGCCGATCGCCTCTTCGAGCGCTTTCCCTGTGATGAGATCTACGGCATTCATAACGACCCCACCAGCGACCCCGGTAAAGTGTCGGTGACTCCGGGGCCCGCCATGGCGGGAGCGACGTTCTTCGACATCGTCATCGAAGGCAAGGGGGCACATGCCGCGATGCCCCATCAGTCGAACGACCCTGTCATCGTGGCGGCGGAGCTGATTCACCAGCTGCAGACGGTGGTTAGCCGTAACACCTCGCCGACCAGCCCGCTGGTGCTCTCCGTCACTCAGGTGCATGCCGGCTCGGCTTATAACGTGATTCCCAACGAGGCGACCTTGGCCGGCACCATACGCTATTTCGACGATGAGGTGTGCGAGCGCACCCACGAGCGCATCCGGCAGCTATGCAAGGGGCTCGAGCTGGCCCATGAGGTGAAGATCCGGCTCGACCTGCGCAACATCTTCAATGTGCTGGTCAATGAGCCCGGTTGCGCTGGCGCCTATGTGGCAGCCGCCGCTGAGGTTGTCGGAGAGGAAAACGCAGCGCTGGTGGATCGGCTGGTAACCGGCAGTGAGGATTTCGCCGACATGCTGCAAGTGGTGCCGGGCGCCTACTGCTGGGTGGGGCATGCAGGGAGCGTTCCGTTGCACAATCCCGGTTACGTGCTGGACGACGGTATCCTGCCGGTAGGCGCCAGCATCATGGCCAGGGTGGTAGAGCGCCGCCTGCCGGTTCAGCAGGGGGCGAGTGCATGACGATTACGGTTTATCCTGCGCGGCGCATTCATACGCTCAACCCTTCACAGCCTGAAGGGCACTATCTAGCAGTCAAGGATGGTCGGGTGCTCAGCGTGGGGCCTCTGGAGGCCATTCGGGCCTTTGGCGAAATCGAACTCGACGACCGCTTTGCCGATAAAGTGCTGGTGCCTGGCTTTGTCGAAGGGCATAGCCATGCTCTGGAAGGGGCGATCTGGGATTTTGTCTATCTGGGCTGGTTCGACAAGCGGGACCCTGATGGCCAGCACTGGTCGGGAGTACGCGATGCCGAAGCCATTCAGCAGCGGCTTCGGCAGCGTCTGGTCGGACACGACCCGGCCAAGCCGTTGCTTGCCTGGGGGTTCGATCCGATCTACTTCTCCGGTACCCGGCTGGACAAGCGTTTGCTGGATGCGGTGAGCGGCGAGATACCCATCGTCGTGATGCATGCGAGCCTGCATGTGATGACCGTCAATTCGGTAGCCCTTGCCCAGGCGAACATCGCTGCGCAGGAGATCGATGGCATCGTTCGCGATGCCCAGGGGGAATGCATCGGTGAGCTGCAGGAGATGCCTGCCATGCATCTCATCTTCGATCGCTACGATATCGACCTGTTCGAGCAGGCCAGCCAGCCGCGGGCGTTGCGCCAATATGCCCGAGCCGCGCGCCGTGAGGGGATCACCACCATCGTCGATCTGCTCAACCCGTTGAGCGATGAAGCGATCGATGCCATGGTCGAGACCACCCGGGCGCCGGGGTATCAGGTGCGCCTGGTGCCGGCGCTGAATGCGCTGGCCTGGTCGCCGGAGGCGGGCAACGAGCAACTACGCAAGGCCATGGCCAGAGGCCATGAAAAGCTGCATTTCGGTATCGTCAAGATAGTGACCGACGGGGCGATTCAGAACTATACCGCGCGCTTGCAGTGGCCAGGCTATCTGGAGGAAGAGCGGCAGGGGGTGTGGAATGCGCCGCCTCAAACGTTTCACGATCTGGTGCAGTATTACCATCAGGCGGGCCTGCAGCTACATATCCATACCAACGGCGATGAGGCCGTGGCGATCATGCTCGAGGCGTTGGAGGAGGCTCTGGCGTTGTGGCCACGCCCAAACCACCGACACACGCTTCAACATGTGCAGCTGATTCGCCAGGATCAGCTGCTGCGCGCTCGGGAGTTGGGGCTGTGCCTGAATATTTTTGCCAACCATATCTATTATTGGGGCGATATCCACCTTTCGCGCACGTTGGGCTTCGATCGTTGCCAGCGGCTCGAGCCTGCAGCCAGCGCGGAGCGCCTCGGCATTCCATTCGGTATTCATTGCGATGCTCCGGTGACCCCGCTGTCTCCGCTATTCACCGCGCACTGTGCCCATGCACGCGAGACTGCCACGGGCCAGGTATTGGGCACGGCGGAATCCATCGGCCGCCGAAGTGCACTGGAGGCCATTACCCTTGGGGCTGCACGCACTCTGCACCTCGATGCCTACCTTGGCAGCTTGGAGCCAGGCAAGTGGGCCGATGTGGCGGTGCTCGATGAGGATCCGCTCGATGAGCATGTGCCGCTGAAGGAGATAGGCGTCCACGGCACCCTGCTGGGAGGCGTACCGACCCATGACTGAAGCGAGCACACCGATAGGTGTGACGTTGATATGTGGCTTTCTCGGTAGCGGAAAAACCACTCGTATCAACGCCCTGATCGCCAATGGCGAGCTGGAGAACGCACTTTTTCTCGTCAATGACTTCGGTCGCTTGAATATCGATGCCTCGCTGATCGAGTCGCGAGAGGGTGAGGTGGTGCGGCTCAACAACGGCTGCGCATGTTGCGGGTTGGCCGGCGACCTTTCGGCGCAGCTCAGGCGTATTCGTCGCTGGCCCAGGCCACCTTCACGGATGGTGATGGAGGCGAGCGGTGTTGCCAGGCCGAGGCCGCTGGCACAGCTGTTCACCGCGGCGCCGGGATATGCCTTGGAACAGGTGGAGTTTCTGGTGGATGCGTCGACTCTCGGTTCGTTGCTGAACGACCCCAGCGTGGGCGAGCTGGTGCGCGATCAATTGAGGGACGTAGAGAGAATCAGCGTGAATCGCTGGCATCACCTGGAGGCGGCTGAGCGTTGCCACCTCGTGACGCGGCTGAAGGCGCTCAACCCGGATGCCATGCTGCAATGGGACGACGCTCTACCGGAGCCTCTCGACAATATGGAACGAATGGTTGACCGAAAAGTTGACCGAGGTGAAGCGGATGAGGGCAGCCGTGCCGTTGGGCTTACGCCGGGTGCGCTTGCTTCCTTGAGTATACGACTGCCAGCGAGGCTGGATGCGGGTCGGTTAGGCCGGGCTTTGGATGCCGCGCGCCCTTTCCTTCTGCGTGCCAAGGGTTTCATCCATGCCGGCGAAACCCGTGATGGCCTGACGCTGGTTCAATGGACTCCCAGCGGTTGTCGCTTCACGCCCGCGCATGGCGACAAGCCTGCGGTGCTGGTGCTCATCGGCAAAGGGCGGGATAACCTCGAAGCGTTGGCCGAGCGGTTATCCGTACTGTCCCAGATGGCAATTACCGCTTCTCTGCGTTGAGGGCACATGCGGTTTGGCAGCTCGTCAGTGGCCCTCGCCGACAGGTTGTTTTCGGTCCTTGGCGGTCACCTTGTCGATGACGACTTCGGGGTGGTGACGCTTGATCGCCTCTCGAAACGTCTCTTCCTGCTCGTCGGGGACATCGATGATCAGCAGCATGGAGCCCCGCTTGATCGCCTTGTCGTACTTGCCGACTTTGACGTCGCGTACCGAAACGCCGACCATCGTGCTGGTCCACACGCCGAACAGGGCGCCAAAGAGCATCATGCCAAGCGCCATCCAGATGATATTCGTGTCGATCAGCACATAGTGAGCGATAAAGCCCAGCACTAGGCCGAGTACGGCCCCGACGATGGCGCCGCGAATCGAGGCGTTGACCACATCGGTCGTCTGGATCAGCGTGGCGACTGGCACGCCCTCCTTTTCCAGCGGTTGCCAGTCCTTGCCCATGACATGCAGATCATCCTTGGGCAAGCCCATCAAATTCAGCTCGTTGACCACCTCGGTGGTGGTTTCCTTGTCGGGTATCAAAAAGTACAGGCGTTGCATCATGCCCCTCCTTCCTTGTAGGGAGAGTTTCGTCCTTCCTCACCCTGTAGGTGTAGCAGTCTTGCGGCGGAGCTTGCCAGGTGCCTTGCGCTACGACAGGGCGCGCTCGAGCATGCCGGGCTGGCGGGGGAGGAGGCCTACCCTCAGGCCCAGCGGCCGATATACGCGGTTCATGGTGTCCAGCGTGATGTTGGCGCGGTTGCGCTCCAGGTCGGAGAGGGTGCGCCGGCTGATTCCCACCAGCTTGGCGTAGGCGTCCTGGGAGAGGCCCAGCACGTCCCGCCGCAGTATGCGCAGAGCATCGCCCTCGTTGATCTCTTCGGCGAGCAGTTGGCGTACGACCTCCACCAGCTTCGCTTCGCGTTCGTCGGGGTTTAGCTCACGTCTTTTCATGGCATGCTCCTGTTCATTAAAGCTTCGCACCGTTTGAGCAGCATAATGCTCAATTTTGAGCCAAGACGTAAGATTTGAGCAGCATGATGCACATTTTGCATGCACGAGGAAATTATCCCGATTGGGAAAATTCTCACTGGTTGGGGGGTGAGGAGCTGAGTTTTTTTCCCGCTAGGGAAAAGTGCGCTAGGTGAGGGAGCGGCTGCGCCACCGGCCGGCACGCGAGGCGTGCCGGTCGGGGTGGTGCGGGCTTCAGGGCGCCGGCGGTTCGCCCAGGATGTCGGGCCCGGTGCCCAGCTTGGCCTCGATGGCCTGGCCGATGGCCAGCAGCCGCGCTTCTTGCCAGGGGCCGGCCAGTACTTGCAGCCCGACCGGCATGCCGGCGGCATCGCGGCCGACCGGCAGGGTCAGCCCGCACAGCCCCATGAAGTTGGCCATCACGGTGTTGCGCAACGCCTTCATGTTGGCCTTGGGGTAGGCGCCTTCCGGCTCAAGGCTTTCCAGCGTGGGCGGAGTGATGGCCACGGTGGGGGTGAGCACGGCATCCACCTGGCCCATGCGCTCGGTAGCGGCGGTGCAGAGCTTGTCGAGCAGGCTGCGGCGCCGTACGTACTCCCAGGCGGGCATGTCGTCGGCGGCGTGAATGCGGGCTGCCACGTTGGGGTCGAGCGCGTCTTCCATTTCGGGCAGTTCGGCCTTGAGGAAGGCGGCCAGCTCGGCGGCGGCCAGGCCGCCTTTCTGGAACAGCTCGTAGGCTTCGTCGGTGTTGGGCAGCTCAAGGGTGACCACCCGCGCACCGGCGGCTTCCAACTGGCGAATGGCCTGTTGCACGGCTTCGGCAATGCCGGGGCTGCAGTCGTCCCAGAAGAAGGATTCCGGCACGCCGAAGGTGAGGTCGGCCAGCTCTGGGGTGGCGCTTACCCGTGAAGGCCGCGGGCTCAAGTTCGCATCCAGGGCGTCGAAGGCATAGGCCAGATCGTCGACCCGACGGGCCAGCAGCCCGGGGGTGTCGAGCGTGGTGGAGAGCGGCACGATCTGCTGCGCCGGCCAGCGGCCGGCGGTGGTCTTGAGGCCGGCTACGCCGGTCATGCTGGCGGGAATGCGAACCGAGCCGGCGGTGTCGGTACCCAGCGCCAGGCCGGCGGTGCCGCTGATCAGCGAAACGCCCGCGCCGGAGCTGGAGCCGCCCGGTGTGCGGTGCGCCTGGCTGTCCCAGGGGTTGCGCGGCGCGCCCCAGTGGGCGTTGGTGCCCAGCCCGCCGAAGGCGAACTCCACGGTGTGGGTCTTTCCCATCAGGCTGGGTAGCTGGGCCAGCAGTGCCTCGACGATGGGGCCCGGCCGCTCCCAGCTGGCCGGCAGGCGACGCGAGGAGCCGGCGTAGGTGGGCAAGCCCGGTACGGCGTAGATGTCCTTGATCGACACCGGAATGCCCATCAACGGGCCGCTGTCGCCGCCTTGGGCGATTAGGGCGTCGGTGGCGCGGGCGAAGGCCAGGGCGGCCTCGCCTTGCCAGGTGAGGTAGGCGTTGTCGTGCTTGCCCCGGCTGGCGTAGGCCGCGCAGGCGGCTTCGGCCAGCTCGCTGGCGCTCAGCGTGCCGTCACGCAGGGCAGCGGCCTGCTGGCGCAGGGGCTGGAGCAGCGGTGAATTCGTGGTCATGCAGTCTCTCCTGGTCAAGAGGCCCTGTTCAATCGCGAATCTCGAAGATCGCTTCGACTTCCACCGCGGCGTTGCCGGGCAGGGTCGCCACGCCGATGGCGGTGCGGGCGTGGCGGCTGGCCTCGCCGAACAGGTCGATGAATAGCTCAGAGGCGCCGTTGATGACCAGCGGCACGTCGTGGAAGCCGGGCGCCACGTTGACGAAGCCATTCATGCGCACGCAGCGCACCACACGCTCGATATTGCCATCCACGGCGTCGCTGAGCGAAGCGAGCAGGTTCAGCGCGCAGGCCTGGGCGGCAAGCTTGCCGGTTTCGAGATCGAACTCGGCGCCGACCTTGCCGGGGTAGAGCACTTCGCCGCCGCGCTCGCAGATCTGGCCGGCCAGGAACAGTTGGTTGCCGAGCCGCGACCAGGGCACGAAACTCCCCCGGGGCTGGGGAATGGCCGGCAGTGTGAGGCCGCGCTCGGCGACGGCTTGGGCGATGGTCGTCATTGTCATTGTCCTTGTGTCATGGGTTGAGCAGTCTTTCGACGGTGTCGGCAAGGGCGCGCACGGCCGTTTCGGCGTCGCTGCGCTCGATGTGTTCATCCGGGTGGTGGCTGATGCCGGCGCGGCAGGGCGTGAACAGCATGACGGTGGGGCAAACCCGTGCCAGGTGAATGGCATCGTGGAAAGCTCCGGAGACCAGCTGCGGGGCATCTGGGCTGTGCGACTTCGCGGCGCTGTCGGCGAGTTCGACCAGGGCTGGATCGAAGCTCACCGGTGCGACCCGCGACGTGACCCTAAGGCTGATATCGCAGCCGGACCATTGGCGTTGGGCCAGCTCGTGAAACGCGGTATCCAGCCTTTCGAGCACGGCCTGGCTGGGGTGGCGCAGGTCGATGGTGAAGTCGGCCCGCTGGGGAATGGTGTTGGTGGAGCCGGGCGAGACGCTGAACTTGCCGATGGTGAAGCGTACCTGGTCGTCCTGCTCGGCGACGGCATCGCGCAGTGCGCCGATCAGCGCATGGGCGCCCATGAGGGCGTCGCGGCGTGCGGCTTCCGGCGTGGTGCCGGCGTGATTGGCCTGGCCGTGCACCTCGATCTCGTACCAGTTGACTCCCTGGATGCCGCTGACGGCGCACACCGGCACGCCCAGGCTCTCCAGCACCGGGCCCTGCTCGATATGCAGTTCGAGGAAGGCATGAGGCACGAAGGGCGCGGGACGGAAGGCGGATGCCCCATGCCGCTCGAGTTCTGCGAGGCATGCCGCCAGGGCATCGGCAAAGCGGGTGCCTTGATCGTCATGGGCTTCCAGGATGGTGGCGGCGTCGCGCTGGCCGGCGAACCAGGAGGAGCCAGAGGCTCCGGGCGCAAAGCGTGCGCCTTCTTCGTTGGTCCAGGCCACCACTTCGATGGGGCGTGCATGCTCGATGTCTTGCTCTTGCAGCGTACGTAGCACCGCCAGCCCGGCTATCACGCCCAGCGTGCCGTCGTAGCTGCCGGCGCTGGGTTGGCTGTCCATATGGCTGCCGATGAGCAGCGCCGACAGCCCCGGCTCCTGCCCCTCGCGGCGCAGGAAGACGTTGCCCATGGCGTCGTGAAAGGCGTGACAGCCCAGCGCCTGGCCCTGTTCGATCAACCACAAACGAGCGCGGTTGTCGTTTTCGTCGAGCGCCAGGCGGCGCAGCCCCCGTGGCTGCAGCGCGCCGATTTCGGCCTGGGCCTGCAGGTCGGCCCAGAACCGCTCGCCATCGAGACGCTCGCCCAGGGAAGGAGTTTGACTCATGTTCGGGTTTCCTCTTTCCGGTGAGCGTCAGTAGATCAACGAGGGCACCCAGGTGCTGAACCAGGGTACGTAGGTGAGCACGATCAGGGCGATGAACATCACCACGATCAGCGGGATGCAGGCACGGAACACCTCGAGCAGAGACATGCGCGAGATGGCCATGGCCACGAACAGGTTGAGGCCCACGGGTGGGGTGATCATGCCCACCGAGAAGTTGACCAGGGTGATGATGCCGAAGTGCACCGGGTCGACGCCGACCTGGGCCGCAATGGGCTGCAGCAGCGGCGAGAGCACGATGATGGCCGAGGCGCTGTCGAGGAAGAAACCGGCAACGATCATGACCACATTGAACAGTGCCATCACCTGTACCGGATGGTCGGTGAGCGAGAGTACCTGGCTGGCCAACTGGGTCGGGGTGCCGGTGATGGCCAGCAGCCAGGAGAAGGCCGAGGCGCCCGCGGTGATCAGCAGCAGCGTGGCCGAGGTCAGCCCCGAGTTGCGCAGGGTGCCGAGCAGCTCGCGCCAGCCGATGGTGCGATACACCACCATACCGACGAAGAGGCCGTACATGCAGGCCACGGCGGCGGATTCGGTGGGCGTGAAGATGCCGCTGTAGATACCGCCGAGCAGGATGACCGGCAGCCCCAGCCCCCAGGCAGCGGACTTCACCGCGGCAGCGATCTCTCGCAGGGTGGGGAAGGGCGCCCGGGCGTAGCCCTTGAACGAGGAGTAGACCATGCAGTAGGCGATCAGCAGCGAGGCGATCAGGATGGCGGGAAGCAGACCTGCTGCGAACAGGCGCCCTACCGAGGTGCCGGTTACCGAGCCGTAGATGATCAGCGCGATGCTGGGCGGCACGATGGGGCCGAGCGTACCGGCGGTGGCGATCAGGCCGATGGCGAAGCGCTTGTCGTAGCCGGCCGCCACCAGGGCGGGGAACATGATCGAGCCGATGGCTACCACGGTGGCGGGGCTGGAGCCGGAGATGGCGCCGAACAGCAGGCACGAAAGCACCGTGGCGGCGGCCAGGCCACCCGGTACCCAGCCGACCAGTGCCTTGGCCAGTTCGATCAGCCGGCCGGAGAGACCACCGATACGCATCAGCTCTGCGGCCAGAATGAAGAAGGGGATGGCCATCAGCGAGAAGTTGTTCATTCCCGTGAACATGCGCATCGGCACGATCACCGGATTGGTGGTGCCGAAGAAGTCGATGGCGAGGAACACGGCGAAGGCCAGTGAAGCGAAAATGGGCAGCCCCAGCAGCAGCACCGCGAAGAAGATGGGAAGCAGAGCCGTAATCATGAGGAACTCCAGTCGTCAGACGAGCTTGTCTTTTTCGGCGGCGAGCTCTTCGGCGAGGCTGACCGGTGGCTTGGTCCAGGCTTCGTGAATCACCCACAGATAGCGCAGGATCAGCAGAATCCCCGAGACGCCGATCGGCAGATAGAACCAGGCCATTGGCAGGCGCAGGGCGGCGGTGAGCTGGCCACGCCCCAGGGTGTTGAAGTAGAGCTGGAAGCCGTAGTAGGCCAGGTAGCCGGCGAAGGCGATGCCGAGCAGGGCGGCGATGATGTGCAGCCAGCGATTGACGGCAGGCGGCACGAAGGCGTTGAGCACGTCGACGGAGATGTGCACCCCGTGACGTACGCCCATGCTGGCGCCGACGAAGCTCATGCAGATGATGGAGTAGATGACGACTTCCTCGACCCAGAAGATCGAGCTGTTGAAGCCATACCGATAGACGACTTGAAGCGTGGTGAGCACGGTGGCGATCGACATGAACACGACCATCGCCACGCTCTCCAGGAAGTCGAGTACCTTGTTGAGTGCATCGAACATGGTTGAGGCCACTCGGTTGGAGTCAGGGAAGGCACGGTACCGCTGCCCGGCGCTCATGGCGCGGGCAGCGGCAGACCTGCGGTTGCGTGGCTTCAGTAGGAGATGCCGACCTCGTCGTACACCTTGTGCAGCAGCTCGGTGGTCACCACGCTTTCGTATTCGCGGTGTACCGGCATGCTGGCTTCGATGAACGCCTCGCGGGCTTCGGGGGAGAGCTCGTTGATGGCGATCTCGTCCTGGATGGCCTCGAGAATGCGCTCTTCATCTTGCAGCGTCAGCTCGCGGGCCATATCGCGGCCGTTGTCGAACGCTTCGCGCATGACCTCCTGAAGGTCCTCGGGCAGGGAGTTCCAGGAATCGCTGTTCATCACGGCGGCATAGCCGTGGTAGGCGTGGTTGGTCAGGGTGAGGTAGTCCTGCACTTCATGGAAGCGCATGGTGTAGATGTTGGCCAGCGGGTTCTCCTGGCCGGAGACGACGCCCTGCTGCAGGCCGTTGTAAACCTCGGTGAAGGCCATGGCCGTGGCGTTGGCGCCGAAGTTCTGATAGGTGGAAATGATGATCGGCGCCTGCATGGTGCGCATGCGAATGCGCTCCAGGTCGTCCGGGCCTTCGATGGGTCGCTCGTTGTTGCTCATGTGACGGAAGCCGGCCCCCCAGAAGTTAACACCGTACATGTTGTGGGCTTCCAGGGTGTCGAGGATCTCACGGCCCACGTCGCCGTCCAGCACCTTGACCATGGTGTCGTAGTCCGAGATCAGGAACGGTAGATCGAGGATCTGCAGGCGCGGCTCGAAGTTGCCCAGGGTGGCCGTCGGCGGGATGCCGATGTCGATCAGCCCCATCTGGATCTGTTCGATGATCTCCACGTCGCCGCCCACCTGGGCTGCCGGCAACACGTCGATACGAATTCTGCCGTCCGAGTTCTCTTCCACTTCCTGCTTGAAGCGCAGCGCGGCCTGACCGTTCGGGGTGTCTTCGATCAGTACGTGAGCGAAGCGGAAGGTGTATTCGGCGGCCTGGGCCTGACCCATGCCAAGGGAGGCGGCGGCAATGGCCGCGACCAGCGTTGCTTTGCTCAGTTTGTTTTTCATCTTTCACCTCGTTGTGGGTTCTTGTCGCGTGTCCAACGTTGCTGGTTGCGCATGGGCAGCCGATTGCAGCTCGTACGCCATGCGTCATGACCTCGTTTCCCTGCGAAACTCGCCCGAGGCAGGTTCCTGGCTCATGTCCGCTATGGCGCGTCAGGCGGCCAGGAGTTTCACTCTCTCCGCCAGCGGCTGAGCGCCGGTGGAGGCAAGTAGTGTCGATAACGCCAGGCGTGCCTTGCGTGCGCTAAGGTCGGTAACCGGCATGACCCCCGCCGACTCCAGGCTGGCGAGGCTGCCGATGAACTCGTAACTGGCGTGTACGGGGCCGCTGGCGCAGCTGCTGACCACCATGACCGGTATGCCGCGTGCGGTGACATTGGCGATGGCTTGCATCCAGTCGGGAGGTACGTGGCCACGCCCAAGGCCCTCGATCACAAGTCCGACTGCACCGCTTGCCACCGCCGCTTCGATCAGGCTTGGCGAAGCGCCGAGATAAGCGGGCAGGATGTCGACCCGGGGCATGGCGCTCTCTATCGGTAAGGGCGTGCCTGCAGGACGCTGCGGGATGGCGCTCAGCCGCACTTGGGCGCCGTCCACGTACCCCAATGGCCCGGTGTCGGGGGCGGCGAAGCCGTGCACCTGAAAGGTACTGACCTTGCGTACCTGTCTGGCGGCGAAGATCGATTGGTTGAAAACCACCAGCGGACCGAGCCCGGCCGCTTGTGACGAGGCTGCCACCTTCAAGGCATCGGCGATGTTGCAGAAGGCGTCGGTGCCCGGTTCATGAGGAGCCCGCTGAGAGCCGGTCAGCACTACTGGCTTGCCGACGGGCAGGGTGATGTCGAGAAAGTAGGCGGTCTCTTCGAGGGTGTCGGTACCGTGAGTGATGACGATGCCGAGCACGTCGTCTTGGGCGGCGATATCCAGGCACGCTTCACGTAGGCCCAATAGGTCTTCGAAGGTAATGGCATTGCTGGGCTTTTGCAGGAGCGAGCGCACCTCGACCTGTGCGGTGAAATCGCTCGGCAGGCTGACCTGGGCCAGCAGAGTCTCGCCCTTGAGGGCTCCGGAGCGGTTGCGTCCCGAGGCGTCGAGCTGGCTGGCGATGGTGCCGCCCGTGGTCAGGACGACGATCTTGCTTCTTGTCATTGCGGTGTCCGTTCAGATGGCGCGTACCTATGACGCCTGCTTGCAAGACATCTGATGTCTGATGTCAGTTGTGATATGCTATGCAAAGATTTGCTACAAACGCAAGAGAGCGACACAATCGAGAGGCTATGGACGATACTTGAGGGGCAGGCAGCGGTGCGTTAACTGGTTGTTGTGTCTAATAAAAATTTGGAAGTTCGTTAACCGTAGAACGAGAGGCCACATGAGTACGAAACGCCAGCTCACCGCCCGAGCCACCCCATGCGACTCTTTTGGTGGCTCCATCGAGAGAAGCTCAGTGGCCATGCAACTGCTCGAGCGAATCAAGGGCGCTCTGATCCGTGGTGAGCTCAAGCCTGGCGATTTCCTGCCCTCCGAGACGGAGTTGACGCATAGTCTGGGCATCGGCAAGTCCAGCGTTCGTGAGGCCATCAAGATGCTCCAGGCAATCGGCATCGTGGAGGTGCGGCGTGGGCAGGGCACGATGATTCGGCGCGAACCCGGCGACCCGATCGTCGACCCCATGGCCTTCGGCATGATCCTGGCCCGCGGCATGACCCGCGACTTGCTCGAGTTTCGCCGGATGTTCGAGCCGGCCTACACCTTGCAGGCGATGGGCAATGCCACTGCGGAGGATCATGCGCGGATTCGCCAGGCCATCGATGACATGGAGGCGGCCATTGCCAACGGTGAGCAGACGGCGCGACACGATGTTGCCTTCCACCGGGCCATTCTTCACGCCACCCACAACCCGATGACCATTCGCGTCGGCGAGACGCTGCTGCAATTGATCGAGGCGGCGCTGGAAACCTCCATGCAGACCCTGCCCGACGTGGCACTGAAGGATCACAAGGCGATCTACCAGGCATTTCAACAAGGTGATGGCGAAGCCGTTCGCGCCGCCATCGAAGTGAGCAGCAAAAGCTGGGAGACCAATCTGACCTACGTGGAAGGAGAGACCTAGCGGTTGATCAATGCGCGGTCCAGCCGCCATCGACCATCAAGGCGCTGCCGGTGATCAGGTTGGCGGCGGGCGAGGCGAGAAACACCACAGGGCCCATCACATCTTCGATGCGGCCGAGCCTTTCCAGCGGTATTTGCGCGAGCACTGCCTCCCGGAAGCCGGGTTCCTGGAAGAAGGGTTGTGTCATCGGGGTTTCGATGAAGGTCGGGCAAAGGGTGTTGACGCGAATGCCGCGAGAGCCCAGCTCGACTGCCATGGCGCGGGTCATGCCTTCTACCGCGGCTTTCGAGGCGCAGTAGAGACTGCGGTTCTTGGCGCCCACGTGCCCCATCTGCGAGGAGACGTTGATCACGCTGCCGCCGGCGGGCATCTCTTCGATCACCGTTTGAGTCAGGAAGTAGGTAGCCCGGACGTTGAGTTCCATGACGGCGGCGTAGTCCTCTTCCGTGACCTGGTCGATCGGTTTGGGCCGGTTGGTGCCGGCGTTGTTGACCAGTATGTCGAAGCGCTGACCCGCCAGGGCGCGACGGGTGGCAGCCTGGTCTTGAACGTCCAGCGCCAGACCTTCGGCCTCGTGACCGGCGGCGCGCAGGGCCGCGACCACTTCTTCCAGCCGCTCGGCGTTGCGGGCCACCAGGGTCACTCGTGCGCCGGCTTGAGCCAGGGCGCAGGCACAGGCCAGCCCGATGCCCTGGCTGGCGCCGGTGACCAGAGCGCTGCGCCCCTCCAGGCGCAGGCTAGGGGTTTGGGGCAGCTTCATACCGGTACCGCGGAGGCATAGGGTACGTCACGCTTGCCGTAGCGGCGTACGCGTTCGTTGGCCTGCTCGCCGTGTCCGGCAAAGCCCTCCAGCGCACACAGGCGTGAGCAGTAGCTGCCGATTTCGGCGGAAGCCTCGTCGGTGAGCACCTTCTGATAGGTACAGGTCTTGAGGAACTTGCCGACCCACAGCCCGCCGGTATATCGCGCGGCCTTCCGGGTCGGCAGGGTATGGTTGGTGCCGATCACCTTGTCGCCGTAGGCCACGTTGGTGCGCGGGCCGAGGAAGAGGGCGCCGTAGTTCGTCAGCCTGTCGAGATAGAGGTTGGGGTCTTCGGTCATCACCTGGACGTGCTCGTAGGCCATCTCGTCGGCGACCTGCAGCATTTCTTCGTGGTTGTCGCAAACGATGACCTCGCCGTAGTCGTTCCATGCCTGGCGGGCGATCTCGGCGGTGGGCAGCTTGGCCAGCAGCTCATCGATGGCGGTGAGCGTCGCCTTGGCCAACGCCTCGGAGTTGGTGAGCAGGGCCGCGGGCGAGGTGGGGCCGTGCTCGGCCTGACCCAGCAGGTCGGTAGCGCAGAGCAGGCCGTCGACGGTTTCGTCGGCGATGACCAGGGTTTCGGTGGGGCCGGCGAACAGGTCGATGCCGACCCGGCCGAAGAGCTGTCGCTTGGCTTCGGCAACGAAGGCATTGCCGGGGCCGACCAGCATATCGACCGGTTCGATGGACTCGGTACCGATGGCCATGGCGCCAACCGCCTGTACGCCACCAAGCACCAGGATTTCATCGGCTCCGGCCAGATGCATCGCCGCCACGATGGCCGGATGCGGCTTTCCTTGATAAGGCGGGGCGGCAGCGATGACGCGTTTGACACCGGCTACCTTGGCGGTCAGCACGCTCATGTGCGCAGAGGCGACCATGGGGTAGGCGCCGCCGGGTACGTAGCAGCCAACGGAATTGACCGGGATGTGCTTATGCCCGAGCACCACGCCGGGCCGTGTTTCCACTTCGACGTCTTGCATACTGGCCAACTGGGCCTCGGCGAAGCGGCGAATCTGCGCTTGGGCGAAGCGGATGTCGTCGAGTTCTTGCGCCGTGAGCTCCGATATTGCCCGTTCTATCTCGGCTTGGCTCAGCCGGAAGGTGGCGGGCGACCAGCGGTCGAATTTTTCCGAAAGCTCTCGCACGGCTTCATCGCCGCGTGTCTCGATGGCTTGAAGCGTTTGTTCGACGGTTTCCCGCACCTTACGGTCGGCTTCGGCGCGGGCTTCGCTCGGGGCGCCCGCTTTCAGTCGTCGGATCATGGCGGTTTCCTGCTGAATTGTACGAGTAATCGAGTTGCCTCGACAGACGGCTCACCGCAAAGTTAGTATCGATTGCATACGAATGCAATCCCAGTTTTCAAGCCGAAAGGAGGCAGCATGTCGGAACCTATCGCGGTAGTGGGTGCAGGATTGATTGGGCGGGCTTGGTCGATGGTCTTTGCGCGGGCGGGGCGCTCGGTGCGGCTGTACGATGCCCAGCCGGAGGCCTTGGCCGGGGCGAAGCAAGCGATTCATCAGTCGTTGCATGATCTACAGCGTGCCGGGCTGGTCGAAGAGCCCGCAGCGATTCTCGCGCGCATTGAGTTCGAACCCGACCTGGCGCTTGCCGTGGCGGGGGCCGGCTACGTGCAGGAGTGCGGCCCCGAGAATCTCGAGGTGAAGCAGGAAATATACAGCCGACTCGAAGCGGCGACGGCGCCGGATACCATTCTTGCCAGCTCCACTTCGGGCATTGCCGCGTCGCGTTTTACCGGGCACTTGGCGCATCCGCAGCGCTGTCTGGTGGCGCACCCGGTGAACCCCCCTTATCTGGTGCCTGTGGTCGAGGTGGTGCCTGCGCCGAATACCGCTCAGGATGCGGTCGATAGAACGCTGGCCTTGATGTCCGAGGTGGGCCAGGTGCCGGTGCTGGTCAGGCGTGAGTTGCCGGGGTTCGTTCTCAACCGGCTGCAGGGGGCGCTGCTCAACGAGGCGTTGCGCCTGTTCCGTGACGGTTATGTCTCGGCCGAGGATCTGGACAAGACAGTCAAGCACGGCCTGGGCCTGCGCTGGTCGTTCATGGGGCCGTTCGAGACGATCGATCTCAATGCCCCGGCCGGGGTGACCGATTACGCTCGCCGCTATGGCCCGCTCTATGCCGATGTGGATGCTCAGCGTGATGGCGCCTCGCCCTGGCAGGAGGAGACCCTCGCGGCGCTGGAGGCGGAACGGCGCTCGGCGCTGCCGCTCGAAGGGCTGGCCGAACGCCAGGCGTGGCGCGACCGCCAGCTGATGGCGCTTGGTGCCTACCGCAAGTTGCTCTCTTAGCGTATTGGCGCGTAACCAGACCAATTGATGATTCGTACCGCTCATTGAGAACTAAGGCAAGCAAGCGGTTTCAAGCAGAAAAGCGGATGTGGAAGCCATTTCCATGCACTATTCGAATGCAAACGCACGTTTCGTGGCAGCCTCGGGGCGAATGCTGCCCCTTGAGAGCAAAGTTTCGTAAACCTGATGAAATGTCGACAAAGCTGGGGCATGATGTTTCTCGATGTCACAAAGGAGAAACCTCATGCCAACACAGCAGCGTGTGGATGCCGATGTGTGCGAAGTCCTGAACCACTGGGTTTCCCATGCCTTGGCCCAGCAAGCGGCGAACGATGCTCTCGTCGCTTACATTCACTGAACCAGCGTTACCCGTTGCACCCAAGGGCCAGGGAGGGTCCTGACGACATCGACTCCCGTATCGCTGTACTGTTCTGGCCTCTATTCTCTTTTCACTTCCTTAGTCTTCTTCTTCGCTATATCGGATGCCGACATCATCTCGGATGGGCAAACACCTGTGTCCAGAAGGGGGAGTAGCGAGAACTTTCCTCTTCGAAGGAAGCCGCCCCCATTTCGCTGAAGTCGCCACTCATGATATTCGCGCAGTGCCCAGGGCTTTCCAGCCAGCCTTGCATGACACGCTCGACCTCTGCCTGACCGGCGGCAATGTTCTCTCCAACAGCCTGCCATACATAGCCGGTGTCGCTTACCCGAGCGGCGACGCCTTGATCGTCGGTGTCGCTGTGACCAAAGAATTCCTCTTCAGCCATGTTCCGTGAATGGCCGTGCGCGGCCTCGGCCAGGCTGCAATTCCATTCCAGGGGATGGGTGGCGGGAAAGCTCTCATCGCCGCACTGGCGGCTTTCGCTGCGTACATCGTTGACCCGCTCGAGCATCTCGCGTTGATCGGCGCTGAGCTCGCATTCTGCCGCGGCAGTATTGGCATGAGCCAGGCTCAGCAGTACAAACGAGAAGAGAGTACAAGAACGTAGCATCGACCTTCCTTTGGTCTAGGGGTTTCCCTTGTCACTCTAGTTGGGAGAGGGCTGAACGGCGAGGCGGTGCTTTACGAGAGTTTTGCGAGAATTTTGCGAGAGTTTTACCATCAACGAAAAACCGCCACTCGGCATGACCCGTTAGTGGCGGTTTTCTCGAATCAGATGGTCGGAGCGACAGGATTCGAACCTGCGACCTCTGCAACCCCATTGCAGCGCGCTACCAAGCTGCGCCACGCTCCGACTATTTTTCTCGGCTTCCAGCAATGGCCAGGTCGCGGCCAGGCCCCCGAGAACGAGGCGTATACTAGCGCGTTCGAGTGTAAATGAAAAGCCTCTTTTGTACTTTCCTTTCAGATGGTTGCCTTTAGCCGGCTTAGCGAGTGAAGGAAGCGGCCTGTTACGTGATGTGGCTGTCTTGCTGCCTTATGATGGTTGGCGACAGCGCATTGGCAGAGGGGGAGGGATGCAGCGGCAGGTGCGACACGGTCTTCTCAAGGGCATGAACGCCAGGGTTACCCTGGTGAGTTTCGTGGTGGTGACGGTCTCTCTGTTTTACGGGGCCTTCCATACCGAGCGTCTCGGCCGAGGGCTGGCATTGGCCCGAGGCGTGCTCGACCCCTTTTTGGAGTGGTACTACGTGCTCCTGGTCGCTTTTCTGCTGCTGTTCATGGTGTGGCTGGGCATGGGTCGATACAAGAACGTGCGCCTGGGAGGCGACTTCGAGCAGCCCGAGTTCAGCTTTTTCTCCTGGGTGGCGATGCTGTTCGCAGCCGGTACCGGAGTGGGTATTCTATTCTGGTCGGTGGCCCAGCCGATCCTTCAGTTCCAGGACAATCCCTTCATTGAGCAGGGAATGAGCCCCGATGCCGCCAGGGTCGCCATGCGCTTGACCTATTTTCACTGGGGCTTGAACGGCTGGGCGATCTTCTCCTTCGTGGCGCTCGTGCTGGCTTACTTTGCCTATCGCTGGAATCTGCCGCTGACGATTCGCTCGGCGCTGGCTCCGCTGCTGGGCAAGCGTACCGAAGGCACTCTGGGCGATGTCGTCGATGTGCTGGCCGTTTTCGGTACCGTCTTCGGTATTGCGACGACGCTAGGGCTCGGCGTTCAGCAGATGAATGCCGGTCTCGAGGCGGTGTTCGGGCTGCAGTCGTCAATGCTGCTGCAGCTGATGGTCACCGCCGTGATCATGTCCATCGCCACACTCTCGGTGGTTTCCGGAGTGAAGCGTGGGGTGCGTCTGCTTTCCGAGGCCAACTTCTGGTTGAGTATCGTTGCGGTGCTCTTTCTGCTGCTATTGGGTCCCACGCAGTACCTGATTGCCATTACCATCGAGTCTGCTGGGGACTATATCCAGAACCTCCTGGGGATGACCTTCCACACCAATGCCACCCGCGGTGACGCCTGGCAGTCGGAATGGACGGTCTTCTTCTGGGGCTGGTGGCTGGCCTGGTCGCCGTTCGTGGGAATGTTTATTGCCCGTGTCTCGCGGGGGCGCACCTTTCGCGAATTCGTCATGGGTGTGCTGCTGGTGCCGACCGTCATCACCATCGTGTGGATCGGGCTTTTCGGTGGCACAGCGCTGCATCATGAGCTATTCGGCAGCGGGGGCATCGTGGCGGCCGTGGACGACAACGTCGCTACGGCGGTCTTTGCCACTATCAAGGCAATGGACCTGGGGCTGCTGGGGCAGGGCTTCTCCGCCATGCTGTTGTTGCTGATAGCGACGTATCTCATCACCTCGGCCAATGCCGGCACGCTGGTCATCAATACGATCCTGGCGGGTGGCGACCCCGAGCCGCCCACCGCTCACAGATTGCTATGGGGTGGGCTGCTAGGGCTGTTGACTGCGGTACTGCTGATGGCAGGTGGGCTGGAAACGCTGCAGGCCGCCGTGATCATGGCGGCACTGCCATTCTCTGTAGTGGTCATGCTGATGATCGCCGGGCTGCTCAAGGCACTGCATCGTGAGCGTTATGCGGCACGTACCGGCGAGCGCGTGGAAGCGCCTCGGGAGCCGTGGGCAGATCTCGAGGATGCCGGTACCCAGCCGAGCCCGGTGTCCGACGATGAGACTCACAAGCTGCATTGACCCATTATGCGTGATGCGTGTCTCAGATCTCTTCCCAGATCCGGCGCCGGAATTCCTGAGGCATGGAGGCGACGTGCTTGAGGCGCTGCATGTGCTGATCGGCAACCTCGCGCGCTATCTCCTCGTAGCACTCTTTCATCTTTTCGGGGTCGGCCCCATGGGTGTCATAGCAGTGTCCGAGCTGCTGTCCCGCCTCGGAGAGCGCTGCGAGGAACTTCGCTTCCTGAAGCATCATGTCCGATACGCTCTCCATCCATGCCAGTTGAAGGCGCGTCATCGGGGTGACGCCCTGAATCCATTGCTGCGACCACCATTCCATGAGTGGCAGGGAGGCATCGAGGGCAGGGTTGGGCGCAGGGCGACCGGGTGTTGGGCTGGCCATGGCGATCTCCGTGATATGTCGAATGGGCGATTGGAACAGGGCAGAACGCTTGCATTCGAGTGTAGTCCAGCAAAGGTGGCTCTCCCATGCTTTTTTGCTGCATTGCGGTATGCGATTTCGTGATATCGAACTCGCCACTGCGATACTGGCTTTCAGGCCAGTGTCTTACCGCCACTGGGGTGGTTGTGTCATGCTCTAGGGCCAGCCGGCCTACAGGGGAGAATGGCGATGTGGGGAGTCATCAAATCGGTGCTGGCGGCATTTTTCGGCGTTCAGCGCGATAGACAGCGGCGTGAGGATTTCGAGCGTGGCAATCCCATGGCTTTCATCGTGACCGGAATCGTCATGGGGGTGCTGCTGGTGGGGGTGCTGGCCCTGGTGGCGATCTGGGTTGCGGGCTGAGCGTAGCAGTGTCCAGCGTTGACTGCTGCGTTAGCCATAAGGTGAAGGTCAGGCGAGTGACTTTCTAAACTTGTCTCCATATACTCGGCTAGAAGAAGCGGCTAATGTTCTCTGGGACGAGAACCCCCATACCCTGACTCGTGGGGCGCCGTTATCGACACAACTACAAACTTGGGAGGCGTCGATGCGCACTCTGCTCGTCTGGCTGGCAGGGGGCTTGACCCTTGCTGGCTCGAGCCAGATGGCTCTGGCTAGCGGCTGGAACATGCCGGTTGGGGTCACTGACCTCAGTAGAGAAATCTACAACCTTCACATGGCGATCTTCTGGATCTGTGTGATCATCGGCGTGATCGTATTCGGGGTCATGTTCTACTCCCTGGTTCGCTATCGTCATTCCAAGGGCGCAAAGGCTGCCAATTTCCACGAAAATACGACGGTCGAGATCATCTGGACGGCCATTCCGCTGCTGATTCTCATCGGCATGGCCATACCAGCGACCGCCACTCTCCAGAAAATTTACGATCCTTCCGGGGCCGAGCTGGACGTCATGGTCACCGGCCAGCAATGGCGTTGGCGCTACGAATATCTCGGTGAAGATGTCGCCTTCAACTCCAATCTCGCCACCCCGAGGGCGCAGATTCGCGGCGATGAGGAGCGTGGTGAGAATTATCTGCTCGAGGTGGATGAGCCGCTGGTTCTGCCGATCAACCGCAAGGTTCGCTTCCTCTTCACCTCCGACGATGTCATTCATGCCTGGTGGGTGCCCGATTTCGCCGTGAAACAGGATACGGTGCCGGGCTTCATCACCGAGAACTGGGTGCGCATCAACGAACCGGGCATCTATCGCGGCCAGTGTGCCGAGCTGTGCGGGGTCGACCACGCCTTCATGCCGATCGTGGTGCACGCGGTGGAAGAGGACGAGTTCGACGCCTGGCTGGCCGAGCGCCAGGAAATGGCGGCAGAAGAGGCCATGGGCATCGACCGCGAGTGGGAGTTCGATGAGCTGATGGAGCGGGGCGAGGGCGTCTACGGAAGCATCTGTGCTTCCTGTCACCAGCCTGAAGGCCAAGGGTCGCCGCCGGCCTTCCCCGCACTGGCCGGCAACGAGCAGCTGCTGGCGGATCTGGAGTGGCACAAGGACGTCATCATCAACGGCGTGTCCGGGACTGCCATGCCGTCGTTCCGTACTACGCTCAATCCGGTCGAGCTGGCTGCGGTGATCACCTATACCCGTAACGCCTGGGGCAACGAGTCCGGCGACGCGGTACAGCCGGCCGAGATCGCCGAGCGGCTGCAATGATCGTCGCCCTCACGTCGCCGCGCGACGTGAGGGACCCCTGACAAGCTGCGACAAAACAAGACAATGAGATTGGAGTATTCCGATGGCCCCTAAGGTACCTCCTCAGCCGACGCTCGAGCAGAGCACTACCGCCGCGGAAGCGGGGCATGGACATGCCCACGAAGCCCCTCCCAAGGGCATCATGCGCTGGCTGCTGACCACCAATCACAAGGAGATCGGGACGATGTACCTGATCTTCTCGCTGATCATGTTCTTCATCGGTGGCATTTTCGCCCTGGTGGTTCGCCTGGAGCTTTTCCAGCCCGGATTGCAGTTCGTCAATCCGGAATTCTTCAATCAGATGACCACCATGCACGGCCTGATCATGGTCTTCGCGGCGGTCATGCCGGCCTTCACCGGGCTGGCCAACTGGATGATTCCGCTGCAGATCGGCGCACCGGACATGGCCCTGCCGCGGCTCAACAACTTCAGCTTCTGGCTGCTTCCGGTGGCATTCGGTCTGCTGCTCTCGACCCTGTTCATGCCGGGTGGCGGGCCGAATTTCGGCTGGACGTTCTACGCGCCGTTGTCCACGACCTATGCGCCGCCTTCCACCACCTTCTTCATCCTGTCGCTGCACATTGCCGGCATCAGTTCGATTCTGGGGGCGATCAACATCATCGCCACCATTCTCAACATGCGTGCACCCGGTATGCGCATGATGGACATGCCGCTGTTCGTGTGGACCTGGCTGATCACCTCCTTCCTGCTGATCGCAGTAATGCCGGTACTCGCCGGGGTGATCACGATGATGTTGATGGACATCAACTTCGGCACCAGCTTCTTCGACGCCTCGGGCGGCGGCGATCCGGTCCTGTTCCAGCACCTGTTCTGGTTCTTCGGCCATCCCGAGGTCTACATCATGATCCTGCCGGCCTTCGGTATCGTGTCGGCGATCATTCCGGCCTTTGCCCGCAAGCGCCTGTTCGGCTATGCCTCCATGGTGTATGCCACCGCCGCCATTGCGGTGCTGTCGTTCCTGGTCTGGGGGCACCACATGTTCGTGGTGGGCATGCCGCTGGCCGGTCAGCTGTTCTTCATGTACGCCACCATGCTGATTGCCGTGCCCACCGGGGTGAAGGTGTTCAACTGGGTGACCACGCTGTTCCGCGGCTCCATCAGCTTCGAGCCGCCGATGCTGTTTGCCCTGGCCTTCGTGGTGCTGTTCACCATCGGCGGCTTCTCGGGGTTGATGCTGGCCATCGCTCCGGCCGACTTCCAGTACCATGACACCTACTTCGTGGTGGCGCACTTCCATTACGTGCTGGTGCCGGGTGCCATCTTCTCCATCATGGCCGCCGTCTATTTCTGGCTGCCCAAGTGGACCGGCCACTATCCCAACGTACGCCTCTCTCAGTGGCACTTCTGGCTCTCGGTGATCAGCGTCAACCTGACCTTCTTCCCGATGCACTTCTCGGGGCTGGCCGGTATGCCGCGGCGGATTCCCGACTATGCGCTGCAGTTTGCCGACTTCAACCTGGTGTCCTCCATCGGCGCCTTCATGTTCGGCTTCTCCCAACTGCTGTTCGTTGCCGTGATCGTCATGTGCGTGCGTGGCGGCAAGAAGGCGCCGGCGGCGGCCTGGGGCGAATACGCCGATGATCTGGAGTGGAGCGTACCCAGCCCCGCGCCGCTGCACACCTTCGAGACGCCGCCGACCTTCCAGCGACCGGCTCACTGATTCGTATTGCCGGCCATGCGTGGCCGGCCGTCGAAAGGAGGAGTGAAGCATGACTCAGCATGATACGGAGGCCAGGCAGGCAGGGGTTCGCCGCACGGTCTGGCGCAGCGTGGCGGCGCTGGTCGGCATGTTCGCCTTCGCCTTCGCGCTGGTGCCGCTGTACGACGTGTTCTGTCGGGTGACTGGCATCAACGGCAAGGTCGATACCACGGCTCAGGCGTTGGTTCACGACGAGGTGGACGAGTCGCGCCTGGTCACGGTGCAGTTCATCACACGTAACGGCTCCGGTTTGCCCTGGCGGTTGGATGTCGAGACCCGGCAGGTACGGCTGCATCCCGGGCAGACCTCCGAGGTGAATTTCACGTTCAGCAATCAGAGCAGCGGCGAGAGCTGGGGTCGTGCCGTGCCCAGCGTTTCGCCCAGCACTGCGACTCGCCATGTACGCAAGTCGAGCTGCTTCTGTTTCGAGGAGCAGCAGCTGCAGGCTGGGGAGCGGGTCGAACTGCCGCTGGTGTTCCAACTGGCTCGAGACCTCCCCCCCGAGGTCAACACTGTCACTCTGGTCTATACCCTCTATCCCGTTGAGGGCAAAACCCAATCGCTGCAGGCCGGGGTCAAGCGTGACGAAGGAGGTGAGGCATGAGTGGTGGCAGTTATTACGTACCCGCGACCAGCAAGTGGCCCGTTCTTGGCTCACTCGCTCTCGGGGTGATGATGATCGGCACCGGCATGGTGCTGGTGCATGGGCGCGGCACGCTGATCACGCTGGTGGGCCTGGTGGGAGTCATCGCCGTGATGGCGCTGTGGTTCCGCGACGTGGTGCTGGAGTCGCGCAGCGGGCTCTATGACGCCCAGATGGATCGCTCGTTCCGCTGGGGCATGGGCTGGTTCATCTTCTCCGAGGTGATGTTCTTCGCCGCCTTCTTCGGTGCGCTGTTCTACGTGCGGACCTTCGCCGTGCCGTGGTTGGCGGGGGAAGGTACCAAGGGCGCAACCGCGCTGCTGTGGCCGGAGTTCGTCGCGCATTGGCCGCTGCTCAGCCCGCCCGATCCCTCCGTGGCGGGGCCCTCTCAGGTCTTCAGCCCTTGGCACTTGCCGCTGGTGAACACGCTGATCCTGGTCTCTTCGAGCATTACCTTGACCGTGGCGCACGAGGCGTTGAAGGAAGGCAAGCGCAAGATATGCCGCAACTGGCTGGCGGGCACCATTCTGCTGGGCCTCACCTTCATCGTCATTCAGGGGGTTGAGTACTACGAAGCCTACGCCCATTACGGCATCACGCTGCAGGCAGGCATCTACGGTGCCACCTTCTTCATACTGACAGGCTTCCATGGGGTTCACGTCATCGTCGGGACGCTGATCCTCATCGTGATGCTGTTCAGGGTGATGCGCTATCACTTCTCCCCGGAAGACCATTTCGGCTTCGAGGCCTCGTGCTGGTACTGGCACTTCGTCGATGTGGTGTGGGTGGGGCTGTTCCTGTTCGTCTATGTGTTCTGACATGATGCTGTGATGAATAGCCCCATGTATCCTCATGGGGCGGGTAGTAGCGACAGCCTGGGGTCAAATCTCTCCCAGGCTGCCGAAATAGAAGCCGTAGAACAGCAGGGCCAGCAGCAGTGCGGCCAGAGAGACGCGAATCTTCAGCGATACGAGCAGGCGCCGCGAGCTGGAGTCGTCGCGTAGCAGAAAGCCAACGCCGGCGGCCAGGCTGGTCAGCATGGCCAGGAACACCACGGCTATCAGGGTTTTGAGGAACATGGGGCACTCCATTGGAAGTCAGGGGGGCGGAAAGTGGCGACTGAGGATCTGGTTCTCGTTCTGGTCGGCACTGGTCGCATTGGGCTTGTTCCTTGGACTATGGCAGTGGGAGCGGGCGGACGACAAGCGCGAATACCTGGCGCGTCTCGACGCCGCCCCAACGCTGCAGGCACCTATCGAAACTCCCCCCGAAGGCACTCGCCTGACGTTGCGTGGCCGCTATCTCGAGGAGCAGACTCTGTTTCTCGACAACCGCACCCACCAAGGTCAACTGGGCGTGGCGGTACTCACCCCCCTGCGAACCGAAGATGGCCGGCTGTGGCTGGTTCAGCGAGGCTTTCTGCCCACCGGGCCGAGCCGCGAGGCGCCTGAGGTGGAAACTCCCGTGGGAGAAGTCGTCGTCGCAGGCCGCTGGCAGGCGGCTGGCAGTGGCACTCCTTTGTTCGGTCCCAATCGTGAAGGTAGCCGTTTGCAGCGCATCGAGCTGGAGGCTTGGGAGGCGGATTTCGCCCACGCCGGGTGGATGCATCTCGAACGGGGGGCCGGCCTGCTCGAGCCGTGGTGGCAGCCCAGCGTGATGCCCCCCAGCCGGCATGTCGGCTACGCCGTTCAATGGTGGGGATTGGCGCTGGCCGCTCTGGTCGTGATGCTGCTGGGCGGGCGCAGGCTGGTCAGAGACCGTCGTACTGCCGCTACAACCGCAGGTCGGAATGCACATGAGGAGGCAAAGCCTTGCAGGAAGCCATGAGAATTCGTCACCAGCGCTTCAAGTTGCTGGCACTGATCGCAATATTCGCCTTGCCGGTCATTGCCGCCTGGGTGATGGTGCAGTGGCGCATCGGCATCCCGGAGCAGCGCACGGCCCATGGCGAGCTGGCACCGGACGTTCCCCAACTGGCGCAATGGCCCCTGGTGGAGCTTACGGACGGCCTGGATGAGGGCGATTGGGTGTTGGCCTTCGACTGCAGCGTGGCGTGTGCAGAAAACGCCGACCGTTGGTGGCGACTGCATCGTGCACTCGGTCGCGAGGCCCCCAGGGTGACGAGGTTGCGCATTGGCGGGGCGGGCGAGACTTTGCCGGGAGAGCTTTTGCCGGGAGAGATCGGCGCGCAGTGGCTGGATGTGCCTGACTGGCAGGCGCCTGGGCAGGTATGGCTACTCGACCCGCGGGGCCAGGTGGTATTGACCTATGGTCGTGAGGTCGGCGAGCGCGATGTGATGGATGATCTCAGTCATCTGCTGCGCATGAACCCCGACCGGCGCAGTGTGCCGGAGCGTAACGGCGATACGCGCTGAGCAGAGTTTCCATAATCCGATCAGGGAGGCCGAGCCACACCATGCAGAGTGCTTCGATGTCGAATGCTTCCATTCAGCGCGATGCGGCGCGGCTGCGCCTGTTGCTGCGGTTGAGTCTGGCTGGGGTCGTCTTCACCACCGTGGTGATTCTGATCGGCGTGTGGACGCGTCTGGTCGATGCCGGGCTTGGCTGCCCTGACTGGCCGGGTTGCTATGGGCGCCTGGTGGTGCCGGATGCCGAGCGGGCGATGGCGCACTCTCCCGATGCGCCGCTGGAAGCGTTCAAGGCCTGGGTGGAGATGGTCCACCGCTACGTGGCATCGGCCCTCGGTTTGCTGGTCATCTCCTTGTTGGCACTGGGGGCAGGGTTGCGCCGCCGCCCCGGCTACCCGTGGATGACCAATATCGCTCTGCTGATCGTGATTCTGCTTCAGGGAGCCTTCGGTGCCTTCACCGTGACGCTAAAGCTGTGGCCGCAGGTCGTGACCCTGCATCTGTTGGGTGGGTTGGCAGTGTTGCTGCTGTTCCTGTGGCTGCATTTGAGCCTGCGCCGGTTTGCCAGGGGGGCTGCGGCACCCGGCGTGGCGAGGCGGCGTCTCACTCCGCTGTGGGGCATCGCCATGCTCTGTCTGCTGCTGCAACTGGCGCTGGGTGGCTGGGTGTCGAGCAACTATGCGGGCATTGCCTGTCAGGGCTTCCCCACCTGTAACGGCCAATGGTGGCCGGAGATGGATTGGAGCGAGGGCTTTCATCTGACCCAGACGGTGGGGCCGAACTATCTGCACGGGCAACTGCATGCGGATGCCAGGACCGCCATCCATCAGGGACACAGGATCGGCGCTCTGGTTCTGGGGCTGGCCTTGATAGCGCTGGCTCTGCGCTATTGGCGCGAGGCGCGGCTGCGCCCCTGGCTCGGTGGGCTCGTCTTCGCCTATGGTATTCAACTGGGGCTTGGCATCGCCAATGTGCTGATGTGGTTGCCCTTGTGGCTGGCATTGCTGCATACGGCCGGTGCCGTGGCGCTGGTGCTGCTACTGGCATTGGCGGTGTGGCACTGGCGGGAGTCGGCCGTTGCGGCCGAAGATTCAACACGACGGGACAAGGAGTGGGTGCATGTCTAACGCGCTGATGAGACGTGGCGAGGTGAAGCGCGTTCTGCTGTCACAGCTGGAAGGCTCCAACTGGAGCTGGCAGGACCTGCTCACGTTATGCAAGCCGAGAGTGGTATTGGTCATGCTGGCCTGCGCGCTGGTGGGGATGGCGTTGGCAACGCCAAGCTTGCCTTCCCTTGCCACGGTGGTGTTCGGCCTGGCCGGCATCGGCATGGCAGCCGGTGGGGCGGCGGCCTTCAATCATGTGGTGGATCGACGCCTCGATGCGATGATGCTACGCACTTCCCAGCGGCCGCTTGCGGCCCAGCGCATGCCGACGGTGTTGGCGCTGGGCTGGGCATCGCTGCTGTCCATCGCCGGTATCATCCTGTTGCTGTGGCAGGTCAACGCGCTCACGGCATGGCTGACGCTGGCATCGCTGATCGGTTATGCGCTGATCTATACGGCCTTCCTGAAGCGGGCCACACCGCAGAACATCGTCATCGGTGGCGTGGCCGGGGCGGCGCCGCCGATGCTGGGCTGGACGGCGGTGACGGGGCAGTTGGGGCCGGAGCCGCTGCTGCTGGTACTGATCGTGTTCGCCTGGACGCCGCCACACTTCTGGGCATTGGCGATCCACAAGCGCGACGAGTATGCGCGTGCCGGTGTGCCGATGCTGCCGGTGACCCACGGCGAAGCGTTCACGCGGCTGCAGATATGGCTTTATGCCTGGTTGACCGTGGCCGTCACGCTGCTGCCCTTCGTCATCGGCATGAGCGGGGCCGTCTACCTGGTGGGCGTGATGGCGCTGAATCTGCGCTTCATGTACTGGAACTGGAAGGTCTGGCGGGGAGCCGACCCCAACGCGCCGCTGGCGGCATTCTGGTTCTCGATTCGCTACATTCTCGGCGTGTTCGGCGTGCTGTTGCTAGACCACTATGCTGGTCTCTGGGTAGCGTAAGCAAGTCAGGTGGTTTTTCTCTTTCGAGCGCCCGGCAAGTGCCGGGCACTCGCGTTTCGGTCTGCTGAATCATTGCGACAGGGAGTGGCAGCGTGGTGGAGAAGGGAGGCGCGGTGTCGCTGCTGCCCGATGGGCGAGCGCTGCGCGAGCTGTGCGAGGCGGCGGGCCGCGACATTCTGCGCGTCCGCGAGAGGCGCTACGAGGTGGTTGGCAAGGCCGACGGCAGCCCGGTTACGGAGGCCGACATGGCGGCGCATCGGCGCCTGGTGCGGGGCTTGCCGAGGCTGCTGGACATTCCGGTACTCTCCGAAGAGCAGGCCGACATTGCCTGGGCGGAGCGCTCCGGCTGGCATCGCTACTGGTTGGTCGACCCGCTCGACGGCACCCGGGAGTTCGTCGACGGCTTCGATGACTTCACCGTCAACGTGGCGCTAATCGAGCAGGGGGTGGTGCGGCTGGGTGTGGTGCACGCGCCGGCACTGGCCACGACGTGGATGGGCGGAAAGGGGATCGGCGCCTGGCGCTGGCACGAGAACCGCTGCCGTGAGCTGGTCGTGCGTGTCGAGAGGCCGCCACGCATTCTCGTCAGCCGGGCCCATCTCGATGCGCAGACCCAGGCCTGGCTGGCGCGCTTCCCCGAAGCCACGCTCGAGCGCTGCGGCAGTTCGGTGAAGTTCTGCCGTATTGCCGAAGGTCGCGCCGATCTGTACCCGCGCTTCGGCCCCACCTGCGAATGGGATACCGCTGCCGGTCAGGCAGTGCTGGAAGGGGCCGGCGGAGCGGTGGTCGAGCCACACAGTGGCCAAGCGCTGCGCTACAACCGGGGTGAGAGTTTGATCAATGGTCCTTTTATCGCCTGTAGCGATCCCGCTCTGATCGAATAAGGCTGGGGGCGGGTCCTGCTCCGTGCTCGTGCTTGCGTTACAATGCTGCCCTCAATCCATCTTCTGGAGTTTGAATGACGACGACGACGGCATTGATTCTGCTCGCCGTGGGCTTGGCCATCATTGCCGGCCTGGCAGCTTACGCTTACACCTTGTGGAAGGAGGTGCAGCGGCGTGAGGCGTTTCGTGAGGATGAGTTGCGCCGTGCTCATGAGAATTGCCTGGCCAATCTCGAGATCGTCGCCTCTTCGCTGCTGCAGGAGCAGGTCGACATCACCGAAGGCGCATGGCGCTGCAAGCTGCTGCTCGACATTCTCGATCCGAGCCTGCTCGAGCGACCCGACTTTCAGGCTTTCGCCGAGGTCCATGCGCGTACCCAGCACCTGCATACGCACTCCGCTCGCAAGGAGCTGGCGCCCCGCGACCGCATGCGCGAGGATCGCGAGCGTCTCGAGGTCGAGGCGGAGTGGCGTCAGCCGGTACTTGCGGCGGCCCAGGAAGTGCTCAAGTTTCGCCGAGACTGGCCCGGAAGACTGCATTAAGATCTATACAAAGGCTTTACAGCGCGGTATGTTGGCAGCGCCTTGGGCGCTCCGCCAAGCCAAACATGGCCATTCCCCGGGTGTTTACTGGCAGAAAATGGCAGAATGACTCAGGAAAAGGAGTGAGGCGGCGCTTTGAGCGAGGCCGATAAAGGCCTACACTTTAAGCCGTTGGGTCAATGAGTGTCCTGACCATCGGGAAATTCGCGTTTCGTGCAGCCCGAGATGAAAATCAAGAAGGAGTCTTGCAATGAAAAAATCAACGACTGGCTTGCTGTTGGGTTCAGCTCTGGTACTCGGCCTTTCCGGCTGTGCCACGGATTTTCAGCGGGGCGGTGAGCGCGCGGGCGGTACCGCGGCAGCCGGCACCGGTGCAGGCGGTACCGCCTGGTATCAGCAGCCCGTGGTCTGCGGTATCGCCGGTGGCCTGATCGGTGGCAGCATCGGCTATGCGGTGAGCGGCGAATCCGACGAGGATGCCGGTATTGCCGTAGGCGGTGCCACCGGTGCTGCCATCGGCGCTCTGCTGTGCGCCGACCATACTCCGCCGCCGCAGCCGGTTGCCGAGCCGGAGCCCGAGCCGATGCCCGAGCCCGAGCCGGCTCCGGTCACCGAGTTCGAGCCGGTTACCCTCGATAGCGAAGTCACCTTCGCTTTCGATTCCGCCGAGATCCGTCCGGGTGCCTATCAGACCCTGGATCAGGTGGCGACCACGCTGCGCGAAAATCCCAACCTGCGCGTGCGCATCGAAGGCCACACAGACTCCGTGGGCTCCCCGCAGTACAACGTGGGCCTCTCCGAGCGTCGTGCGAACTCCGTGCGTGACTTCCTCGTCTCACGCGGTATCGCCGAGAATCGCATGACCACTCGCGGTTTCGGTGAAGAGCGCCCGGTTGCCACCAACGATACCGACGAAGGACGGGCACAGAACCGTCGCGTCGAGATCCTGAACTGGGATTGATGCCTGGCGCTGGATGAGCTTCCAGCACCGTCATCAGCAGGGGCACCTTCGGGTGCCCCTGTCGCGTCTGTGTCCCTTTCATCTGCCCAGGCGATGCTCGCCATGGCGCAAGCAGGGGCTGTTCTGGTAGTCTTGTCGGTCGCCGTGACCTGCAGCGGGGCCGATGAATGCGGCACCCGTATCGCCCAAGGTAGTGGGTGGGCTGCATGTCTCGCTGACGACCCGTTTTTCGTATCTGCTATCAACCGCGACACGTGATCCCTGGTATGGATCACCACTGCGCAAAGGACCCTTCGATGCCCATCGTGACCCTGCCGGACGGCAGTCAGAGAACTTTCGACGAACCCATCAGCGTGATGCAGCTGGCCGAGTCCATCGGTCCCGGGCTGGCCAAGGCCTGCGTGGCCGGCAAGATCGACGGCGAGCTGGTGGATGCCGCCGACCTCATCGAGCATGACGCCGAGGTGGCCATCATCACCGCCCGCGACCCCGAAGGTCTCGAGGTGATCCGCCACTCCTGCGCGCATCTGATCGGGCATGCGGTCAAGCAGCTGTATCCGGAAGCCAAGATGGCCATCGGTCCGGTGATCGATGACGGCTTCTATTACGACATCGATTTCGGCCGCTCGGTGACGCCGGACGATCTGGCCGCCATCGAAACGCGCATGAAGCAACTGATCGACACCGACTACGACGTGGTGCGCGAGTATGTCGATCGCGACAAGGCGATGCTCACCTTCCTGCACCGCAATGAGCCCTACAAGCAGGAGATCGTGCGCGAGATTCCCGAGGGCGAGACCATTCGTCTCTACCATCACGAGGAATACACGGACATGTGCCGCGGGCCGCACGTGCCCAACACCCGGCACCTGAAGGCGTTCAAGCTGACCAAGCTGGCCGGCGCCTATTGGCGCGGCGATGCCACCAAGCCGATGCTGACCCGTATCTACGGCACCGCCTGGGGCGACAAGAAGGATCTCAAGGCCCACCTGCAGCGTCTCGAGGAAGCCGAGAAGCGCGACCATCGCAAGCTGGCCAAGCGCATGGACCTCTTCCATCTGCAGGAAGAGGCCCCGGGCATGGTGTTCTGGCACCCCAACGGCTGGACCCTGTACCAGGCGTTGGAGCAGTACATGCGCCGGATCCAGATCGAGCATGGCTATCAGGAAATCCGCACGCCCCAGGTAGTGGATCTCTCGCTGTGGAAGAAGTCCGGCCACTGGGGGCACTACAGCGATTTGATGTTCACCACCGAGTCGGAGAAGCGCGAGTACGCGGTCAAGCCGATGAACTGCCCTTGCCACGTGCAGGTGTTCAATCAGGGGCTCAAGAGCTATCGCGACCTGCCGCTGCGCCTGGCCGAGTTCGGCAGCTGCCACCGCAACGAGCCTTCCGGTTCGCTGCACGGCCTGATGCGGGTGCGTGGTTTCACTCAGGACGATGCTCACATCTTCTGTACCGAGAAGCAGATCCAGAGCGAAGCCGAGGCCTTCATCGCCCTGACGCTCAAGGTCTACAAGGAGCTGGGCTTCGACGACGTCGAGCTCAAGCTGTCGACCCGTCCCGACGACTTCATGGGCGAGGCGGCGCTGTGGGATCGCGCCGAGGCCGGTCTCGAGGCGGCGCTGAACGCCACTGGTCTGAAGTGGGAGCTGCAGCCGGGCGAGGGCGCCTTCTACGGGCCCAAGATCGAGTTCGCTCTGCGCGACTGCCTCAATCGCGTGTGGCAGTGTGGTACTCTGCAGCTCGATTTCAACTTGCCGGGCCGCCTGGGCGCCCAGTACGTCGACGAGGACGGCGAGCGCAAGACGCCGGTGATGTTGCATCGCGCCATCCTCGGCTCCTTCGAGCGCTTCATCGGCATCCTCATCGAGCACTACGCCGGGGCCATGCCGCTGTGGCTGGCGCCGGAGCAGGCGGTGGTCATGACCATCACCGACGCGCAGCGCGATTATGCGCTGGAACTCGAGCGGCGCCTGCAAAAAATTGGCCTTCGCGTCAAGGCGGACTTGAGGAACGAGAAGATCGGCTTTAAAATCCGCGAACATACGTTGCAGAAGGTTCCCTATCTCCTGGTAGTGGGGGATAAGGAAGTCGAAGCCGACTCGGTTGCCGTGCGTACGCGCACCGGTGAAAACCTGGGCACCATGACCGTCGATGCCTTCATCGAGCAAGTGCAGGCGGAAGGCCTGTAAGCCCGGGTGGGGAAAGACAGGTCGGCAGCGACATCGTCAATTACCGGAACGGAGACGGAACGATCAAGCGAAGCAGCCAGCGCGGACGTCCTCAGGACAAGCGCCCCCCAATGAACGAGCGGATAACCGAGGATCAGGTGCGCCTGATCGACAGCGACGGCGAGCAGCTGGGCGTTGTACCTACCAGCGAAGCGCTTGAGCGAGCTGAAGCGGCCGGTCTTGACCTCGTCCAGATTTCCAATGCCGATCCGATCGTCTGCAAGATCATGGATTACGGCAAGTTCGTCTTCGAGCAGAAGAAGCAGAAGGCAGCTCAGAAGAAGAAGACGAAGCAGATTCAGGTCAAGGAAGTCAAATTCCGGCCTGGCACCGACGAGGGGGATTACCAGATCAAGTTGCGTAACTTGATCCGCTTCCTCGAAGGTGGCGACAAGGGCAAGGTCACGCTGCGGTTTCGCGGCCGTGAAATGGCGCATCAGGACATCGGCCGCAGGCTGATGGAGCGGATCGCTGCGGATCTCGAGGAGATCGGGACCGTGGAGTCCTTCCCCAAGATGGAAGGGCGCCAGATGATCATGATCATTGCCCCCAAGAAGAAGTGATCCGAAGGCCAGTCAGACGGACGGTCGGCAACAGCCGGCCGTCGGCCCCGGGTTTTCTGAAAAATCTCGAGCGGAGTTAGTCTCATGCCGAAAATCAAGAGCAACAGCGGCGCTGCCAAGCGCTTCAAGAAGACGGCCAACGGCTTCAAGCACAAGCAGTCGTTTCGTAGCCACATCCTGACCAAGAAGTCGACCAAGCGGAAGCGTCAACTGCGCGGTATGAAGCAGGTTCACGACGCCGACAAGGCACTGATTCAGCGCATGCTGCCGAATCTCTGAGCCTCTGGTTGCCCTACTTTAACGTCAGGAGAAAGTCATGACTCGTGTCAAGCGTGGTGTCGTCGCACGTCGTCGTCACAAGAAGGTTCTCAAGCTGGCCAAGGGTTACTACGGTGCCCGTTCGCGCGTTTTCCGCGTGGCCAAGCAGGCTGTCATCAAGGCCGGTCAGTACGCCTACCGTGACCGTCGCCAGCGCAAGCGTCAGTTCCGCGCGCTGTGGATCCAGCGTATCAACGCCGGTGCCCGTCAGCACGGCCTGTCCTACAGCCGCTTCATCGGCGGTCTGAAGAAGGCCGGTATCGAGATCGACCGCAAGGTGCTGGCCGATCTGGCCGTTCACGAGAAGGCTGCCTTTGCTGCCATCGTCGAGAAGGCCAAGGCTGCCCAGTAAGTGACATTGTCTCGGGTGTCGGGCCGGTTGCGGCCGGCCCGGCCGATGCCAGACCGTCGCAGGGGAAGAGCAGCCGCTCTTCCCCTGTTTTTTTACGACGCACACTGACGCGTCAACAGCACGATAACGACTTCGGAGCTCAACGGATGGACCATCTACCAACACTGGTCACCGAGGCCCGTCAAGCCATTCAGGCCGCCGACAGCATCGCGGCGCTCGAGGAGCTGCGGGTACGCTACCTTGGCAAGAAAGGCGAGATCACCGCTCAGCTCAAGGGGCTCGGCAAGCTGCCGGCGGATGAGCGTCCGGCAGCGGGGGAGCGCATCAATCAGGCCAAGCTGGCCTTGACCGAGGAGCTCGATGCCCGCCGCGAGGCGCTGGCCAAGGCGGCGCTGGAAGCCCAACTGGCCGCCGAGCGCGTCGACGTGACGCTGCCGGGGCGCGGCCAGACCAACGGCGGCCTGCATCCGGTCACCCTGACCCTGGAGCGCATCGAAGGGCTGTTCAGCCGCATCGGCTATGACGTCGCCGTGGGGCCTGAGGTCGAGGACGACTATCACAACTTCGAGGCGCTCAACATCCCGGCCCACCACCCGGCCCGAGGCATGGCGGACACCTTCTATTTCGACGCCACGCGTCTGCTGCGCACGCATACCTCTCCGGTTCAGGTGCGCACGATGAAGAATCAGGCCCCGCCGATCCGTATCGTCTGCCCGGGGCGGGTCTACCGCAGCGACTCCGACCTGACCCATACGCCGATGTTCCATCAGGTCGAGGGGCTGCTGGTCGACGAGGACGTGAGCTTTGCCGATCTGAAGGGCACCATCGAGGATTTCCTGCACGCTTTCTTCGAGCGCGACGACCTGTCGGTGCGCTTTCGTCCCTCCTACTTCCCCTTCACCGAGCCCTCCGCCGAGGTCGATATCCAGTGCGTGATGTGCTCCGGTGACGGCTGCCGTGTCTGCTCCCACAGCGGCTGGCTCGAAGTGATGGGCTGCGGCATGGTGCATCCGGAAGTGTTCCGCCATTCGGGCATCGACTCGGAGCGCTACAAGGGCTTCGCCTTCGGCATGGGCGCCGAGCGACTCGCCATGCTGCGTTACGGCGTCAACGATCTGCGCATGTTCTTCGACAACGACCTGCGCTTCCTGCGCCAGTTCGCCTGATTGGGCGTCGAGCCCAGGCGGACATGAACTTCGGCCGAATACAGGATTGACCATGAAATTTTCCGAACAGTGGCTGCGTGAGTGGGTGTCGCCGCAGCTGGGCGTACAAGGGCTGGCCGACCAGATCACCATGGCCGGTCTGGAAGTGGATGCCGTCGAGCCCGTTGCCGCCGCCTTCAGTGGTGTGGTGGTGGCCGAGGTAGTGGACAAGCGGCAGCATCCGGATGCCGACAAGCTCAACGTGTGCCAGGTGCTCGATGGCAGCGGCGAGCCGGTGCAGGTGGTGTGCGGTGCCGCCAACGTGGCGGTCGGTCAGAAGGTGCCGTTTGCCCGTGTCGGGGCAGTGTTGCCGGGCGACTTCAAGATCAAACAGGCCAAGCTGCGCGGTGTGGAATCCCGCGGCATGATCTGTTCCGCCTCTGAGCTGGGTCTTGCCGAGGAGACCTCGGCGGGCATTCTCGAGCTGCCTGCCGATGCCCCTGCCGGCGAGGATTTTCGCGCCTGGATGGGGCTCGACGACCATACCGTCGAGGTGGATCTGACCCCGAACCGCGGCGACTGTCTGAGCCTGAAAGGGCTGGCGCGCGAAGTCGGCGTGCTCAACCGGCTGGCGGTCACCGAGCCCGACGTCGAGCCGGTCGCTGCCAGCCACGATGAGACCTTTCCGGTGCGGGTCGAGGATGCCGAGCGCTGTCCGCGTTACATCGGCCGCTTGATCAAGGGAGTGAACGTCACCGCCGCCACCCCGCTGTGGATGGTCGAGCGTCTGCGCCGCAGCGGCGTGCGCTCCATCGATCCGGTAGTCGACGTGACCAACTATGTCATGCTCGAACTGGGACAGCCGCTGCACGCCTTCGACCGTGAGAATCTGCACGGCGCGGTGGTCGTGCGTCTGGCGCGGGAAGGGGAGCAGCTGGTACTGCTCGACGGCCAGGAGATCACGCTCGGTGCCTCGACCCTGGTCATCGCCGACGAGCGCGGGCCGCTGGCCATCGCCGGCGTGATGGGCGGGGAGCACTCCGGGGTCGGCCCGACGACCCGCGACATCTTCCTCGAATCCGCCTTCTTCTCGCCGCTGGCGATTGCCGGACAGGCGCGCTCCTACGGGCTGCACACCGATGCCTCGCATCGCTTCGAGCGTGGGGTCGATCCGCGCCTTACTCGTGACGCGGTAGAGCGTGCCACGGCGCTGCTGCTCGAGATCACCGGCGGCGAGCCGGGGCCGCTGGTGGAAGACATCAGCGATGCCCACATGCCGGCCGAGCGTGAGGTCACGCTGCGTGCCGCGCGGCTCGAGCAGGCGCTGTGCAAGGCACTGCCCTCGGCCGAGGTGAAGGAGATCCTCGAGCGGCTGGGTATGGCAGTTACCGTGACCGAGGCGGGATGGCAGGCGAAGGTGCCGAGCTGGCGCTTCGATATCGCCATCGAGGAGGACCTGATCGAGGAGGTGGCGCGAATTCACGGCTACAACCTGCTGCCGGTGCGCCGTCCTGCGGCCCGTCTGGCGCTGCGTCCCGACAACGAGGCGCGCACGCCCCTCGCCAGGCTGCGGCGTCAACTGGTGGCGCGGGGCTATCAGGAGGCGGTCACCTACAGCTTCGTGGCTCCCGAGCTGCAGCAGGCGCTGCTGCCGGATGCGGTCTCTCCGCGGCTGGCCAACCCCATCTCCAGCGATCTGGCCGTGATGCGGGCGAGCCTGTTCCCGGGGCTGATCCGTGCGCTGGAGTACAATCTCAACCGTCAGCAGACCCGTGTGCGCCTGTTCGAAACGGGGCTCGTGTTCCGCGGCGATCTGGACGAGTTGGACCAGACGCCCATGGTCGGCGCGCTGGTCTGCGGCGAGCGCCTTCCCGAAGGGTGGGCCGGCAGCCGGGACAAGGTCGACTTCTTCGATCTGAAAGGCGACCTGGAGAGCCTCATCGCCCTGGGCGGCGAGGAGCATGCCTGGCGCTTCGAGCCGGGCGAGCACTCGGCGCTGCATCCCGGCCAGTGTGCGCGGGTGGTGTTCCGTGGCGAACCGGTGGGCTGGATCGGCGCGCTGCATCCTGCCGTCAAGGCCGAGCTTGGCCTGAAGGCCGAGGTGTATCTGTTCGAAGTACGTCAGGATGCGCTCACCCATGGCAGCCTGCCTGCCTTCGAGCCGCTGTCGCGCTATCCGGAAGTGCGCCGTGACCTGGCCTTCCTGCTTGACGAGGGGCGACCCGTGCAGGCGCTGCTCGATTGCGTACGCCAGCGCGCAGGACAATGGTTACAGGAGTTGCGTCTGTTCGACGTCTATCAGGGCAAAGGGGTGCCCGAAGGGAGCAAGAGTGTTGCCTTGGGCTTGACCTGGCAGCATCCTTCGCGCACGCTGAATGACGAGGAAATCAATCAGTTGGTCGATGCCATCGTCGCCGAATCGCATCAGCATCTGGGAGCCGAGCTGCGCGGGTGAGTGCTCGAACGAACCGGAGGCCATGACGGCGGCGGGCTGGACCGCCACTCTGAGGAGATGACATGGGAGCGTTGACCAAGGCGGAACTGGCCGAACATCTCAATGCCGAGCTGGGGCTGACCAAACGTGAAGCCAAGGCCATGGTAGAGGCTTTCTTCGAAGAGATCCGGGCCTGCCTGCGCGAGAACGAGCAGGTCAAGCTGTCGGGATTCGGTAACTTCGATTTGCGCGACAAACGCGAGCGCCCGGGGCGCAATCCGAAAACGGGAGAGGAGATCCCCATCTCGGCGCGTCGTGTCGTAACCTTCCGGCCCGGCCAGAAGCTCAAGAGTCAGGTCGAGCGCTACGAAGGTCCGGCCCCCAGTTGATGAAACGCCATCGCCAAGATGCCACCCCGAGGGGTGGCATCTTGGTATTGGATACTTAGGGTATTGGATGCTTGGGGTATTGGATGCTTTCCGGTCAGCTCAAACCCCGCCGCCGCTCTCCATCAGCCAGGTGATGACCACCTTGAAGATGTAACCCATCATGCCTGCGCCGAGTACCACGAACAGCATGAGGGTGCCGAAGCGGCCGGCCTGGGACTGCTTGGCCAGGTCCCAGATGATGAAGCCCATGAACAGGATCAGGCCGCCGATCAACAGCGGGGTGACCCAGGCTTCGAACGTATGCGCTTCCAGCATGTCGCCTCCTCGAATCAGAGACCGAACATTATACGTGGCCAGCTTTCGAGCCGCCTGCGACAACCTGTCGCTTGGTGACGGTGGGCGGTGGCGTTCGGCGCCAACTCGCCGACACGTGGTAAACTCGTGTCGAACGTATCGGTTGAATGAATCAGGTCTATTTCCGACATGCCAATGCTGAAGATTTTCGTAGGAACCATGTATGGCGGCGCCCTCGATGTCGCCGAACAAGTCGCTCCGCTGTTCAAGGATGCCGGCTACGAAACCGCGGTTCTCGAGCAGCCCACGCTCGAGGACTTGATCGAAGAGCGGCCCGACCTGGTGCTGTTCTGCGTTTCCACCACCGGCAGCGGCGATTTCCCGGGCAATTTCGTACCCTTTGCCCGCGCCCTGGATGAGCGAAGCCCGTCGCTGGTGGGGGTGCGCTACGGCTTGATCGCCATGGGCGACAGCTCCTACGGCGACACCTTCTGCGGGGCAGGACGCCGGCTGGACGAAATGCTCGAAGGGCTTGGGGCCACCCGGCTGGGGGAACGGCTGGAGATCGATGCCATGGAGACCTTCATGGCCGACGATGCCGCGCTGCCCTGGGTCGAGGAGTGGATCGAAGACCAGCAGTTGCAGGTGGCTTGAGATGAATGCCGAGCCGACTGCCGAACGACTGAGCTTGATGGCGGGCTTGCTGATATTGATGCTCGCCACCGTGCCGCGATTCATCGCCGGCGATTACGGTAATCGCCTGTCGCTGATCTCGATCGCGCTGGCCGTGGTGGCCGTGGTGGCCTTTATGAACTGGCGCATGCTGGATGCCGACGAACGCCGCCGACTGCCGCAGTTGGGCAAGCGTCTGCTGTTGGCGCTGCTGGCAGGGCTGGCATTGATGGGCCTGTGGCATGCGCTGTTCACGGCCTGGATCAGCTGGCAGCTGCTGATCGCGCACGGCGCCACGCTTGGGCTGCTGTTGCATGCGGTGTTGCTGTGGTGGCGCCCTGCGCAGTAGCCGCCTCGAACCTGCATCCGTAACGGCGCCCTGGCGGGCGCCGTTGTTCTTTCTCTAGTGCTCTACTTCTGCTTCCACTTCTTGCCGGCCAAGTGTCATACCAGGCGATAGCAGGGCACGTACTCCTGGCCCGGCAGCTTCATGCGGCCCTGGGCGACGAAGGAGCCGAGCAGCTCGTCCAGACGGCGCATCAGTTCCGGCTCGGCATGCAGCTGGAAGGGGCCGTGGGCCTCGATGGCGCGCAGGCCGTGCTCCTTGACGTTGCCGGCCACGATACCCGAGAAGGCCCGGCGCAGGTTGGCGGCCAGATCGTGCACCGGCTGGCTGCGGTGCAGTGCCAGGCCGGCCATCGCCTCGTGGGTGGGCACGAAGGTTTCCTGAAATTCCCGGGCGATGGTGAGCCGCCAGTTGTAGTGAAAAGCGTCCTGGTGGGCGCGGCGGAACTCGGTGACGCTGTCGATGCCCTTGCGCATGGCGCGGGCGACCTCGACGGGGTCGTCGACGATGATGCGGTATTTGCTGCGCGCCGCCTCGCCCAGGGTGTAGACGAGAAACTCGTCGATACGCTGGAAATAGTCAGCGGAGTTGGCCGGGCCGGTGAAGATGAGCGGGAGGGCCATGTCGCTGTTGTCAGGGTGAAGCAGAATGCCCAGCAGGTAGAGGATCTCTTCCGCCGTGCCCACGCCGCCGGGAAACACCACGATACCGTGCCCCAGACGCACGAAGGCCTCCAGACGCTTCTCGATATCGGGCATCACCACCAGCTCGTTGACCAGCGGGTTGGGTGCCTCCGCGGCAATGATGCCGGGTTCGGAGATGCCCAGATAGCGACCGTCGGGTATGCGTTGCTTGGCGTGGGCCAGGTTGGCACCCTTCATCGGTCCCTTCATGGCGCCGGGGCCGCAGCCGGTGCAGATGTCGAGTTCGCGCAGGCCCAGGTGGTAGCCCACGTCCTTGGTGTACTCGTACTCCTCGCGAGTGATCGAGTGGCCGCCCCAGCACACCACGATGCCGGGGTCGCGTCCTGGCTTGAGCGTGCCGGCCTTGCGCAGGATATGGAACACCGCGTTGGTGGTCCCTTCGCCGGTGGTGAGGTCGAAGCGACGATGCTGTTGGATCTCGTTGTAGACATAGACGATGTCGCGCAGCACCGACGAGAGATGCTCGCGTATGCCGCGAATCATCTTGCCGTCGACGAAGGCCTGGGCGGGGGCGTTGGTCAGCTTGAGGCGTATGCCGCGGTCCTGCTGGATCACTTCGATGTCGAAGTCGTGATAGGTCTCCATCAGCACCAGGCTGTCGTCGGTCATGCTGCCGGAGCTGAGCACGGCGAGTGAGCAGCGCCGCAGCAGGTCGTGCAAACCGGCCTTGGAGGTGTCGCGCAGGCGATTGACCTCATGCTGCGAGAGCACTTCCAGACTGCGCAGCGGTGAAACGATGGTGGAGATGGTGTCTGGCATGAAACGATCCTTGTGGTGTCGGCTTGCTGCCTGTCATCGAGTCGTCATTCGATGCTATCACGCTGCCCGCAGTGGCGCAGCGCTGCGTGGCTGGGCCAGGGGTGGTAGGATGAGGGTTTCCGGCCTTGGTCCCTGCAAGCGATCGCCATGTTCAATGCACAGTACTTTCGCACCTTCATCACCCTGGTCGAAACGGGCAGCTTCACGCGTACTGCGCGCCATCTCGAGATGACCCAGCCCGGGGTCAGCCAGCACGTGCGCAAGTTGGAGCAGTATCTCGACAAGCCCTTGCTGGAGCGGCAGGGCCGGCGCTTCACGCTGACCGAGGCCGGGCGCAGGGCCTACGACTACGGCCTGCGGCTGTTCGCCGAACACGAGCAGTTTCGCCACTCCCTGGACGACGATGCGCTGGACACCGGCGAGTGCCGCATCGCCTCGCCGGGCAGCGTAGGGCTGATGTTCTACCCCTACATTCTCGGCCAGCAGCAGATGTCGCCGGGGCTGACTGTCAGCTACAGCTTCGCCTTCAGCCACGAGATCGTCTCGGACGTGCTGGCCGGGCGTCACGACCTGGGCATCGTCACCGAGCCGATTCGCCACCCGGAGCTGAACTGCAGCCTGTGGCACCAGGAGCCGCTGTGCCTGGTGGTACCGGCGGACTTTGCCGGTACCTCGCTCACCGAGCTGATGGGCATCGGCTTCATCAACTACTCCGACGGGGTCAATCACGCCGGCGCGCTGCTGCGCAGCAACTTTCCCGACGAGTTTCGCTCCATGAGCCAGTTTCGCCGCCAGGGCTTCACCAACGAGGTGGGCATGGTGCTCGACGCCGTGGCGCGAGGTCTTGGCTTCACCGTGGTTTCGCGGCTGGTGCTGGAAACCTCGCCCTGGCAGCGCCAGGTCAAGGAACTCGATCTGCCGGTGATCGAGCACGAAACCCTGCATCTGGTCAGCCGCACCGGAACCAAGATTCCCCGCCGCTACGCGCGCCTGCTCGAAGGGTTCCGCGAGCAGCGCATGCGCGAGCGCTTCGGTCACGGGGATATCGCCTCGCTGCCTTGACCCGGCGCGGAAGCAGGCAACGAAACGGCCCGCCATTGGCGGGCCGTTTGCGTGGTGCTTTACGACAATGTATCAGTCGCGGTATTCATCGATGCTGGGGCAGGAGCAGATCAGCTGCCGGTCGCCGAAGACGTTGTCGACGCGGTTGACCGCGGGCCAGTACTTGGCTGCCTTGACCGCTTCCGAGGGGAAGGCGGCGACCTCGCGGGAGTAGGCGCGCTCCCAGGCCGGATCCATCAGGTCGGCCATGGTGTGCGGTGCATTCACCAGCGGGTTGTCGTCGGCCGGCCACTCGCCGCGCTCGACCCGGGCGATCTCCTCGCGAATGGCGATCATGGCATCGCAGAAGCGGTCGATCTCGTAGCGCGACTCCGACTCGGTGGGCTCCACCATCAGCGTGCCGGGCACCGGGAAGGACATGGTCGGGGCATGGAAGCCGTAGTCCATCAGGCGCTTGGCGATGTCTTCCTCGCTGATGCCCGAGGCGCTCTTGAGCGGGCGAATGTCGATGATGCACTCGTGGGCCACGGTGCCGTTGACGCCGCGATAGAGCACCGGGTAGTGCGCCTCGAGGCGTCTGGCGATGTAGTTGGCGTTGAGGATGGCCAGCTCGGTGGCCTGGCGCAGGCCGCGCGCGCCCATCATCTTGATGTAGGCCCAGGAGATCGGCAGGATCGAGGCGCTGCCGAAGGCCGCCGCGGAGACCGCGCCGCAGTTCTCGTTGACGCCGGCGATGGGCGTCACCACGTGGTTGGAGACGTAGGGCGCCAGGTGCGCCTTGACCCCGATCGGGCCCATGCCGGGGCCACCGCCGCCGTGGGGGATGCAGAAGGTCTTGTGCAGGTTGAGGTGGCTGACGTCGCCGCCGAAGTCGCCGGGACGGGAGAGGCCGACCTGGGCGTTCATGTTGGCGCCGTCGATGTAGACCTGGCCGCCATGACGGTGAACGATGGCGCACGCTTCGCGAATCCCTTCCTCGAACACGCCGTGCGTGGAGGGGTAGGTGAGCATGATCGCCGACAGCGCCTCGCTGTGCTTCTCGGCCTTGGCACGCAGGTCGTCGAGGTCGATGTTGCCGTTGCTGTCGCACTCCACCACCACCACTTTCATCTGCGCCATGGCGGCGGAGGCGGGGTTGGTGCCGTGGGCGGAGCTGGGGATCAGGCAAACGTCGCGGTGCCCTTCGCCCTGGGCCGCCTGGTAGCGGCGAATGGCGACCAGGCCGGCGTACTCGCCCTGGGCGCCGGAGTTGGGCTGCATCGAGATGTGGTCGTAGCCGGTGATCTCGACCAGGAAGGCCGCCAGCTCGTCGATCATCTGCTTGTAGCCGACGGCCTGTTCCTGGGGCACGAAGGGGTGCAGCTGGCCGAACTCGGGCCAGGTGATCGGGATCATCTCGCTGGTGGCGTTGAGCTTCATGGTGCATGAGCCCAGCGGGATCATGGCGTGAGTGAGCGAGAGGTCCTTGTTCTCCAGGCGCTTGAGGTAGCGCAGCATCTCGGTCTCGCTGCGGAAGCGCTTGAAGTTGGGGTGGGTCAGGAAAGCCGACTCGCGGCGGCTGGCAGCGGGTATGCCGCTGATGCCCTCGGCGGCGATGCGCTCGTCCAGCGCCGCGATCGACAGCCCGTGCTCCTCGCCCAGCAGCACGTCGAACAGCACGTCGAGATCGTGAGCGGTGGTGGTCTCGTCGAGGCTGACGCCGATGTCGCCGCCTTCGAAATAGCGCAGATTGATCTCGTGGGTCAGCGCGCGACCGTGGATCTTGCCCGCATCGACACCGGTCAACCGCAGGGTGTCGAACCAGCTGTCATGCGCCAGGCGTACGCCTTTCTCCTTCAGTCCAACGGCCAGGACGGTGGTCAGACGATGGATGCGGGTGGCGATGGTGGTGAGACCCTCGGCGCCATGATAGACGGCGTAGAACCCGGCGATGTTGGCCAGCAGGGCCTGGGCGGTACAGATGTTGGAGGTGGCCTTCTCGCGGCGGATGTGCTGCTCGCGGGTCTGCATCGCCATGCGCAGGGCGGTGTTGCCGCGGGCATCGCGGGAGACGCCGATGATGCGTCCGGGAATGGAGCGCTTGAGCGAGTCGGTGGTGGCGAAGTAGGCGGCATGCGGGCCGCCGTAGCCCATGGGAACGCCGAAACGCTGGGTGTTGCCGACCACGATGTCGGCGCCCAGCGCTCCCGGCTCCTTGAGCAGCACCAGGCTCATGATGTCGGCTGCCACGCAGGTCATCACGTTGCGCTCGCGGGCGGTGGCCAGCAGCGGGGCGAGATCGTGAACGCGGCCGCTTTCGCCGGGGTACTGCAGCAGGGCGCCGAACACGTCGTGCTCGGCTAGACTCTCGGCCGGGCCGACGATCAGTTCGAAGCCGAAGTAGTAGGCGCGGGTGCGCACCACGTCGAGGGTTTGCGGCAGCACGTCGTCGGCGACGAAGAAGGCGTTGCTCTTCGACTTCTTGTTGGCCCGCTGGCACAGCGCCATGGCTTCGGCAGCAGCGGTGGCCTCATCGAGCAGTGAGGCGTTGGCCAGCTCCATGCCGGTGAGATCCATGACCATCTGCTGGAAGTTGAGCAGGCCCTCCAGGCGGCCCTGGGCGATCTCGGGCTGATAGGGGGTATAGGCGGTGTACCAGCCGGGGTTCTCCAGTACGTTGCGCTGAATCACGGCCGGCACGTGGGTGTTGTAGTAGCCTTGGCCGATGTAGGTCTTGAACACCTTGTTCTGACGCGCCAGGCGCTTGAGGTAGTCCAGCGCCTCGGCTTCGCTGCGCGGCGGGTCGAGGTCGAGTTCGCGGCCCAGGCGAATGTCTGCCGGTACCGTGCGCTCGATCAGCGTTTCGAGGCTCTCCATGTCGAGCGCCGCCAGCATGGCGGCAACATCTTCGGTTCCGGGGCCGTTGTGGCGACGGATGAAGGCGTCATGATCGGCCAGTTCGGCCAGGCGGCGGTTATCGTAAGCCATGGAAAAACCCGTACGTTGAATGGAAGTGCAGGCGCTGGGAAAAACCCGGCCGCAGGGCCGGGAAGCATCGGTGCGTTGCTATCAGGCTTCGCTGTCGACCACGGCCTGGTAGCCTTCGGCGTCGAGCAGGGCCTCTACGGCTGCTGCGTCCTCGACGCGGACCTTCATGATCCAGCCACCTTCATAGGGAGCTTCATTGACGGTCTCGGGAGCATCCTCGAGCGCTTCGTTGACGGCGACGATCTCGCCGGCGAGCGGCGCATAGAGATCGGAAGCGGCCTTGACCGACTCGATCACGCCGAACTCTTCACCCTTTTCCAGCGTGCGTCCAACCTCGGGCAGTTCCACGAACACCACGTCGCCGAGGGCTTCCTGAGCGTGATCGGTGATGCCGATGGTGACGGTGCCGTCGCCATTGTCCAGCACCCATTCGTGACTGTCGTTGTAGCGCAGATTGGCAGGAATCGAGCTCATGATGATTTCCTATAAGAAAAAGGTTTTCTGGCTGGGTGAATGCTAACGCCATTGTTGGCATTTTGCGAGTCTGAAAATGCCGCTCGACGCCGCTGTCAGGGCAGCGTGCATGGATAGCGTGGCGCCTGCAGCCGCGAACGTCCAGTCCCACCGAGGCGTACGGATGGGCAGCCAGGCAGTGACGCCGTTCGACAGCGGCGGTGTGGCTCACTACGCTATAGCAGGCGTTTGCCGAGCAGCGGCGAGGGCAGGAGGTCACCGAGGTGACGGATCGTGCCCGGTCGTTGTTTCCGATACGAAACAAGCGTTAATCTAGTATCCAACAAGCGTTGACGGCCAGAATGCAGCCGCCATTCCGGTGAGCTGGTGCATTCCTGGCGATTTCCGCTATGGTACGCCGTCTCACTGCAGGATCCTTCGGGGAAACGCCTTGAAGATGGTGAGATGCCTTATAACACTCCATACAACAGAGGGAAGCGTTCGTGGAAACATTGACAACCATATTCGAGGCCATCAACGGCGTGGTCTGGGGACCGTTGATGCTGATACTGCTGCTGGGGGTGGGCCTCTACCTGCAGCTCGGATTGAAACTGATGCCCATCCGCAAGTTGGGTACCGGCTTCAAGCTGATGTGGCAGGGGCGAGATGCCAAGCCGGCAGCGGGCGAGGTAAAGAAGGCGGAAGCCGAAGGGGAGATCTCGCCCTTCAACGCTCTGATGACGGCACTCTCCGCCACCATCGGCACCGGTAACATCGCCGGTGTGGCGACGGCCATTGCCTTGGGTGGCCCCGGCGCGGTGTTCTGGATGTGGATCACCGCCCTGGTGGGCATGGCGACGAAGTTTGCCGAAGCCGTGCTGGCGGTGCGCTATCGTGAGACCGACAGCACCGGCTACCATGTCGGCGGGCCGATGTTCTACATCAAGAACGGCCTGGGCAAGAAGTGGCTGTGGCTGGGTGGCGCCTTCGCCTTCTTCGGCGCGGTGGCGGCCTTCGGGATCGGCAATACCGTGCAGTCCAATTCCGTTGCCGATGCGCTCGACTCGACCTTCGGGATTCCGCACTGGCTGACCGGCGTTGCCATCATGGTGCTGGCGGGGGCCGTGATTCTAGGCGGCATCAAGCGTATCGCCAAGGTGGCCGGCAAGCTGGTGCCGTTCATGGGCATCGCCTATGTCGCGGCCGGCCTGGTGGTGCTGGTGGTCAACGCCGGTCAGTTGGGCGAGGCCTTCAGCATGATCTTCTACTACGCCTTCAATCCGCATGCGGCGGTGGGTGGCTTCGCCGGGGCTGCCGTGATGGCCGCCATTCGCTTCGGGGTGGCACGCGGTATCTTCTCCAACGAGGCGGGCCTGGGCAGCGCGCCGATCGCCCACGCGGCGGCCAAGACCCGCAACCCGGTACGCCAGGGCATGATCGCCATGCTCGGAACCTTCATCGACACCATCATCGTCTGTACCATCACCGCGCTGGTGATCCTGACCTCCACGGTGTGGATCGAGGGTGAAGCGGGGGCTTCGCTGACGGCGCTCTCCTTCGATGCGGCACTGCCTGGCTGGGGCAATCAGATCGTCTCGCTGGCCCTGGCGGTGTTCGCCTTCACCACGATCCTGGGCTGGTCGTTCTACGGTGAGAAGTGCTTCCAGTTCCTGTTCGGCACCCGCTCGATCATGCTCTATCGCGTGCTGTTCGTGCTAGCCATCCCGCTGGGGGCCATGGCGCAGCTCGGTTTCATCTGGCTCATGGCGGACACCTTCAACGCCCTGATGGCCATTCCCAACCTGATCGCTCTGGCCCTGTTGTCACCGGTGGTGTTCAAGGTCACGCGCGATTACTTCGACGGCAAGGAGGTGTTGCCGGGCGAGGATCTCGATCACGACAAGGCGTGATGGTCCTGCGGTCGACGAGGCGCTGCTGGCGCCTCGTTTCGCCTGGCCAAGCCTGTCTCCCAATGTCACGAGGAAACCCCATGAGCGATCTCAAGCGCACACCGTTGTATGACCTGCATCTCGAACTGGGCGGCAAGATGGTGCCCTTTGCCGGCTATGAGATGCCGGTGCAGTTTCCGCTCGGTGTGAAGAAGGAGCATGAGCACACGCGCAATGCCTGCGGATTGTTCGATGTCTCCCATATGGGACAGCTTCTTCTGCATGGCCCCAATCCCGCCGAGGCACTGGAAACGCTGGTTTGTGCCGATATCGTCGGGCTGCCCCAGGGCATGCAGCGCTATGCGCTTTTCACCGCTCAGGAAGGTGGGATCCTGGATGACCTGATGGTGGCCAACCCGGGGGATCACCTCTATCTGGTGGTCAATGCCGCGTGCAAGGATCAGGACATTGCCCTGCTCGACATGGGGCTCGACGACGAGCACCGGGTCGAGGTGCTCGACCGCGCGCTGCTGGCGCTGCAGGGGCCCAAAGCGGCGGACGTCATGCGGCGTCACTGCCCGCAGGCCTGCGAGCTGGTGTTCATGCAGCATGGCCGTTTCGAGCTGGCGGGCGTGCCCGTGTGGGTCAGCCGCAGTGGCTATACCGGTGAGGACGGCTTCGAGATTTCGGTGCCGGCCGAGGAGGCGGAAGCGCTGGCGCGCAGGCTGCTGGCGGAGGAGGAGGTCGAGGCGATTGGCCTGGGGGCGCGTGATTCGCTGCGTCTCGAGGCCGGTCTGTGCCTCTACGGCCACGACATCGACACCGAGACCACGCCGGTGGAAGCGGGATTGGTCTGGGCGATTGGCAAGGCGCGTCGTCATGGCGGTGAAAGGCCCGCCGGATTCCCGGGGGCGGATGTGATCCTGCATCAGGTCGATGCCAAGGATCACCGCCGCAAGCGTGTCGGTCTGCTGGGCGAAGGCCGCGCTCCGGTGCGTGAAGGCGCCGATCTATACGACGAGAATGGCCACCACATCGGCAGGGTGACCTCGGGCGGCTTCGGTCCAAGCGTGGGCATGCCGGTGGCCATGGGGTACGTCGATGTCGAGCATGCCGAGATCGGCACCACCGTTCATGCTGAGGTGCGTGGCAAGCGCCTGCCGATGGTAGTGAGCAAGATGCCCTTCGTGGCACCGGGCTACTACCGCGGCTGACGCCTTCGTATTTATACCGTTATCTTGCCAAGGGCCACCGCAGTCGATGCGGTGGCCCTTGTCGTTCCGAGCCCCCAAGGTCTCGTAGATTTCGAAGATCGCGTCGAGGCCTTGGGGGAGGCAGTCAATCCGGGCTCGTGGCGAGCTCAGCGCATCAGTTCGGCGTGTTCCTCCCAGTAGCGTCCCATGCTGCGCTCCCCGGTCAGGTCGAACAGCGATTGACGCCGTGCCAGCTGGGCGCCGCCATCCCGCGTGAGTGGTCGCCAGGCGATCTGGGCCCGCTGACGGGTGGAGCGTACGAAGAAGGCATCCAACGGCAGCGAGAGATAGACCCCCTTGTCGAAGCTGCCTTCGCCGAAGTCGCTGCCGGCATCGGTGAAGGTGGCCCAGCCGCCCAGGCGAATACCGGAGTCGAACTCCCGGGAGACGTCGAAGGTGACGCCGAGATCGCCCGCCAGGTAGCGCCCGACGCTGACCTTGGCCAGCACGTCTTCGAAATCCGTCTGCCAGTACCCCGTGAGGTGGCCGGTCCAGGTGCTGTAGTCGCGCATGCCGAAACGCTGGTCGAACTCCCGCTGCTTGACCCAGTTCACGTCGAGGCCCAGCGCCACGTCACTGTTGAAGGGGCGGTAGAGCAACTCACCCCCGGCGCCGGCGAACATGGTCTCGAGCAGACCGCCATAGCCCATGGCGTACCAGTCGTTGCCGAGCTGGGCAGTATGGGTGTACTGCAGGTTGGTGATGCCGATGTCGGTCTCGGCCAGATAGTCGCCGATATGGGTCCTGACCCGCGGCAGGTCCGAGGGGCCGATGTAGTGGTACTTGTCTAGATTGTCGTCCACCGTGTAGGTCAGCGTGGCCGACAGCCAGTCGTTGCGCCCCAGCCGATACTCGCTGTCGAAGCTGGCCGAGAGGCGGTAGAGGTAGCCGTCGGGGCCGCCGAAGTTCTGCTCCAGCTGTGGCTCGATGCTGTAGGAGAAGCCCTGCGGGGTGGTGTCGTGCATCAGCTCACCCTGGACCGGTTCATGACCGGCATGCGCATAGAGGCCGTGCCGGTAGCCAACGGTTTCGGCGCTGGAAACGGCGGCGGCAGCGAGGGCGTGACGGTCGTGAACGCTTTCGCGCAGGAGCATTCCGCGCTCGTGCCAGCGGAAGCGCAGGGTGTCGATGTCGTCGCCGAGATGGTTGTGCAACAGGCGCCCGGCGCGGTACTCGCTTTCCGCGAGCGAGGGGTAGCGGGTGGGCTCGCCCTCGATGACGACACTGTTGTCGGCCTGGTAGATGCGGTAGACGCCGATACCGGCGTTGGTGTCCAGCTCGCTGCTGAGTCCGCTCCAATCGCTGCTGTTGGCGGCAGGCGGTTCGCCGATTTCCGCCGGGAGCGGGTCGCGCTTGAGCTGGGAAACGCCGGCAAGATTGGTGCTCACGCTGATACCGAGCATGGCGGTGTTGCCGCGTTGCCAGCCGGCTTTGAGTTCGACGTTGTCGCTGAGCTGCAGGCGAGCGCCCAGATTGACCCGTGAATCCTGCTCCTGATGGTTGCGCTGGGGTTCGCGCTGGTAGTCGTTGCCTTCGACCTCGAGCTGCAGCACCAATGGGCGCCACGGCGTTTGATACTCGATGCCGCCGAACAGAGCGCTGCGGCCGCTGAACAGGCTACCCAGGTTCACGCTGCCGCCGTCGCCGCCCGAAGTGAACCCGGAGCGTCGCTCGAAACGGTCGTCGATTCGGCTCAGGGGGTTGGTGAAATCCTCCTGATTGCCGAGGTAGCCCCAGCCGATGCCCAGCGTGAAGTCGAAGTCGTGCCAGCGCTTGCTGGCGACGAGGTACTCGCCAGCAAACAGGCCGGTGCCGCCGATGTCGCGAGCGCCGACCGCAATCTGCGGCCAGTATCGATCCTCTTCGCGCAGACGCAGCTTGACGTCGACGCCCTTGTCCAGGTTGTTGCGGTCGCCGCGGGCGGCCAGGTAGCGGCGATTCTCCACCTCGACGTAGCGAAATCCCGCTTCGAGCCACTCGGTAGGCTGGAAGAACAGGCTGTAACGGCGGTAAGGCGCGGTGCGCGACATCGAGAAGGCAAAGCCACCCAAGGGCGCCATGCGGGCCGTCGGTGTCTGCATGATCCCCACGCCGCCGAAATCGCCTTGGCCCGTGCCCAGGCGTGGCTGGGTCGAGTCGGCGACGGCAGCGGCGGGCAGCGTTGTCGCCATGATGGCCAGAGCAAGTGAGGTGAGACGCAGCGGATGCGCAGTGGGGCGCTTCATTTGGCGGCGTCTCCCGCTGTGGCTTGCTGAGCCGTGGTTCGCTCAGTCGAGGTGTGCCCGGCAGACGGCAGCGTGAGGGGGCGGCAGGCATCGCTGGGCAGCCGTGTGGCCAGGTAGTTGGGCAGGGTGCGATTGACCCAGGCGGCTTCCTGAACGGGGTCGGGAAATAGCAGCACCACTCGGCTACCGGCCGCCAAGGGCAGGTTGCCGGCGTTCCACGCCGCCACGCCAACCCGGCGAGGGGCTCCTTGAGGCGGGATCACCCACGTCTCGTCGGCTGCGGACCAGTGGCGCCGGGGGCGCTCGTGCAACAGGTCGCGCAGGTCCATGCCGGGCTGCCAGCGTTGACGAGTGATGCCGTCGAAATGCCAGAACTCGACCCAGTCGGGCAGGGCGCAGGTGCCCGCGGCGGCAAGCGAGTCCAGCGCGGGGTCGTGACGCGGCGAAGCCAGCAAGGCGGCCAGATCGGCTCGAGCCGGTGTGCGACTGGGATGTGCCTGCAGCGCTTCGATGCGGGCCCGCCATTCGCGCAGCCCTCGCGCGACTTCCGCATGGCCTGCCAGGGCATGCCAGTCGGCCAATGTGGTCAGCTCTTCCCCAAGCCGTAGGCCCTGATGCCGCTGTGCTTCACGGTCGACGCGAAGCAGGTAGTAGGCAAGGGCAGACGCCTCGGGCTGCGTCGGTTGCTCGAGCCACAGGTGTGAAAGTGTCGGCGTGTCGGCCTTGGCGGCCAGGGACAAGGTCAGTACCAGCAGTGTGCCCAGGCTGGTGATGCGCCAGTGGCTGGCGCGGGTGTGGTGACGTCGGGTCATGCGCGTTCTCTTCGTCACGGCGATGCATCGTCGTCGAGCAGGGTCACCTGCTCGGCTTCGCTCGCAGTGTTCTCGGCATCGCTCCACCAGGGCCGTGCTACCTGCCACTGTAGCCGTTGTCCCTTGGGCCAGAGCGTCATGTCACCCCCCCAGATCCACCGGGTTCCCGGCTGGCGCCAGAACACCCCGCGGCTATTCGTGTTGCTGCCCTGCCAGTCGAGTCGCTCCGTGCAGCGCTCGAGTGTGAGTCGAATCAACGGCATCTCGACAAGCTCGGGCGGCTCACAGTCGAGCGTTGCCTGTGCCATGTCCTGCCACTCCCGGCCGTCGCGGTCTTGCCAGTGAGCGTGCACCCGGTAACGCTGTGGGTCATCGCCGGCGGAATGCCAGCGCCCCAGCAGCACCTCCTCGAAGCCAGCCGTGCTGACGGGCAAGCCGTCACGCAAATGCAGCGTGGCGCGGTCGCCCGCCTGCCAGTAGGTGTCCCGTCCGTGCTCGCCGGTGCGGTGCGCCATGATCAACAGCGCCCGATTGCCTTGCTGTTTCGCTATCAGCGACGCATAGGGCAGGGTTTCCGCGCGCGCCTCCAGGTCCCGGGCCGGCTGGTTGCCCAGCAGCGTCTCTCCCAGCGGTGAGAGCTGGCCTTGAGCGCAGGCCGTCAGGCTCATCAGCATACCTACCCACAGCGAGTATCGAAGCAGGACCGCCTGGCGGCGGTCCTGGTTCGGCACACGAGAGTCTCGGTACCGTCTGTGTCGGCCCATCAGCGCGTCCCGGTAGCCGTTCCGGTTCCGGTACCTGTGCCGGCGGCAATCACCACGCCGATGCCGGCGGCACCGCGATTCACGGCGCCGGCAAGCGCCTGGCCGGAATTGCCCGGGGCAGCCCCGGCCGCACCGCGACCTGTCGCGAGTCCGCCGCTGGCAACGGCGCCCGGTGCCGGCGTGTTGGCCGAGTTGCCAGGAGCCCCCTGGGTGCCTTGCGGCAATGTGGCCTGCTGCGCCAGCGCCAAGGGCGCAAGGGCGAGCAAGGCCACGCCCGCCAGGGCGGCGGCATGATGCCTGGCCATCTTCAGTGAGTGCATAGGGTTCTTTCTCCTTTGTTGCGCCGGACTCTTCCGGCGGGACGAATGGCCGGAGAGTGCACCCGTGAATAAATCGGGATGGACTGCCCGGCCTGCCTGCGAGGGCAGGCAATGCAAAAGACTTAATGATAATTAGCCGGCGAGTCCTGGCTATGCTGGACGTTAAGGATATAGTGAGAAACAAATAACGCAATACCTTGGGTGTTTGAAGAAACCAAGGTTTGTCATCCGTTTCTGAACATGTGGCATTTGTAAAAAAATGTATAAAATGGCTTGAGGGTGATGACAAGTCAAAAAAAAGCGGTATTCTAGCCTCACTCGAGTGGCGTCTTACATGGATGAGAAGACCCCACCCCTCATCCTGACTTCTTGAGTTGCCATTGCGTTGCGGTTCTGTGCCGTAGGCGTTCTTTTGCTTGAAAATCAATGAACTGAAATGGCTTCGGAGATTGTCATTCAACTTCGTGGCGGTAGCGTGCCTGTAGATGCATGGAAGGGTTTGGTTCTTCAGTTAGGCAAAATATAGTTTGTCGAAGGCAAATAAGATGCCGGCTTGTAGGGTATTGGCGACAAAGTTGGGAGGCTGTTGTCGCCAAAATTAGACATGCGGCGTCGTTATGGGTTGTCACATTTAGGCGATGTGGCCGAATGTTTGTAACCGATGTGTCATTCGCCGTGTCACTAAATGGAGACGTAGTGTGAATAAAATAAGAGACATGCAGAGGCGCATTAAAGAGACAACTTCGAGTCCGCTGAGAATAAATTTGGCAGGGGCGAATTAATTGGCCATGCGAGTGAACAGTCAATGAAGCATTATTCCTTGCGTACGCGAATGAGCCGTGTGCTCTTGTCATGTAGCGTGTTGCTCATGGGTGGGTGCGCCTTTGCCCCCGGTGGCCACATCGACTACCGCACGGACGCAGCGCCCATCGATGACCTGGTCGATATCGAGCCGATCACCTTTGGCCTGGTGCGTGCCCTGCGGCAGGAGCGTCAGCAAGTCGAAGACTTCACCAGGGTCAGCGAGACGCTGCAGCAGGACATCGATGGTTACGACTACTACATCGGCAAGGGCGATGTGCTCACCGTCATCGTCTATGGCCATCCGGAGCTGACCATTCCTGCCGGTGGGGAGCGCAGCGCTGCCGAGTCGGGCAACACCGTGCACAGCGACGGCACCATCTTCTACCCCTTCATCGGCCGGATCCCCGTGGAGGGACGCACAGTGCGGGAGGTGCGTGACGTCATCGCCCGCGGCCTCGAGCCCTATGTGGCCATGCCGCAGGTCGAGGTGCAGGTCGCCCAGTACAACTCGCAGCGGGTCAACGTGACCGGTGCGGTCGCCGACCCCGGCCCGCTGCCGATCCGCAACGTGCCGCTGACCGTGCTCGATGCCATCAGTCAGTCCGGCGGTCTGGCGGACCACGCCAACTGGCATGACGTGCTGCTGACCCGGGATGGTGAGGAGATCCGCCTTTCGCTGCATGACATGCTCAACCGTGGCCGGCTCGACCGCAACCTGCTGCTGCGGGCCGGTGACGTGCTCCACGTTCCCGACAACAGCGATCAAAAGGTCTATGTCATGGGCGAGGTGCGCGAGCCGCGAAGCCTGGCCATGGGGGCGAACCGCTTGACGCTGACCGATGCGTTGTCCGAAGCCGGCGGCATCAACGAGGGCAATGCCAACGCCTCGGGGATCTTCGTCATCCGCCGGGCGCCGGAGGAGAGCGACAAGCTGGCCACGGTGTATCAGCTCGACGCCCGTAATGCCACGGCCCTGATGCTGGGCGCCGAGTTCGCCCTCGAGCCCACCGACGTGATCTACGTGACGACGACACCGCTGGGCCGCTGGAACCGCGTGGTGCGCCAGATCCTGCCCACCGTCAGCAGTATCTACCAGACCACCCGCACCGGGCGTGAGCTGGAACGGATCGGCGAGTAGGAGCAAGCAATGTTTCAGGACCTTCTGGTGGTGTGTACCGGCAATATTTGCCGCAGTCCGGTGGGGGCGGCGCTGCTCGATCAGGCATTGCCCGGGCACCGGGTCGCTTCCGCTGGCCTGGGGGCGCTGGTTGGTCACCCGGCGGATGCCACTGCTGCACGGCTGGCCGAGGCCGATGGGCTCGATCTCTCCGCGCACCGCGCACGTCAGATCGATGCCGAGATGGCCAGGCAGGCCGACTTGATTCTGGTGATGAGCGAGGGCCAGCGCATGGCTGTCGCAGAGCGCTTTCCCTTTGCCACCGGCAAGACCATGCGCTTCGGGCGCTGGCTGCCCGGCGTGGCGGGTGACGGGGATGACATCCCCGACCCTTATCGCAGGAACGAAGAGGTCTTCGTGCGCGTACATCGTCAGCTGACCGAGGCGGCGCGTCTGTGGCAGGCCCGTCTGGCTAGTCCGGCTGGCTAGTCCGTCTGGTCTGGCTAGTCGGTCTGGTCTGGCTAGTCGGTCTGGTCTGGCTAGCCTCGCGAGGCTGACGCGAACGACCACCTTCACACCAGGGATTCCATGATGGTGAAAGAGAGCAAGACGGGCTCGCGCCCGGGCTATGACGATATCGATCTGGGCAGGCTGCTTGGTGTCCTGCTCGACAACAAGTGGCTGATCATGCTGGTGACGGCGCTGTTCGCCGTGGCCGCCGTGATCCACGTACAGCTGGCTACGCCGATCTATCGTGCCGATGCCCTCGTTCAGGTGGAGGGCAAGACCGGGCTCAGCAACCCGCTGGCCGAGGTGCGCTCGTTCCTCGGCGACGAGCCGAAAACCGATGCCGAACTCGAGATCCTGCGTTCTCGTATGGTGCTGGGGCAGGCCGTCGATCAGGAGCGACTCGACATTTCCGTGACACCCAGTCGTTTCCCGTTCGTCGGCGACTTTCTGGTACGCCGCGGCATGGAGCGGCCCGGATTCTCCCGGAGCAGCGTGTGGGCCGGCGAGTATCTCAATGTCGGTGAGTTGCGAGTCGATGACGAGTGGCTGGGTCGGGCGCTGCGCCTGGTGGCGGGCGAAAGCGGCAGCTATCGCCTGTACCACGGCGACACGCAGCTTGGCGAGGGCCGGGTCGGCACGACGGAGCACTTCGCAGACGGCGGTATCGAGCTGCGAGTGGCGGAGCTGGAGGCCGCCGAAGGGGCCGAGTTCACCGTGGTGCGGCGTACCCGTCTGGCTGCCATCAATCAACTGCGCGGACGCTTCAGCGTCACCCAACGCGGTCGCGACAGCGGCGTGTTCAACATGACGCTGCTCGACGAGAACCCTCGCCGCGCCGAGCGTACCCTGAGCGTGATCGGCCAGATCTATCTGACCCAGAACGTCGAGCGGCAGAGTGCCGAGGCGGAGCAGAGCCTGATCTTCCTCGAAGAGCAGGTGCCGGAGGTGCGTACCGAGCTGGCGCGGGCCGAGGATGCCCTCAACGCCTTCCGCATGGAGCACGAGAGCGTCGATCTCAACATCGAGACGCGCTCGGTGCTGGACCGGGTGGTGGACCTCGATTCGCGACTCAGCGAGCTGGAGATGGAGCAGGCAGAGCTGAGTCGGCGCTACAACTCCTCGCACCCGCTGTATGCGGCGATGATGGAAAAGCGCAACAACCTGGAGCGCGACCGCGAGCGCCTCAACGAGCGCATTCATGCGCTGCCGGAAACCCAGCAGCAGATCCTGCGCATGTCGCGGGACGTGGAGGTCACCCAGCAGGTCTACGTGCAGCTGCTCAACAAGATCCAGGAGATGAGCATCACCAAGGCCAGTACGGTGGGCAACGTGCGTATTCTCGACGACGCCGTGGCTCAGCCTGGGCCGGTGGAGCCGCGCAAGCCGGTGACGGTGGTGATGATCACCCTGGTGGGCGGCTTCCTGGCGGTGGCTTTCGTGATCGTGCGCAGCATCCTCAATCGCGGCGTGGAGAGCGCCGATCAGCTCGAGGATCTGGGCCTGCCGGTGTACGCCACCGTACCGCTGTCCGACGATCAGCAGAAGCTGGTGCGTAGGGTCAAGCGTAACAACCGGCGGCGGGGGCGCAGCGTGGCCTGTGGGGTGCTGGCGCAGAACGCTCCCGACGACACTGCCGTCGAGGCCCTGCGTGGCCTGCGTACCTCGCTGCATTTCGCCATGCTCGAGGCTACCGACAACCGGCTCATGATCACCGGGCCTAGCCCCAACATCGGCAAGAGCTTCATCAGCATCAACCTGGGCGCAGTCGTTGCCCAGGGAGGTCAGCGTGTCGTCGTGCTCGACGCCGACATGCGCAAGGGCCATGTACATACCGCCTTCGACGCCGACAGCAAGGGCGGGCTCTCCGAGGTGCTGGCCGCCAAGGCCGAGCTCGACGAGGTGATACGCCAGTCGCCGATCAACGGCCTGAGCTACGTGGCTCGCGGCAAGGCACCGCCCAACCCCGCCGAGCTGTTGATGAGCGAGCGTTTCGGCCAACTGCTGGATGCTCTGAGCGAGCGCTTCGACCTGGTGATCGTGGACACGCCGCCCATTCTCGCCGTGACCGATGCCGCCATTATCGGCCATCGCTGTGGCACCAGCCTGATGGTGGCGCGCTTCGGCCTCAACCCACCGCGTGAAGTCGATGTCGCCATTCGGCGTCTCGAGAGCAGCGGCGTCACGGTCAAGGGCGGCATTCTCAACGCCATCGAACGCAAGGCTGCCACCAGCTACGGCTATGGCTATTACCACTACGCCTACAAGACCACCCAGACCTGAGCGCCGGCTGCGTGCGGGTCTCTGTCCGGGCCCGCGGCGGCGGGCCGTTCCCTGGCGTAAGGCCGAGGTGCCGCGACGTTCGCGCGGCCGGCACGAGCGCCGATCACTACCACTCGAAAATCATGGAAGCGTCATGACCACTATCAAAGATCGTCTGATTGGCCGGCTCGAGAGCAAGGATGCCGTGATCGGGATCGTCGGGCTCGGCTATGTGGGGCTCCCCCTGATGTTGCGCTACAACGAGATCGGCTACCGGGTGCTGGGCATCGACATCGATGCGAGCAAGGTCGAGAAGCTCAACGCCGGGCGCAGCTACATCGAACACATTGCCAGCGAGCGGATCGCCCAGGCCCGGGATACCGGCTTCGAAGCTACGGCGGACTTCTCCCGCGTGGCTGAGGCCGACGCCGTGATTCTGTGCGTGCCGACACCGCTCAACAAGTACCGCGAGCCCGACATCAGCTTCGTGATCAACACCGTCGATGCGCTCAAGGCGCACCTGCGTGAAGGCCAGGTGATCTCGCTGGAGAGCACCACCTATCCCGGCACCACCGAAGAGGAGCTGCTGCCCCGCGTCGAAGAGGGCGAGCTCAAGGTCGGCGAGTCGCTGTTTCTCGTCTACTCACCGGAGCGCGAGGACCCGGGCAACCCCGACTTCGAGACCCGCACCATCCCCAAGGTGGTGGGCGGGCATACCCCGGCCTGTCGTGAGGTGGGGGTGGCACTCTACCGTGCTGCCATCGACCAGGTGGTGCCGCTGAGCTCCACCCGGGCCGCCGAGATGACCAAGCTGCTCGAGAACATCCATCGCGCGGTGAACATCGGCCTGGTCAACGAGATGAAGATCGTCGCCGACCGCATGGGCATCGACATCTTCGAAGTGGTGGATGCCGCCGCCACCAAGCCGTTCGGTTTCACGCCCTATTATCCCGGGCCGGGGCTGGGTGGGCACTGCATTCCCATCGATCCTTTCTATCTGACCTGGAAGGCGCGTGAGTACGGCCTGCACACGCGTTTCATCGAACTGTCGGGCGAGATCAACCAGGCCATGCCCGAATACGTGGTGAACAAGCTGATCGAGGGGCTCAATCAGCGTGGCAAGGCGCTGAAGGGCAGCCGCGTGCTGGTACTCGGCATCGCCTACAAGAAGAACGTCGACGACATGCGCGAGTCGCCGTCGGTTTTCATCATGGAGCGCATCCGCGACCGTGGCGCCGAGGTGGCCTACAGCGACCCTCACGTGCCCTCCTTCCCGCCCATGCGCGAGCACCACTTCGATCTCGAGAGCGTACCGCTGTCGCCGGCCGCCCTGGCCGAGTACGACGCCGTGATCCTCGCCACCGACCATGATCGCTTCGACTACGACATGATCCGTGCCCATGCCCCTCTGATCATCGACACCCGCGGCATCTATCGCGGCGAGAACGATGAGCGGGTGATCAAGGCCTGATCCATGTCCAACTCACAGGTAAACGCCATGAAATACTTCGCTCTGATCGGTGCTGCCGGCTACATCGCCCCGCGCCACATGAAGGCCATCAAGGAGACCGGCAACCATCTGGCCATGGCCTACGACGTCAACGACTCCGTAGGCATCATCGATTCGATCTCGCCGGAGAGTGAGTTCTTCACCGAGTTCGAACGCTTCCTCGAGAGTGCCTGGCAGCGCAAGCGCGATCCCTACACGGCGCTCGACTACGTGTCGGTGTGCTCGCCCAACCACCTGCACCATGCTCACATCGCCGCCGGCCTGCGGCTGGGGTGCAACGTGATCTGCGAGAAGCCGCTGGTACCCACGCCGGCGCTGCTCGACGAGCTGGAGAAGGTGGAGAAGGAGACCGGACGGCGCGTGTTCAACATTCTGCAGCTGCGCCACCATCCGGCCATTCTCGAACTCAGGGAGCGTGTGGCTGCCATGCCCCGTGACGACAAGTACGACGTCGAGCTCACCTACATCACCTCACGTGGCAAGTGGTACCACGAAAGCTGGAAGGGCGATCCGCGCAAGTCCTTCGGCGTGGCGACCAACATCGGCGTGCACTTCTTCGACATGCTGCATTACGTGTTCGGCGATCTCGAGCGCAACGTGGTGCACTACCTGGACGAGCAGCGTGCCGCCGGCTTCCTGGAATACCGCAAGGCACGGGTGCGCTGGTTCCTCTCGATCGACAGCAACGACCTGCCGAGCAGCGTTCAGGGCGAGCAGCGCACCTACCGTTCGATCCTGTGCGAAGGGCGTGAGATCGAGTTCTCGGGCGGCTTCACCGATCTCCATACCGTTTCTTACCAGGAGATCCTGGCCGGTCGCGGCTTCGGCCTCGACAGCGCCCGTCACTGCATCGAAACCGTCGATACCATTCGCAACGCGGCGCCGGAAATGCCAGTGCGCGGCGAAGCGCACCCCTGCCTCAAGCGCCATCTGATGTGAGGTGTGCCATGCAGACTCAAGCGCAAGAGAACCGCTACCCAGGCGTGCAGATTCACCCCAGCGCCATCGTCGACGCAGGTGCCGAAATCGGTGAGTCGACCTATGTCTGGCACTTCGTCCACGTATGCGGTGGGGCCCGCATCGGCCGCGGCGTATCGCTGGGGCAGAACGTCTTCGTCGGCAATCGCGTGGTCATCGGCGACGGCTGCCGGGTGCAGAACAACGTTTCGGTGTACGACAACGTCACGCTCGAGGCGGGCGTCTTCTGCGGCCCCAGCATGGTCTTCACCAACGTCTACAACCCGCGCTCCACGGTCGACCGCAAGAACGAGTATCGCGACACCCTGGTGCGTGAAGGAGCGACCCTGGGCGCCAACTGCACCATCGTGTGCGGTGTCACCATCGGCCGTTATGCCTTCGTCGGAGCGGGGGCGGTGGTCAACCGCGACGTGCCCGACTTCGCTCTGATGCTGGGTGTGCCGGCCCGTCAGCAGGGCTGGATGAGCCGCCATGGCGAACGCCTGGAGCTGCCGCTGGAAGGCGAGGGTGAAGCGGTGTGCCCGCACACCGGCGACCGCTACCGGCTGAAAGGCGGCACGCTCACCTGTCACCCGGCGCAGCAGGATGCTCCACCTACCGTTAAGGACAACGGACGCGTGAAGGACAACGGACGCATGGAATTCATCGACCTCAAGGCCCAGCAGGTGCGTATTCGCGAGCGCATCAACGCCGGCATCCGCAACGTGCTCGAGCATGGCAAGTACATTCTCGGCCCGGAGGTGGACGAGCTGGAAGCGCGGCTGGCCGATTACGTCGGCGTGCGCCACTGCATCACCTGCGCCAACGGCACCGACGCGCTGCAGATCGCGCAGATGGCGCTGGGCATCGCGCCCGGCGACGAGGTGATCACCCCCGGGTTCACCTACATTGCCACCGCCGAAACGGTCGCGCTGCTGGGCGCACGCCCGGTCTACGTCGATGTCGACCCGCGCACCTACCTGCTCGATCCGGACAAGCTGGAGGCGGCGATCACGCCTCGCACCCGCGCGATCGTACCGGTCTCGCTCTATGGCCAGTGCGCCGACATGGACGCCATCAACGAGATCGCCGCGCGCCATGGCATCCCGGTGATCGAGGACGGTGCCCAGAGCTTCGGTGCCACCTATCGCGGGCGGCGTTCCTGCAGCCTGTCGAGCATTGCCACCACCTCGTTCTTCCCCAGCAAGCCGCTGGGCTGCTACGGCGACGGTGGCGCGCTCTTCACCGACGACGACGAGCTGGTCAAGGTGCTGCGCCAGATCGCACGACACGGCCAGGGGCGGCGCTATTACCACGTCAGGATCGGCATCAACAGCCGGCTGGATACGCTGCAGGCCGCCATTCTGCTGCCCAAGCTCGACATCCTCGACGAGGAGCTGCTGCTCAGGGAGCAGGTGGCCGAGCGCTATGGCCGTCTGCTGCAGCGCCATGGTTTCACGGTGCCGCATGTGGCGCCCTACAACACCAGTGCCTACGCCCAGTACACGGTGGAAGTCGACGATCGCGAAGTGGTGATCGCACGCCTGGCCGAGGCCGGCATACCTACCGCCGTGCACTATCCGATTCCGCTCAACAAGCAGCCGGCGGTGGCCGACCCGGGCGTCGACCTGCCGATCGGCAATCGGGCCTCGCGCCGGGTGATCAGCCTGCCGATGCATCCGTACCTCACGGCCGAGGATCAGCAGCGCATCGTCGCGGCGTTGGCAGAGGCGGTGGCATGAGCCGTCGGTCAGGGAGAGCGAACACGTGCTGAATCGGCTCGTCGTACCGGCAAGGAAGCTGCTGCCGACCCATGCCTTCGCCCGTGGCGTCAGCGTGCTGGTAGGGGGCACGGCAGGGGCGCAGCTGTTGACGCTGCTGGCCGCGCCGCTGTTGACCCGCCTCTACGCGCCGGAGGATTTCGGCCTGTTGGCGGTATACGGCGGGCTGCTGGCGCTCTTTACCGTCGTTGCCAGCGGTCGCTACCAACTGGCGATTCCACTGCCCGAAACCGAGCGCGAGGCATCGGCGGTGCTGGCGCTCAGCCTGCTGGTCGTCTCTTTCACCACCCTGGCGGCGCTACTGCTGGTGGCGTTGGGTGGCAGGGGGCTGGCCGAACTGTTGGGCGTGCCTGCGCTGGCGCCGTGGCTGTGGCTGCTGCCGCTCGGTGTGGCCTTTGCCGGCGGCTATCAGGCCGTCAGCCACTGGGCGGTGCGGACCCGCGCCTTCTCAGCCATTGCCGCGACCCGCATCAAGCAGTCCCTGGCGCTGCTGACCATTCAGCTCCTTGCCAGCCCCCTGGGCGGGGCCGGGCTGCTGCTCGGTCATGCCGCCGGCCAGGGGGCCGGCACGCTGACGTTGGCGCGTCCGGCGCTGCGTGCGGTCGGCCAGCACGGTGTCACGCCGGCCGAGGTGTGGGCGGTGGCGCGGCGCTACTGCAAGTTTCCGCTGTTCTCCACCTGGTCGGGCCTGTTCAACACCTTGGGCAAGCAGTTGCCGCCGTTGCTGTTCGCGGCCCTGTTCAGTCCGGTGGCGGCAGGGCTCTACGCCCTGGCTCACCGTGTGCTGGCCATGCCCATGACGTTGATCGGTGAGGCCGTGGGCAAGGTGTTCTTTGCCAGTGCCGCCGAGGCGCATCGCCGCGGCGAACTGGGTGCGCTGGTCGCCAGGGTGCACGGCGTGCTGGCCCAGCTTGCCATGCCGCCGGCCATCGTGCTGGTGCTGAGCGGGCCGGAGCTGTTCGCGCTGGTATTCGGCGAGCGCTGGCGTGAGGCCGGCGAGTTCGCCCGCTGGATGGCGCCCTGGCTCTATCTGGTGTTCGTCACCTCGCCATTGAGCCATTTGTTCACGGTGCTCGAGCGACAGGGACAGGGGTTGATCTTCCAGACCGTGCTGCTCGTCGTGCGCTTGGCGGCCATTGCGATTGGCGCGGCGGCAGACGACCTGATGCTGACGGTGGCGCTGTTCTCGCTGGGCAGTGCCCTGTGCTGGATCGGCTTCCTCGCCTGGATTGCCCGACTGACCGGCAACCGGCCGGGCAGCCTGGCGCTGTCCACGCTGACGGCGCTGGCGATGAGCCTGGCCCTGCTGATGCCGTTGATCGTCGTCGCGACGCTGGCGCCGACATGGCTGCCCTGGGGCGCCGCGCTGCTGCTAAGCGCCGCTCTGGTGGGCATCCGTTATCTCCTTCTGTTCCGTAAGGCGTATCAATGAGTTCGATACAGTGTCACTTCACTTCCCCTCGCTGGCAGGAGTGCGAGATCTCGGGCGGCCGCGGTTTCGTGCGGGGGGCCGTCTGGCTGAACGGGCACTGCCTGTCACCGGCGGGTGCGGTCAAGCAGCTCGATCAGATAGATGGTGTGACGGCCTGGCGCAAGCGCATGAGCGACATGAGCGGCTTCTACGCCATGGTGCGCCAGGTCGGCAATCACCTGGTGGCGGCCGTGGATCGGGTGCGCTCGATTCCGCTGTTCTATGGCGTCGACGCCGGTAACGTCTTCCTCAGCGACGATGCCGATTGGGTCCGCCAACAGGTTGGGGAAGAGCGCATCGATGCGGACGCCAGGGCCGATTTCGAGCTGGCCGGCTTCGTCACCGGCGGTGACACGCTGTATCGCCGGGTCAAGCAGCTGCGTGCCGGCGAGGCGCTGATCGTCAACGACTCCGACCTCGGCCTGACGCTCTCGCTGGAGCGCTATTTCCGCTTTCAGTACTACGGCATGTCGGACCGCGACGACAACCGGCGTTTGATCCGGCTCGAGGAGGTGGTGGAAGAGGCCTGCGAGCAAATGGTCAGGATGGCAGCCGGGCGCACCATCGTGGTACCGCTCAGCGGCGGCTACGACTCACGGCTCATCGCCACGTTGCTGGCACGCTGCGAGTACCCCAAGGTGCTCACCTATGCCTACGGCCATCGCGACAATCGCGAAGCCAAGGTGAGCCGCGAGGTGGCACGCAGCCTGGGCCTGCCCTGGACCTTCGTCGAGTACAGCCAGTCGGCCTGGAGCGGTGTGGCCGACAGCGAGGAGTACTGGCGCTATCAGCAGTGGGCTTCGGGCTGGAACGGTATCGCCAACATGCAGGACTGGCTGGCCGTGAAGCTGCTGACCGAGCAGGGCAAGGTCGAGCCGGGATCGCTGTTCGTGCCCGGCCACTGCTGCGTGACGGGCTTCCTGCTGTCGAGCGTGTTCGAGGCCAAGCGCGCAGGACGGCTGATGGAAGCAGGCGAGCTGAGCGAAGCGATTCGCCAGCGGCACTTCCTGCTCAACGCGAGCGAGGAGGGCAAGGCGCTCTTCGAGGAGCGAGTACGGCCCCGCCTGGCGCAGGACTACACCCTGGACGAGGCGCTGGACCCCGACGAGTTCATTCGTCAGTTCATCCTGTTCGGCTGGCAGGAACGTCAGGCCAAATTCATCATCAACTCGGTGCGCTGCTTCGAGTTCTACGGTCACGACTGGTGGATGCCACTCTACGAGCGGGACTTCATGGCCTTCTGGCAGGCGGTGCCGCGGCACTGGCTGGAGCGCCGCTCCGGCTATGTCACCTTCGTCGAGAACCTCTTCGCCGAGGTCAGTGGACAAAAGGCGCCGCTGGGCAACGCGGCGCAGCAGTCGCGCCAGAGCATGCGCGCCCGGCTGAGCCGGCTGGATGCCTTCCGTCGCGGCCCCGGAAGGCACATGAAGCGTCTGCTCAAGCGGATGATTCCCGGCCTGTCCCAGGGCAACACGCTGGCCTCCACCGGGCGCTTTCCGCCCGAGACCTTGGAGCGTCTGCGCTCGGAGGGCTACTCCCACAACGGGGTGGCGGCCCAGATGTTCCTCGAGAGGTTCGGCTGAGCCATGGCATTCAACGCATTGACTCGATCCCTGCGTGTCGGTCTGGCCGCCGCTGGCTTGCTCGGGCGCAATCTCATCCAGGTTCGCGGTTACCGCGCCGTTCCTCTGCGCTGCCACGGCGCCTACCGGCTCTGCGGCATGAAGCGGATGTATCTGGACGAAGCGCTGGCGCTGTATGCCGAGCTGCATGACGGCAAGCCTCTCGATCTACCGCGGCGCTGGCTCTATCGGCTGGCGGGCGACCGTCTCGGCGTGGTGGCTCTGGACATCGAAGGGCATGTGGTCGGGGCGGCCTTCTATGGCTTCTCGCCACGTGACCTGGCCGAGGGCAGGGTGCACTCGAGCTTCAGCGGGGTGCATCCGGCCCACCGTGGCCGCGGGCTGGCCACCGAGCTGCGACGCAGCGCCATCCTGCATTTCCGCGATCACGGCGTGCGCGGTTACTCCTCGCGTATCAGTGCCGACAACATCGCGTCACTCAAACCAAGCCTGCGTCTCGGTTTTCGTATCGTCGAGCGCTATCACGATACGGCAACGGGCGAGCAGCGCTTCTACCTGGTCTGCGACTTCGACGACGACTATCGCGAAGCCGCGGCACCTGCCGCATCGCTCGAGACAGGGCCTTAGGCTGAGTACGAAAAGGAAAGCCGTACATGCGCAACGATCCTTTGTTTCATCCCGGATGGATCCGCTTCAACGAACAGCGCTGGGAGCTGAGCGCCGAGCCCTTGGTGCTCACGCCCGAGAAGGGCGACGCCTGGCGCCTCGAGACGGTGCTCTATCGCAATCGCCAGGGGCGTCTGGTGACGCCGCCGCGCAACCCGCATCTGCCGATCGATTTTCACTGCGCCAGCGAGCGGCCTGCCTCGCGCAACCGACGCAAGCGGCTGGCGCTGACCCGCCTGGCGGACCATCTGCAGCAGTGCGAGTTCGGCGGCAGCCTGTCGCTCTCCTCGGTGGCGGACGACGTGCGTCCGTTCGAGTGGGCCAACATGGCGGCGCGACCCCGCTACACCTATCACCTCGACATCGCCAGCCGGGATGAAGCCATCGACCCCAGCGCGCGCAAGAAGGCGCGCAAGTGCCGCCGGCTCGGCTATCGCTGCGAGACCACCGAGGATTACGCCGCCGTGGCCGCATGCCTGGCCGGGCCGGAATCCCGCAAGGGCTTCGATTACCGCCTCGATGCCGAGGAGCTGGCACGTCTGGCCGAATTGATGGGACCCGAGCATTTCGTCTGCTTCCTGGCGCGCAACGCCGAGGGCGAGGCGATGGGTACTCGGGTCTGTCTGTTCCAGCCGGGCGGCCACGCCCTGGCCTGGTCGGCAGGCATGAAGACCGAGGCCATGAAGGATGGGGTCAACAACCTGGTGGCCGAGGAGGCGCTGGAGTTCTTCGACCGCCAGGGCTGCAGCGTCTTCGATTTCATCGGTGCCAACATCGCGCCGGTGGCGGAGATGAAGGAAGCCTGGGGCGGGCGACTGGTGTGCCACTACTCGATCAGTCGGCGAGGGATCCGTCAGTTGGCCCGTGAGGCGTACGTCACGGCCCGCACAATGATGAAGAGGGAATCCAAGTGAACGAGATGACCGCACTCTACGACCGGAATTCCCGGGCCCGGCAGGAGGCGACGCTGGAAGCCGCGCGCCTGCCGGAAGATTCGTCTGCTGCATCCACCGCCGGCGAGCCGGTGCTGGCCTGGCTGGAGCAGGTACTGCACGAGCGCTTCGGCGTACCGCTGCGGCTCGAGCGCGACGGCCCCGAGCGGCTCTATCTGCGTCACGCAGGCGAGGCAGGCCACGTGCTGTTCGACCGCCTGCAGCCGGGCTTCTATCTGAGCGGCATCGAGCTGCCCCATACCCAGTGGGATGCGACGAGCGAAGGCTTCAGTGCGCCGCTGGACATGCCGCTGCCGGCACCGGGTGCGGCTAGCCTGCCGCGGCCTCTGGTCGAGCCGGTGACGGGCGGCCTGGCGGTGCACTACGACATTCTCGGCCTGACCTTCTGGATGCTGTCACGCCAGGAGGAAGTCGATGCTCAGGTGCTCGACCGTCACTGCCGTTTTCCCGCCAGCGCCTCCCATGCCGGCCGCCACGGCTACATCGATCGGCCCGTGGTCGACGAATGGCTGGCCGTGCTGGGCCAGGTGATTCGCTGTCAGTGGCCCCGGGCGGTGCTGCGCCAGCACCGCTTCACTCAACGCCCGACCCACGACGTCGACCGTCCCAGTCGCTACGGCTTCGCCCATGACGTGCGTCTGGCACGCGTCATCGCCGGCGACGTATTGCGCAACCGCCGGCCCCAGGCGCTGCTGGTGGCGCCGTGGGTACGCCTGCGAACCCGGCGTCGGCTGCACCCGCTGGACCCGCTCAATACCTTCGACTGGCTGATGAATGTCTCCGAGCGTCACGGCCTGACCAGTGCCTTCTATTTCATCTGCGGGCGTACCGATCCGCGCAAGGATGCCGACTACGAGCCGGAGCATCCGGCCATGCGTCACTTGATGCGGCAGATACACGAGCGCGGTCACGAGGTCGGCCTGCATCCCAGCTATCACACCTTCCGCAACCCCAAGGAGCTGGCCAACGAAGCCGAGCGCCTGCGCCGGGTGTGTGCCGAGGAGGGCATCGAGCAGGAGCAGTGGGGCGGCCGCATGCACTATCTGCGTTGGCAGATGCCGCTGACGCTGCAGGGCTACGTTCAGGCGGGGCTGGATTACGACACCACGCTGGGCTATGCCGAAGCGCCCGGATTCCGCTGCGGTACCTGCTTCGAGTATCCCGCTTTCGATCCGGTCAAGGGCGAGCCGCTGCCGCTGCGTATCCGCCCGCTCATCGCCATGGAGGCCTCGGTGATCTCGCCGCTCTACCTGGGGCTCGGCGTGGGCGAGGAGGCCTTCGAGTGCTTCAGCCGGCTCAAGGCCCGCTGCCGCGCGGTGGGGGGCACCTTCACCCTGCTGTGGCACAACTCGGAGTTGACCACTTCGGCTCAGCGGGCGCTCTACCAGCGCGTGCTGGATGCCTGAGTGGCCGGGGTAGCGCTCATGGTCCTTTCCGGTGATGCCCTGACCAAGCGCGCTTCGGCGCTTGGCTTCTTCGTGCTCTTTCCCGGTTTCATCCTCTATCACACCCTGGTGGCGATGGGGATGATCCCGGCGCTGCTGGGCGGCCTGTTCGGCGTGGTGTCGGTGATGCTGTTCGTCGTCTACTGTGCGCTGCTGTCCTCCCAGCTCCACGTGCTGCTGAGCGCGACCCGCGGCTATGCACTGCTGACCTTCGCTTTCTTCGCCTATGTGTTGCTGTGGGCGGTGGCCAACTATGGCCTGGTGGGCGGCGGCATCATGCGTGCGGCACTGATCCAGACCATCGAGACGCTGGTGCTGTGGCTGGTGCTGTTCATCATGGGATACCGCGTGCCGCTGGACTCCCCACGGCTGGCACGCGCCTTCTGGCTGGCCTTTGCGCTGATCGCCGGCTACCTGCTGTTCCATGTGGCGACCACCGGCCAGTGGATGTTCTTTGCCCGGCGCATGGTCGAGGAGGGCGGCGAGAACGTCTCCACCTATCAGGGTTATGCGCGCAGCGCTCTGGTGCTGCTGGTGTTCCTGATCGCGATCAGCGAGCGCGCCGTGGTACGGGCCGGGCTGATCGTGCTAGGGGCCTTCGTCATGTTCGTGCTGGGCGCGCGCTCGGAGCTGTACGCCTTCCTTGCACTGACGCTGGTACTGCTGCTGCTGTGGGCGGGCATGAGCGTCAAGTACATGCTGACCTTGCTGGCGGTCATCGCCGCCCTGATCGCCGTGGTGGTCAGTCAGTTCGAGGCGCTGGCCGGGAGTCGCCAACTGCAGGTGCTCGACCTGTCGGGCACCAGCTCCTGGCTGGCGCGGCAGAACCTGGGCCAGCGTGCCACCGAGCAGATACTGGCCAATCCGCTGCTGGGTCGCTTCGGCGGTCACATCAGTTCGGCCGAGCTGACCGGCGGCTATGCCCACAGCATGCTCTCGGCCTGGGTCAACTACGGCCTGTTGGGCTTCGTGCTCTACCTCGGCCTCACCGTCAGCGCCTTCGTCGGCTCGACCTATCGCCTGCTTTTCGTCGGAGCGCGGGATGCCCGGTGGGTGTTCGCCTTCTCCATCAACTTCGTCTGCCTGTTGCTGATCGTGCTGGCCAAGCCGGTGTTCTGGCCATTGCCCGCGCTGGGTTGGGGCGCCTTCGCCAATGCCCTGGTCGCTTCGCGTCAGCCACAGAGCAGTGATGCCACGCAGCAGGCCGGGCCAGCCGGTACTCGTCGTGGCGCACCGGGGCAGCATGACGCTGCCAGGGATTCACAAGGATGCAACGACAATGAAAGTGGTACATCTGACCTCCGCCCATCCGCGCTTTGATACCCGCATCTTTCACAAGCAGTGCCGCTCGCTGGCCGCAGCCGGCTATTCGGTGACGCTGGTGGTGGCCGACGGTGAGGGAGACGAGGAGCGCGATGGCGTCGCCATCGTCGACGTGGGCAGACTGCCCGGACGCCTCAAGCGCGTAATGAAGACCACGCAGCGCGTCCATGAGCAGGCCAGGCAACTGGATGCCGACGTCTATCATCTGCACGATCCCGAGCTGATGCCGGTGGGGCGTCGCCTCAAACGGCAGGGCAAGTGCGTGGTCTACGACGCCCACGAAGACCTGCCGCGTCAGATGCTGGCCAAGCACTACCTGAACAAGTTCGTACGGCGAGTGCTGTCCCGCGGTGTCGAGACCTACCAGCGCCGGGTCTGCCGGCACTTCGATGCGGTGGTGGCGGCGACCCCTTACATTCGCGACCGCTTCGAGGAGTTCCATCCCCGGGTCGTCGACATCAACAACTTTCCCATGCAGGGCGAACTCGACGGGGCGCCCGATGCCCGTCTGACCGCCGCTGTCGGTGAGGCGCTGTCCGTCTGCTACGTCGGCGGTATCGCCGAGGTGCGCGGCATACGCGAGCTCGTGCGCGCCATGGAGAGAGTCGAGCACGAGTGTCGCCTGCAGCTCGCCGGCGATTTCAAGCAGCTCTCGCTCGAGCAGGAGGTCATGACCTATGCCGGCTGGGCGCGGGTGGAGGCGCACGGCTACGTTGATCGCGCCGGCGTACGCCAGGTCATGGCCGGCTCCATCGCCGGTCTGGTGACGCTGCACCCGATCATCAACTATCTCGATGCCTTGCCGGTGAAGATGTTCGAGTACATGAGCGCCGGCCTGCCGGTGATCGCTTCCGACTTTCCCCTGTGGCGGGAGATCGTCGAGGGCAGCGACTGCGGCATCTGCGTCGATCCGCTCGATCCCGACGCGATCGCCGAGGCCATCGACTTCATCGTGAGCCACCCCGAGCGCGCCCGGGAGATGGGGCGCAACGGCCAGCGGGCCGTCGCCGAGCGCTACAACTGGCAGCAGGAGGAACGCAAGCTGCTGGACACCTACCGCACCCTTTCCCGCTGATCTCTTTCCCGCTAACTGAGGATGGCATGAGACACGTCTGGATCCTGAATCACTATGCCAAGCATCCCGGTGCGGCCGGCGGCGCCCGGCACTATCAGCTGGCCCGTCACCTGCCGGCCCAGGGCTGGCACGCCACGCTGATCGCCTCGAGCGTCGATCACCCCAGCGGCGAACAGCGTCTCCAGGAGGGTGAGCGCTGGCGGCTGGAAACCTGCGGTGAAGTGCGTTTCCTGTGGCTGCGTACTTCCAGCTACCGCGGCAACGGCGGTGGGCGCATGAAGAACATGCTGGAGTACGCCTGGCAGGCGATACGGCCTTCGCGCCTGGCGGAGCTGGAGCGCCCCGATCTGATCATCGGCTCCAGCGTGCACCCTTTCGCCGCCCTGGCGGGCTGGTGGCTGGCTCGTCGCCACCGCGTGCCGTTCGTGTTCGAGGTGCGCGATCTGTGGCCGCAGACGCTGATCGACATGGGCCGCCTGCGCGAAGGGGCGCTGCTGACCCGGGCACTGCGCGCGCTGGAGATCTTCCTCTATCGACGCGCCCGACGCGTGCTGACGTTGCTGCCTCGGGCAGTGGACTACATCGCTCCGCTGGGCGTGCCGAAGGAGCGCGTGGAGTGGCTCTCCAACGGGGTCGACCTGGCCGACTTTCCCGATCCCGGCCCGCCGCTTCCGCGGCCGCGTGAGATGCCCCTGACGCTGATGTATTTCGGCAGCCACGGCGAGGCCAACGGACTCTCGCACCTGCTGGAGGCAATGGCGATCGTCAAGCGGGACGCGAACGGCGACGCCGTGCCGGTGCGACTGCGCCTGATCGGCGAGGGACCGGCCAAGCAGGCGCTGATCCGCCAGGCCGGTGCGCTCGGACTGGACGGGCGCTGGGTGAGCTTCGAGCCGCCGGTGGCCAAGCGCGAGATTCCGGCCCTGGCCGGCGAGGCCGACGCCTTCGTCATCACCGTGCGCGACCTGCCCAGGCTGTATCGCTTCGGTATCAGCATGAACAAGCTGTTCGACTACATGGCCGCCTCCCGCCCGGTGATCATCGCCTCGGCGGCGGTCAACGACCCGGTGGCCGACGCCGGTGCAGGCATCACGGTGCCGCCGGAGGACCCGCTGGTGCTGGCCGAAGCGATCAAGCGCCTGGCGGCGCTGCCGGCCGAGGAGCGGGCCCGTATGGGGCGGGCGGGGCGGGCGCACATGGAAGCCGTCTACGACTACCGGATCCTGGCCGAGCGTCTGGCCGACATCATGAACGACGTCATGGATGAAAAACGATGAAGCGACTGTTCGATATCGTGGTTTCTCTACTGGCTCTGATCCTGCTTTCCCCGGTCATGCTCGTGGTGGCACTGCTGGTGCGGCTCAAGCTCGGTGCCCCGGTGCTGTTCCGGCAGACCCGACCGGGACTCCACGGACGACCTTTCGAGATGGTCAAGTTCCGCACCATGCTCGACGCCGTGGACAGCAACGGTCAGCCGCTGCCCAACGCCCAGCGCATGACGAAGTTGGGCAGCGTGCTGCGCGCCACCAGCCTCGACGAGCTGCCGGAGCTGTGGAACGTGCTCAAAGGCGACATGAGCCTGGTCGGCCCGCGCCCGCTGCTGATGGAGTATCTGCCGCTCTATACGCCGCGCCAGGCTCGCCGTCATGAGGTGCGTCCGGGCGTGACCGGCTGGGCTCAGGTCAATGGCCGCAATGCGCTCAGTTGGGAGCAGAAGTTCGAACTCGACGTGTGGTACGTCGACAACCGCTCGCTGTGGCTCGACCTGCGCATCCTGCTGCTGACCGTGAAGAAGGTGCTGGTGCGTGAGGGCATTGCCCACGACGGCGATGTCGCCATGCCGAGATTCCGTGGAGGGAGCCACCATGAGTAACCGTCGTCGCCTGGCCATCCTTGGCGCCAGCGGGCATGGCAAGGTCGTGGCCGACATTGCCATCCAGAGCGGCTGGCAGGATCTGACCTTCTACGACGATGCCTGGCCGCGCATGACCCGGCACGAGCACTGGGAGGTGCGTGGCACCCTGCCCATGCTGCTGCACGATCTGCCCGGTTTCGATGGGGTGATCGTGGCCATCGGCCACAACGGCATCCGCGAGGCCAAGCTCGAGGCACTGCTGGCCCATGGCGCCCGGGTAGTCACACTGGTGCATCCGCGCGCCACGATCAGCCCGCTGGCCAGGTTGGGAGCCGGCTGTGTGGTGGTGGCAGGTGCCGTCATCAACGCCTTTGCCGAGCTTGGCGAGGGCTGCATCGTCAACACCTGTGCCAGCGTGGGTCATGACTGCCGGCTGGGGGCCTGTGTGCATGTCGCCCCGGGGGCCAACGTGGCCGGCGACGCCGAGATCGGACGCACCAGCTGGATCGGCGCCGGCGCCGCAGTGCGCCAGGGCATGACCATCGGCGAGGGTGCGATGGTGGGTGCCGGTGCGGCAGTGGTCGCCAACGTCGGTGACCGCCAAGTGGTCGGCGGGGTGCCGGCGCGTCCGCTGTCGTCATCCCCTGCGGATGCCGTCGACGATCCGCTCGCCGACGATCCGCTTGCCGACGCCTCGAACGTGCTTCGCCTGAACCTGCCTTCACCTCAAGGAAGATCGTAATGCTCAATGGACCCTTTTCCCCCTGGCCGGCCTTTTCCCAGGAGGAGGCCGATGCGGTGGCCCGCGTGCTGCTTTCCAACCGGGTCAACTACTGGACCGGCAGCGAATGCCGCGATTTCGAGCGTGAGTTTCGGCGTTTCGCCGACAGCGAATACGCCATCGCCGTGGCCAACGGTACCGTGGCGCTCGACCTCGCCCTGTACGGGCTCGGTATCGGCGAGAACCCGGATGACGAAGTGATCGTCACCTCGCGCACCTTCCTGGCGTCGGTCTCGAGCATCGTCATGGCAGGGGCCCGGCCGGTATTCGCCGACGTCGATCGCGATTCGCAGAACGTCACCGCTGCCAGCGTGGCCGAGAAGATCACGCCGCGTACCCGAGCCATCGTTGCCGTGCACCTGGCCGGCTGGCCCTGCGAAATGGATGAGTTGATGGCGCTGGCGAAGGCGCACGACCTCTACGTGATCGAGGACTGCGCCCAAGCCCACGGCGCGCGCTATCGCGGGCGCAGCGTGGGCAGCATCGGCCACGTGGGCTGCTGGTCGTTCTGCCAGGACAAGATCATGACCACCGGCGGCGAGGGCGGCATGGTCACCACCAGCGATGCCGAGCTGTGGCAGCGCATGTGGGCCTTCAAGGATCACGGCAAGAGCTGGGAGGCGGTCTACGAGCGGGAGCATCCCCCCGGCTTTCGCTGGCTGCACGAGAGCTTCGGCACCAACTGGCGGCTGACCGAGATGCAGGCCGCCATCGGCCGCATTCAACTGGAGCGCATGCCCCGCTGGAAGGCGGCACGACAGGCTAACGCCGGGCGTATCTGGCAGGCCGCGGCCAGCTGCAAGGCGCTGCGCGTGCCCGCGCTTCCCGCCCACTGCGAGCATGCGGCCTACAAGTGTTATGTCTTCGTCGAACCGCAGCGGCTGGCGCCGGGCTGGGACCGCGACCGCATCATGGCGGAGATCGTTGCCGCCGGGGTGCCGTGCTTTTCCGGCTCCTGCTCCGAGGTGTATCGCGAGAAGGCCTTCGACGGTACCGGCTGGCGACCCGAGCGGCCGCTTGCCGTGGCGCGTGAACTTGGCGAGACCAGCCTGATGTTCCTCTGTCACCCGACCCTGACGGAGGCGGAGATCGCGCGCACCTGTGCAGTGCTGGAAGACGTGATGGCCAGGGCAACCGCCTGAGGCATCGCAATCAAGCGGGCGTGCCCAATGCCCGCGGTCATGGAGAGACGTCATGCGAAACCTGCTGCAATCCCTGTTCCGCCTGCCGCGGCGTCAGAAGCGCACCATCCAGTTGATGGTGGACTGCGTACTGATCGCGGCGAGCTTTCTGCTGGCCATGCTGCTGCGCCTGGAGAGCTGGACGCCTCTCTCCGAAGCGAGCACCTGGCTGGCGCTGTTGGTGCTGATTCCGCTGAGCCTGGCGATCTACGTCCGGCTGGGCTTCTACCGCGCGGTGATTCGCTACCTCGGCCCCAAGGCGATTCGTGCGGTGGTGGTCGGGGTGGTGGTCTCGGCGCTGTCGCTGCCGCTGGTCAGCTACCTGTTCGCGCTGGGCATACCGCGCAGCGTGCCGTTCATCTACGCCATGCTGGCGCTGCTCACCATCGGCGGGGTGCGTTTCGGCCTGCGTGCCATCTACCTGCGCAGCCAGATTCGCCACAAGCCGCGGGTGGTGATCTACGGCGCCGGCTCGGCCGGGCGCCAGCTGGCGGCCTCGCTCACCCACGGCCAGGAGTACCTGCCGATCGCCTTCGTCGACGATGCGCTGAGCCTGCAGAACACCTACATCGAAGGGCTCAAGGTCTATCCGCCGCGCCAGCTCGGCTACCTGGCCGACACCTACGGCGCCGAGCGCGTGCTGCTCGCCGTGCCCAGCGCCAGCCGGGCGCGCCGCCGCGAGATCCTGGCCGAACTCGAACCTCAGGGCTTTCCGGTGCAGACGATCCCCGGCGTGGTCGACATGGTCACGGGACGCGCGCGCATCAGCGAAGTGCGCGACGTAGCGGTGGAGGACCTGCTGGGACGCGACCCGGTGCCACCCAATCCCACCCTGATGGACGCTAACATTCGCGGCAAGGTGGTGCTGGTGACCGGCGCGGGTGGTTCCATCGGCTCCGAGCTGTGTCGTCAGATCCTGCGTCACGGCCCGGGACGCCTGCTGCTGCTCGACCTCTCCGAGTTCGCGCTCTATCGCATCGAGCAGGATCTGCTTCGTATCGCGGCGGAAGAGGGGCTCGAGGTGCGCGTCGAGGCCCTGATGGGCTCGGTGCAGCACCGTCAGCGCCTGACCACCGTGATGAAGGCCTACGAGGTGCAGACGGTCTATCACGCAGCGGCCTACAAGCACGTGCCGATGGTGGAGCACAACGTGGTCGAGGGGGTGCAGAACAATGTCTTCGGCACCCTCTCGGCAGCGCGCTCGGCGATCGATGCCGGCGTCGAGACCTTCGTGCTGGTTTCCACCGACAAGGCGGTGCGGCCGACCAACGTGATGGGCACCACCAAGCGCCTGGCCGAGCTGGTCTGCCAGGCCTTCGCCCGGCAGCAGAGCGCCACTCGCTTCTGCATGGTGCGCTTCGGCAACGTGCTGGGCTCCAGCGGCTCGGTGGTGCCGCTGTTTCGCCAGCAGATCCAGGCCGGCGGGCCGATCACCGTGACCCATCCGGACATCACGCGTTTCTTCATGACCATCCCCGAAGCGGCTCAGCTGGTCATCCAGGCCGGCGCCATGGCCCGTGGCGGCGATGTGTTCGTGCTCGACATGGGCGAGCCGGTACGCATCGCCGACCTGGCGCGGCAGATGGTCCGCCTGTCGGGGCTCAAGGTGCGTGACGAACGCAATCCCGACGGCGACATCGCCATCGCCTACAGCGGACTGCGTCCGGGAGAGAAGCTCTACGAGGAGCTGCTGGTGGGCGACGACGTCGCCGCCACCTCGCATCCGCGCATCATGACCGCTCAGGAAGTGTTCTGGGAGTGGCCGCGCCTCGAGAATTTCCTCGACCGGCTGTTCGAGGCATGCCGCAACTTCCATCACGACGGCATTCGTCGGCTGCTGCTAGAAGCGCCCACGGCCTACCGTCCGGAGGGTGGCATCGTCGACCTGGTGTGGCTGGAGAAGCGTCGCCGCGAGGCGCTGGAGCCGGTCTCGAGTGCGGCGGTGACGCCGCTGCGCCCGGTGCTCGAGCGTCACAAATAGACGTTGCCTGCGTCCGTCGGACCGGGACGTCCGGCGGCTGGCCCTCATCGCAGCCGCTGCATCGCAGCGCGAAGTCATTGCCCGTAGTCATCGTTCGCGGCCGCAGGTCGCGGCGCCTTCATGGAGAAGAGAACATGTGTGGCATCGTAGCTGCCGTGGGTTCGGACAACGTCCTGCCCATACTGATGGAAGGACTCAAGCGCCTCGAATATCGAGGTTACGATTCGGCCGGCGTGGCCCTGGTGGAAGCGCCCGGAAAGCTGGGCCGAGCCCGTGAGGTGGGCAAGGTAGCGGCCCTGGAGCGGCTGCTCGCGACCTCGCCGCTGACCGGCATCGCCGGCGTGGCCCACACCCGCTGGGCGACCCATGGCGAGCCGAGTCAGGACAACGCACACCCTCATGTCTCGGGGCGTGTCGCCGTGGTGCACAACGGCATCATCGAGAATCATCAGACGCTCAAGGCCGAGCTGATGGCCGACGGCTACGTCTTCACTTCCGCCACCGATACCGAGGTGGTGGCGCACCTGGTCGAGCGCGAGCTGAAGGCCCGGGGAGAGCTGCTGGCCGCGGTCGATGCGGTGGTCGCCCGCCTCGAAGGTGCTTACGCGCTGGGCGTGATCGATGCCGACAGGCCCGACCGCGTCGTCGGCGCGCGGCATGGCAGCCCCCTGGTGGTCGGCATCGCCGAGCAGGGCTGCTACCTGGGCTCCGACCCTCTGGCGCTGCTCACGGTGACCGATCGCTTCATCTACCTGGAGGATGGCGACTTGGTGGAGGTCACCCGCGCCGGCTGCGTCGTGCACGAGCTCGACGCAGCCGGCCGGCGCCAGCCGGTAGTGCGGGAAGTGCTGCGCTACGAACACGACGACATGGTGGCAGGCAAGGGCGAGTTCGAGCACTACATGCTCAAGGAGATTCATGAGCAGCCGGTGGCCGTGGCCAACGCGTTGGAAGGGCGGCTGGGCAGCGACCGGGTGCTGGTGGAAGCCTTCGGGCCCCGCACGCGTGCGCTGCTGGGCGAAGCCCGCCAGATCCACCTGGTGGCCTGCGGCACCAGCTACCACGCCGCCATGGTGGCGCGCTACTGGATCGAATCCCTGGCCGGGGTTCCCTGTCAGGTGGAGATCGCCTCGGAGTATCGCTATCGCGACGTGGCGACTCCCCCCGGGACCCTGCTGCTGACGCTCTCCCAGTCGGGCGAGACCGCCGATACCCTGGCCGCGCTGCGTCATGCGCGCAAGCAGCGCCCGGATCGCTACATCGGGGCACTGTCGATCTGCAACGTCCCGGGCAGCTCGCTGGTGCGCGAGTCCGACCTCAGCCTGATGACCCATGCCGGACCCGAGATCGGCGTGGCATCGACCAAGGCCTTCACCACCCAGCTGACGGCGTTGATGCTGGTGGCGCTGGGCTTGCGCCAGCTGCGCGGCGGCGATGAGGAGCTGACCGCGAGAGTCGTTCATCACCTGCGCTATCTGCCCACGCTGCTCGGCGATACGCTCAAGCTCGAGGGCGAGATCGCCAGCCTGGCCAAGCGCTTCTGCGACTACCGCCATACCCTGTTCCTCGGGCGTGGCGCGCAGATGCCCATCGCCATGGAGGGGGCACTGAAGCTCAAGGAGATCTCCTACATCCACGCCGAGGCCTATGCGGCGGGGGAGCTGAAGCACGGTCCGCTGGCGTTGATCGATGCCAGCATGCCGGTGGTGGCGCTGGCGCCCAAGGACGAGCTGCTCGAGAAGCTCAAGTCCAACCTGGCGGAGGTGCGCGCCCGCGGCGGCCAACTGCTGGTGTTTGCCGATCCGGAAAGCGGCTTGGAGCAGGGCGATGGCATGACGGTGGTGAAGGTACCCGGCTGCTGTCGTTTCCTGGCCCCGATCGCCTATACCGTGCCGCTGCAGCTTCTGGCCTATCATGTAGCGGTGGCGCGTGGTACCGACGTGGACCAACCCCGTAACCTGGCGAAATCCGTCACCGTGGAGTAAGCGATGCCAAGGGGCGCCACTCTCTATTCAACGAGGTGACGTATTCTATGAGGTGACGTGGTGAGTGGCGCCGGGTAAGCCAGGAGGGCGTAACCCCGGCGTCGCTGACGGCAGTGCATCCACGGACGAGATTTTGCCATGATCGAAAACGACTCCTGTCGACCGCTGTCCGGTTCCTTGCCGCGACAGACGAAAATGCAATGCCAGGCCTGGCTTGGAGCCGCGGCCATGCTGCTGCTGGGGGCCGGGCTGCTGGTGCTGCCCTGGGTGACCCTGATCGGCGTGCCGCTGCTGTTGCTGGCAGCGGCCTGGCTGGCAAGCGAAAGCCAGGTCGAAGCCTTCCCGCAACGGGAGGATCTGCTGCTGGTCTTGGCGCTGAGCGCTCAGGGGCTGGTCTGGATCGGCATGCTGCTGGTGCATGGCGAGGGCGGCGAGGGGCTGGCCGATGCCTGGCCCTTTGCGCTTGGCCTGATCGCGCTGGTGGCCTTCGCCCGGGTGCGGGTGGCGGCCACCTGGCTGTGGGGCGGCCTGGCGCTGGGCAGTCTGGCGGCCGGCAGCTGGGCGATGTGGCAGCGTATCATCGAGCGCACCCACCGGGCCGACGGGCATGAGCCGTTGCATGCCATTCTGTTCGGCAACCTGGGCTTGTTGATGGGGCTGCTGTGTCTGGCAGGGCTGAGCTGGTCGTTTGCCCGCCGCGAGCGTTGGCCCTGGTCTTTGCTGCTGATCGCCGGCGGCCTGGCGGGGTTGATCACCTCGGCCCTGTCCGGTTCCCGTGGCGGTTGGATCGGCCTGCCGTTGGCCATCTGGGTGCTCTACCGTGGGCATGGCCGGCGCCTGCCGCTGAGCTGGCGCATGACGCTGATGGCGGCGTTGGTGACCCTGCTGGGCAGCCTCTACGTGATGCCGCAGACCGGTGTCGCCAAGCGGGTCGACAATGCCGTCACCAGCCTGCGCCACTATGTGGCGGGCGATGACGACATGAATTCGGTCAGCGCCCGGTTGGAAATGTGGCGGGGGTCGTCGCAGTTGATTCTCGAGCGGCCACTGCTGGGCTGGGGTGCCAGCGGCTACCAGGCCGCCATGCGTGAGCGGGGCGCCGAAGGGGTGCAGCATCCCTCGCTGGCGCGCCACTGGCACGCCCACAACGAGGTGCTGGATGCCTGGGTCAAGCGCGGCGTGCCCGGACTCCTGGCCCTGCTGGGCCTCTACTTCACTCCCCTGTGGCTGTTCGCTCGCGGGGTGGGGGCCGGCTCGGGGGAACGCCGCGCCCTGGCCGTGGCGGGCACGCTGGTGCCGGTGGCCTTCATCGACTTCGGCCTGACCTACTGCTTTCTGGCGTATCCCGCCGGTAGCCTGATCTACGCGCTGTTGATCCCCACGCTGTGGGGGCTTTACCGACAGGCGCGCTGATCGTCGGCTGAAGAATCTCCGCCCGGCACCAGGACCTGGCGGAAGGTCAGGCTGATGCGCAGGCCGGGTATGCGCCGGGGCAGCAGCGCATGCTGCAGCTGGGCCTGACAGCCGGGGCCCATGACCAGCAGGCTGTCGTGGGGCAGCCAGACGTTGAAGGGCTCGCCTTCACCCCGCTTCCAGCGGAAGCGCAGCGGCCTCTCGGCGCCCAGCGAGAGGGCGGCAATGACGGGGTTGCGTCCCAGCTCCGGCTCGTCGTCGCTGTGCCAGCCCATGCGCTCGTTACCGTCCTCGTAGCGGTTCAACAGCACGCTGTTGAAGCGTGCCCGCAATCCCAGCTCCTCCAGCAGAGAGACGACCCTGTTGCGCAGCGCCGCAACCGTGGGGTGCCAGGGCTCGGGCTGGAAATCTCGCCCGGAATAGCGGTAGTGGGCTTCGTCATCGCCCATCCATACCTGAGTGCGCGGTATCGGGTGCTCGCGACCGTACAGTTTCAGGGCAGGGCGCTGCCAGGCCAGCTCGGCGTTCAATGTCGCGAGCGCCCGGTCAGCTTCGGATTCGCCGAGCACACCCTGGCAACGGTACAAGGCGGGTGATGCCGTGAGCCGTTGCCATTCCGCCATCGCCATCTCTCCTAGCGCAGTACCCGCCGGGGGTCGATGGGCTTGCCGCCGAGGCGCATGTCGAACAGCAGGTCGAAACGCTCCGTGGCATTGCTGAACCCGACATCGCACAGCGGGGTGCCCCGGGTGACGCGAGCGCCGTCCGTCACCAGCACGTTGTCGCACAGCGCGTAGACGCTCTGCAGATTGTCGGCGTGGTGCACGATCACCACACGGCCGAGCTGGCGCATGCTGCCGGCGAAGCGCACGTCGCCGTCCGCCACCGCCTTGGCCTGCGCGCCGCGGTTGGTGGCCAACAGCATCGGCTGCAGGGTGCCGTGATTGTCGGCGCCATAGGAGCGCACGATGCGATAGTCATCCAGCGGCCACGGCCAGTTGCGTGCCGAAGAGGGAATGTTGCCGGTAGCGGGTGGCGGCGGTGTGGAACTCCCCGCCGGGGCGCTGGCGCTGCTCGGACGGCTTGCCGCCGCACCCGATGAGCTCGCCGTAGCCGCGGCGCCGCCGCGCAGGGGCACCTGAATGATCTGGCCCACCCGCAGCCGCGTCGGTTCCACCCCCGGGTTGGCGGCCTGGATACGCGCCGGCGTGGTGCCGAAGCGTCGGGCTACGGCCGAATAGGTGTCGCCGGGACGAATCTGATAGCGGTAGGGGCCGCCCGAGGGCGCGCGCTCCTGCTGGGTGGGAATCAGCAGGCGCTGACCGACCGCCAGGCGGTTGGGATTGACGTCGGGATTGAAGCGTTGCAAGCGGGCCAACGGCACGTCGGCGCGTGCCGCAATGCTGCCCAGGGTATCGCCGCGCTGAACCACGACCCAACCGCCAGAGATGCCTGGAGCGTCGCTGCGTTGAGGGTCGCTGCTGCGCTGAACGCTACCGCTGGGCGAGGCGCAGCCGGTCAGGAGCAATGACAGAGTGCAAAGCAGTGTCAGCGCGAGTCGAGCGCCTGGTCTTTTTCCTGCCACAGGGCGTTCAGCCATGTATGGAAGCGTTCCTTGTAGTGCGGGTCGTCATGGTAACGGCTGTCGAGCATCCATTCGGGGACGTCGAGACGTCGGGCATCGAGCGTAATCCGGCCTTCGCGGCCGCACAGGAAGCCCCAGAAGGTCGGCTGGGGATTCTCGTAGTGCAGCGTGACGTCGAGGATGCCGTCTAGCTGTTCGCCCAGGTGGCTCAGCACCTGGGCGACACCGCCGGCCTTGGGCCGAAGCAGGTGGCGGAATGGGCTATTCTGCGCGTCGCGCTTGGCCGGGGTAAATCGGGTGCCTTCAACGAAGTTGAAGATCGCCAACGGCATCTCTCGGGCCCGCTCGCACATCAGCTCGGTGGCCTTGCGGTCGACGTCGGCGAGCTGGGGGCGACGTGCGATCTGCTCGCGACTGTAGCGGCGCATGAAAGGGTACTCTAGCGCCCACCAGGCAAGGCCGACGATGGGAATCCAGATGAGCTGCTGCTTGAGGAAGAAGCGTGGCATGGGAATACGCCGGTGCAGCACCATCAGCAGCATGAAGATGTCGGTCCAGCTGCGGTGGTTGGAGATCACCAGCCAGTGCTGCCCGGGCGACAGTCCCTCGGGCAGTGTGGCATCGAGCCGCGGCTTCAGCCAATGGCGCATCCACCACAGGTTGCAGCCGATCCAGTTCAGTGCCACGCCGTTCAGGCCGCGCAGCACGATTAGGCGCAGCGGGCGAGTCGGGGTGATCAGCTTGAGCAGGGTCAACAGAATCAGGGGGATCGACCAGAACAGGGTGTTGATCACCAGTAGCAGTACGCTGATGAGCCCTTTCAGGGGCGCCATACCTGACTCCTTGACCTTGGGAAATTCTGTACAAGTGCCTACGCGAGCGAATCGCTGCGGTACGCGGCGCTCGGGTGTGTGACGGTTAGGCGCACATGCTAATGGATAGTGCTCATGCTGCCCAGCGCTACATTATGTGGGTGGCGACTCGCAGAGCGTCGTCTGCAGCACTTCGTGCAGCGCCCGTGCGGCGATGGAGAGTTCCTGGCCGGCGCCCAGCACGATGCCCACGGTGCGCCTGATCTGCGGCTCGAACAGCGGCACGCAGCGAGCGCCGAGCTCATGCATCTGTTCGCGACACAGCGAGGGTACGGCGCTGACGCCGAGCCCGCTGGCCACCATGCGGCCCACCGTGGCCAGCTGATGGCTCTCGAACGCCACCGGCAGCTCCGACTGCTGTCTGGCCAGGGCCTGCTCCAGCAGGATGCGTACCATGGAAGGGCGCTGCAGCGTGATGAAGTCGTGGGCCAGCAGTGCCTTCCAGTCGACCGACTCGGCCTCTGCCAGGGGCGAATCCGGCGGCAGGACCGCGACGAAGGTGTCGTCGAATAGCGGCAGGAAGTCGATGCCTTCGCGGGTTTCCGGCTCGAAGGCGATGCCGAGCTCGACCTGGCGTTGGCGCACCATGTCGATTACCTGCTCGTTGATCACGTCATGCACGGTGACGTTGACCCGGGGAAAGCGCAGGCGAAAACGGCGCAATGCACGCGGCAACCGATTGCAGGCGATGGAGGGCATGGCGGCCAGTGCCACCCGACCGAGCTGCAGCGTGAAGCGTTGGCGCAGCAGCTCTTCGGCATTGTCCCAGTCGGCCAGCAGGCGCTTGGCCAGTGGCAGCAGGGTCTCGCCTTCGGGAGTCAGCCGTACGCTGCGGGTGCTGCGAATCAGCAGCGGCCCACCCAGGGTCTCCTCGAGCCCCTTGATGGCCAGGCTCAGGGCCGGCTGTGACAGATGCAGCCGTTCGCAGGCCTGGGTGAAACTGAGCGTTTGCGCCACGGCCAGGAAGGCGCGTAGCTGCTTGATGGTCATGTTGTGTCGCCCGTTTTATAAGTTGTTCAAATCAATTGATAAGAAAAACAAACTTAACAAATATATTGGCGGGGTCAACACTGGTCAGGTACTTTCATTTGACCACTTCACAACAAGACGAGGCTTTGCGATGTCAGGTTTCGACAAGCGCGTGTATTCCTACGAAGAAGCGATGGACGGCATCGAAAGCGGCATGACCCTGGTAGCCGGCGGCTTCGGCCTGTGCGGGATCCCGGAGAACCTGATTGCCGAGGTCAAGCGTCGCGGCGTCAAGGATCTGACCGTCATCTCCAACAACTGCGGCGTCGACGGATTCGGCCTGGGCCTGCTGCTGGAAGACAAGCAGATCAAGCGCTTCTACGCCTCCTACGTAGGTGAGAATGCCCTGTTCGAGCAGCAGATGCTCAACGAAGAGATCGAAGTCATCCTGACCCCGCAGGGCACCCTGGCCGAGAAGATGCGCGCCGGCGGCGCCGGCATTCCCGCCTTCTATACGGCGACCGGCTACGGCACGCCGATCGGCGAGGGCAAGGAGGTGCGCGAGTTCAACGGTCGCCATTACATCCTCGAGGAAGCGTTCCACGCCGATTTCGCCATCGTCAAGGGCTGGAAGGCCGACCGCTACGGCAACGTGGTGTATCGCGACACGGCGCAGAACTTCAACCCGCTGGCCGCCACCTGCGGCAAGATCACCGTGGTGGAGGTCGAGGAGATCGTCGAGCCGGGCGAGCTGCGCCCCGACCAGATCCATACGCCGGGTATCTACGTCGACCGCATCATCCAGGGCACCTTCGAGAAGCGTATCGAGAAGCGCACGGTGCGCGAAGGCTGAGCCGCCGGCACCGCCGCAGCCGGCAGTGACCGGCATCGATCGTATCGCTTCTCCACCGAACACAAGAGGCAAACAAGATGGCACTGACTCGCGAACAGATGGCACAGCGCGTGGCGCAAGAGCTCAAGGACGGTTTCTACGTCAACCTGGGGATCGGCATTCCCACACTGGTGGCCAATTACGTACCGGAAGGCATCGACGTGATGCTGCAATCGGAAAACGGCCTGCTCGGCATGGGGCGCTTCCCCACCGAGGACGAGGTCGATCCGGACATGATCAATGCCGGCAAGCAGACTGTGACGGCCCGCCCCGGAGCGGCCATCTTCAATTCTGCGGAATCCTTCGCCATGATCCGTGGCGGCCATGTCGACCTGACCGTGCTCGGCGCCTTCGAGGTGGACCAGGAGGGCAACATCGCCTCGTGGATGGTGCCCGGCAAGCTGATCAAGGGCATGGGCGGCGCCATGGATCTGGTGGCGGGTGCTGAGAACATCATCTGCACCATGACCCATGCCTCCAAGCACGGCGAATCCAAACTGCTCGAGAAGTGCACGCTGCCGCTGACCGGCGCCGGCTGCATCAACCGCGTGCTCACCGATCTCGCTTACCTGGAGATCGAGAACGGCGCCTTCGTCCTCAAGGAGCGCGCCCCGGGTGTGAGCGTGGAGGAGATCGTCGAGAATACCGCCGGCAAGCTGATCGTGCCCGACCACGTGCCGGAAATGACCTTCGACTGACGCGCCAGCAGCCCAGCAACGTGCTCGAACCGATCGGCGATGCCGGTCGGTTCGGCTGCGCTACCAGGCTCGAGTCCTCATTCAGGGCTCGGGCCTTTTCATTGCTGGGGGGTGATGAATTTATGACCAGCTCAAGCAAAGCGCGCCGCTATCGGAATGTTGCCGCTTGTCACGCTGTCTTGCACAGCGTTATCCACAATTTCTGTGGATAACGCAGGCGAGCCCTCAGGTGATCTCGCAGCGGGTGTGGTGGGGCAGCAGGAGCTCCACGGCACGCTCGTGGTCGCTGCTCAGGCGCTTCTGCATCAGGGCCAGGCCGCCCAGGCAGATCCGGTGCTCGTCTCCTTCGGCGAAGGCCAGACGCTGCGAACAGGTCGGATAGAAGCGGTACTCGAGCAGTGGCGATACCGGGAAGATGCCGTGCTGGCGCTCTTCGCTGCCTTCGAGTCCGGCAGCCGCAAGAGCATCGTCGAGCAGCTCGAAGCGGCTGCCCAGTCGTTCGCAGTCGAAACCGGCGTGATGCACACTGGGCCCCATCACGGCAATCCAGGCCGCCAGCGGGTGGGCATCGTGGAGCGTGAGGTAGTCGTTCCAGTTGGGCATGGCCCAGGGACGCCCGCGGCACAGCAGGTTCTTGCCGCGGGTGTCCTGGGGATGGGTCCGACTCACCAGCTCGGTCAGCCTTTCCCGCGGTTCCCGCGACAGCGTGCCGAGCTGGAGTTCTGCCAGCACCAGCCAGGTGCCGTCTTCCGGCGGTGCCAGCAGGCACACCAGCAAGCCGCGATCGGCCATGGCATAGCGGTGCACGGGGCGGTAGCCGAGGTGGCCCAGCGTCGGCAGCAGGTCCTGCGTGCTGAAGGGAGGCTGGCTGAGCGTGAGCAGGGTCAGGTATTCGACCGGTGCATCCGTCGGCCACAGGCGAAGCATTCCCACATCGGGATGATGGTGAATGTAATCGAGCCAGAGTTGCTGCAGGAATTCTTCCCGTTGCATCGTGCGGTTCCTTTGTCCGGATGCGCCTCGTATTGGACTTCAGTATAGGGGCTGGCCAGGAACGGCTTTCAACGCGGGGGGAACGTTAAACGGGAATTGAACGCTAGCGCCGGGCCGGTATCGCACCGGCGCCGGCGTTCGGCAGGCTCATGCCATCAGGGCATTGTCGCGCACGTACTGGTCGAATTCGGTGAAGCCGCCGACATGGTTCTGGTCGATGAAGATCTGGGGTACGGTCGACACCGGTTTGCCGATGGTCTTCTCCAGGTCGGCCTTGCTGATGCCTTCGGCCCAGATGTCCACGTAGCGGTGTCCTTCGATCACGTTGGCGCTTTCCAGGCGCTGGGCGAGGTCCTGGGCACGCACGCAGAAGGGGCAGCCGGGACGACCGAAGATGACCACGAACATAGAAGATGTCTCCTGAAGGTGTTTTGTCTGGCGACATTGTGACGGATGAGAGCTGTCGGGGCCAATAGGGCGCTGCTAGCGACACGATTGGGACGTGCTATTGCCGCGGCAACGCCAAGTTCAGTCATAGCGGAGTTCGTTGGCGTCGGCGGCGCGCAGCAGATCCCCCAACTCGGCGTGAATCTCGGGTGCGCTGACCAGTATGTTCTCGCCGTAGAGATCTTCCGGAATGCCCTTGGGGCAGGGGTAGAGATGGCCGGTACGGGCCCCGGCCTCGCGGGCGATCAGCACGCCGGCGGCGAAGTCCCAGGGCGAAACGCTCTCGTAGTAGGCATCCAGACGGCCGCAGGCCACGTCGCACAGATCGAGGGCGGCGGAGCCGTTGCGGCGCACGTCCTGACAGTGCTCCAGCACGGCCATCAGGCGGCGCATCAGCGGCGGGCGGCTGTCGCGCCGGTAGGGGAAGCCGGTGGCGACCAGGCAACGCTGCAGGTTGCCCGTGCGGCTGGCATGAATCGGCTTGCCGTTGCACCAGGCGCCCTGGCCGTAGAGGGCGGTATAGGTTTCGCCGAGAAATGGCGCATGCACCACGCCGAGGCGCGTCTTGCCTTCGCTGACCCAGGCGATGGAAACGGCCACGTGACGCAGGCCGTGCGCGAAGTTGACGGTACCGTCGATGGGATCGATGACCCACAGCGACTCGGCCGTGCTCATCACTTCGCGGTCGGGTGTCAGCTCTTCGCTCAGCCGCTGTTCGCCGGGCAGGCTGGCCTCCAGGCGCTCGCTGATCAGGGTATCCACGGCCACGTCCACGTCGGTGACCAGCTCCTGGCCGTTCTTGAGACGCTGATTGAAGGCCTGGCCGTGCCTGGCCGCCACGATTTTCTCGCCGGCTTCCCGGGCGATGTCGATGGCAAGTTCGAGACGCTGCTGGGGGAGCATGGGCATTCCTCGTCGCGCATGGACCTGCCAGAATAGCAGCGATGAGGCGTTCTGCCGAACGGGGCGCCTGCCTTCACCTGCCCGTATCCACCTACCTGGAAAGGAGCATGCCATGCTGGCCCCGACGCCCGAGCAGTACCGGCGCCTGAACGAGATGGCCGAGGCCTGGCGGCGACGACAGGGTGCCGCACTCGAAGCGACACCGACCGCCAATCCGCTGCTGGATGTCGATGCGCTGTGCTTTCAGGCCAGCCCCGATCACGGCGAGGCGTCCGTCGGGCGCGACTACCTGGTGGGGGCCCTGGTCAGCCCCGTCTCGCTGTCGCTGGTGCTGTTTCCCGCCTTCTCCAGTGCGCGGGCGCCCGCCGAGGGCGAGCGGCGGGCCTTCGATCTGCCCTCGGGCCGCTATCCCTTCGTTGCCGAAGTGCTGGAGGCGGATCTCTGGCTGTGGCGCTGCGAGCTGCTCGACGACCTGAGCGACCTGGAATCCCGTGAGGAAGGCAGCCGTCTGGCTCAGCGGCTGATGGAAAAGGTCATGACCCCCACTGGCAAAGCGTAAGACTTCCGGTGGGCTGGTCGTGGCCGCGACCCCCGGCTTATGCTGGGGATCAGGTCTTCCATCGTCATGTAGAAGGATTTACCCATGAGCAATGCAACCGCTACCGTGCCACGCGTCGCCTTGGTAACGGGAACCGCCAGCGGCATCGGTGAGGCCGTGGTGCACCAGTTTCGCGAGCTCGGTCACCAGGTGCTGGCCGTGGATTTCAACGAGCAGGCCAGGGCCAAGGCCGATGCCGTGGGTGCGGCGTTCTTCCAGGCCGATCTCAGCGACGGCGAGGCGTGCAAGGCGGCCGTGGCGGAGGCGATCAAGCGTTTCGGCAAGGTCGACATCCTGGTCAACAACGCCGGAATTCAGCACGTCTCGCCCATCGAGGACTTTCCCGAGGCCAAGTGGCGCCAGATCATCGATCTGATGCTGACGGCGCCTTTCCTGCTGACCCAGGCCGTATGGCCGTCCATGCGTGAGAACGGCTGGGGGCGTATCGTCAATATCGCCTCGGTGCATGCCCAGGTCGCCTCGCCGGGCAAGTCGGCCTACATCAGTGCCAAGCACGGCATGATCGGGCTGACCAAGACGGCGGCGCTGGAGGGCGGCCCCCAGGGCATCACCGCCAACGCCATCTGCCCGGCCTACGTAAAGACACCGCTGGTGGAGAACCAGATCGCCGATCAGGCCCGGCTGCACAACATGGACGAGCAGGACGTGGTCGAGCAGATCATGCTCAAGAATGCCGCGGTGAAGCGCCTGATCGATCCCGAGGAAGTGTCGGCGCTGGTGGCCTACCTGGCCTCGGATGCGGCAGGCGCGGTAACGGGCTCGAGCTGGAATATTGATCTGGGTTGGACGGCCCAGTGACATACGCTCGCGGCCTTTCCGGCGACAGGTCTCGCGGAGGCGCTGTGAACCCATCCCTGGGCGCTATATTTGCCTTCCCTGGCAAATAACCTCCGCTACGACCTGTCCCCGGCGCCGCTTGCCTGGGTGGCGCTAAGCCGGGGCAGGGCCTTACTGGACTAGAACTACCGCCGCACCGGGCGTTTCTGCAGCTTGCGTTGCAGGGTGCGGCGGTGCATGCCCAGGGCGCGGGCGGTGGCGGAGATGTTGCCGTCGTGCTCCTGCAACACCTTCTGGATGTGCTCCCAGGCGATGCGGTTGATCGAGGGCGGCGATTCCGCCACCTCGGCATCCGGATCGCCCTGCTGCTGGTCGAGGGCAGCGAGGATCTCGTCGGCATCGGCCGGTTTGCACAGATAGTTGACGGCGCCGAGCTTGATCGCTTCCACGGCGGTGGCGATGCTCGAGTAGCCCGTCAGCACCACGATGCGGCAGTTGGGTACGGCATCGAGCAGCTCGGGCAGCAGCTTCAGGCCCGAGCTGTGCTCCAGCTTGAGGTCCAGGGTGGCCAGCTCGGGGCGGTGGCGGCGGGCCAGGCTCAGCGCCTGCTCCGCGTCGTGGGCCACCAGCACCTCGTATCCGCGCCTGCCCAGGGCGCGTGACAGCACGTGACAGAACATTTCGTCGTCATCGACGATCAGCAGGCGTGTTTCGGCGTCTTGCATGGCGTCCTCGTCGCTCAGGGCTCGCTGTGCGGCAGGATCACTTCGGTCAGCGTTCCCCCGTCAGGATGATTATACAGACTTACGCCGCCGCCGAAGCGGTTGATGGTGGCGTGGGTCAGGAACAGGCCGATGCCCAGCCCCTTGCTCTTGGTCGAAACGAAAGTCTCGCCCAACTGGTCGGCGATCTCCAGGCTGACGCCGGGCCCATGGTCGCGAATGTCGATGATCGCCTCGTCGTCGTTCCAGTCGAGGCGAATGCTGACGTCGTCGGGGTTGGCGTCGGCAGCGTTGTTGAGCAGATTGGTGATGGCCTGATCCAGCGTGGTGTCGACCTTGAGCCAGGGCGTGCCGCGCTGCTCGGCGATCTCCAGACGGTGGCTGACGTCAGGGCGCAGCACCAGCCAGCGCTGCACGACGCCCTTAAGCCACTCCCGAGCATCGCACACCTCGGGTTCGGCCATGCGCCTGCGGTCGGTGCTTTCCACCAGGTGGCGCAGGCGCGACTTGCACACGTCGACCTGGCGGCGCAGCAGCTCGATGTCCTCGGTCAGTTCGGGATCGTCCTTGGCACTTTCACGCATCTCGCTGAGCAGCACCGCCATGGTCGACAGCGGTGTGCCCAGCTCATGGGCGGTGCCGGCGGCCTGAGTGGCCACCGCCACGATCTGCTCGTTGCGCAACGCCGCTTCCCGGGTCTGGGAGAGGGCCTGCTCACGGCTGCGCAGGGCGTGGGCCATCTTGTAGATGAAGAAGGTCACCAGGCCCGCGGAGAGACCGAAGTTGATCCACATGCCGAGGATGTGGAGATTGACCCCGACGGCGTCGTAGTAGTGGGCGAACTGGGGCACCGGGTGATAGACCCACATCAGCAGCGTGTACGACCCCATGGCGGCGCTGGCGATGATCCAGGCGTAGCGCCAGGGCAGGGTGGCGGCGGCGATGGTGACCGGCACCAGGTAGTAGTTGATGAAGGGGTTGCTGGAGCCGCCGGTGAGGTAGAACAGCAGGGTCAGGCCGATGGTGTCGGCCAGCAGATGCAGCACGTACTCGGTGTGGCTGACCGCCCACTGGCGGCCCAGGCGCCACCAGGTGAAGAGGTTGACCAGCCCCATGCAGACGATCACCCCGATCACCGCCGCCACTTCGATCTCGAAATGCAGCAGCTCGACGCCGACGATGGCGGCGATCAGAAAGCCGGTCCAGGTGATGCCGCGCACCAGGGTCAGACGCACCAGGTTGCGGCTGGGGGTGGATAGCGGCAGGGGCGGGGCGGTTGGCATGGGGGCTCCAGCGATGAATCCGCCCACATGATACCTCGTCGTGCCGTGCGGCGGGCAGGGTGGGCGGCCTTCGCCTCAGCTTTCGGCGCCGCTGCCCTACAACTGGGCGGGGCAAAGCCGTAGAATGCGCTCCACTGCTCATTCACGCACCGCTGGGTGCCTCAAGACGAATTCGAGACTGATGTCAGACGCCGATCTGGCCCGCGAAGTCGGGCTGCGTAGAACCTTTGCGATCATCTCGCACCCCGACGCGGGCAAGACCACCATCACCGAGAAGATGCTGCTGTTCGGAAACGCCATCCAGCTCGCCGGCTCGGTGAAGAGCAAGCGCAACGACCGCCACGCCACCTCCGACTGGATGAAGATGGAGCAGGAGCGGGGCATCTCCGTGACCACCTCGGTGATGCAGTTCCCCTACGGCGGGCGCATGGTCAATCTGCTCGACACCCCGGGTCACGAGGACTTCTCCGAGGATACCTACCGCACGCTGACGGCAGTGGACTCGGCGCTGATGGTCATCGACGGCGCCAAGGGCGTCGAGGAGCGCACCATCAAGCTGATGGAGGTGTGCCGTCTGCGTACCACGCCGATCCTCACCTTCGTCAACAAGATGGACCGCGACATCCGCGATCCCATCGAGGTGATGGACGAGGTGGAGACGGTGCTCGACATCCAGTGTGCGCCGATGACCTGGCCGATCGGCATGGGGCGTCACTTCAAGGGGGTCTATCACCTCTACAACGACGTGATTCATCTCTACACCCAGGGGCAGGGCAGCCGCATTCCCGACGACAAGCGCATCGAGGGGCTCGACAACCCCGAGGTCGACGCGGTGCTCGGCGCGGAAGCGGCCGAGGAGCTGCGCATGGAGGTGGAGCTGGTGCGCGGCGCCTCTCATGAGTTCGATCTCGAGGCCTATCGCCGCGGCGAGCTCACGCCGGTCTATTTCGGTACCGCCATGGGCAACTTCGGCGTACGCGAGATGCTCGACGGCTTCGTCGAGTATGCGCCGCCGCCGCAGCCCCGCGAGACCGATACGCGCACCGTCGAGGCCAACGACAGCCGCTTCACCGGCTTCGTTTTCAAGATCCAGGCCAACATGGACCCCAAGCACCGTGACCGCATCGCCTTCCTGCGGGTCTGCTCGGGCAAGTACGAGAAGAACATGAAGATGCGCCACGTGCGCATCGGCAAGGACGTCAAGATCGCCGACGCCCTGACTTTCATGGCCTCCGACCGCGCCCACGTCGAGGAGGCCTGGCCCGGCGACATCATCGGCCTGCACAACCACGGCACCATCCAGATCGGCGATACCTTCACCATGGGCGAGGACATGCGCTTCACCGGCATTCCGCACTTCGCCCCGGAGCTGTTCAAGCGCGTGCAACTGAAGGATCCGCTCAAGCTCAAGGCGCTGCAGAAGGGCCTGCAGCAGCTCTCCGAGGAGGGCGCGACCCAGCTGTTCCAGCCGCTGGACAACAACGACTTGATCCTCGGCGCCGTCGGCACCCTGCAGTTCGACGTGGTCGCTCACCGGCTCAAGGAGGAGTACAAGGTCGACTGCGTCTACGAGCCGGTCAACGTGCAGACCGCGCGCTGGATCTACTGCGACGACGCCAAGAAGCTCGAGGAGTTCAAGCGCAAGGCGAGCGCCAACCTGGCGCTGGATGGCGGTGGCTACCTGACCTACATTGCACCAACGAGGGTCAACCTGCAGATGACCCAGGAACGCTGGCCGGAGATCCGTTTCGCGGCTACCCGGGAGCACTGAGTCAACGCTGTTCGGGCGGCGTTTCCCCGCCGCATAGGGGGGGTACCATGGCGTCGAAGATGTTGAAGGAGTTCCGCGAGTTCGCGGTCAAGGGCAATGTGGTCGACATGGCGGTGGGTATCATCATCGGCGCCGCCTTCACCTCCATCGTCAACAGTCTGGTGAGTGATGTCTTCACCCCGCTGATCGGCCTGGTGACCGGCGGGATGAATTTCGCCAACCAGTTCCTGGTGCTGCGTGACGGGCCGGATGGCGGGATCTACCATACTCTCGAGCAGGCTCAGGCGGCGGGGGCGGTAACCCTGAACTACGGCCTGTTCTTCAATGCGATGCTCTCTTTTCTGATCGTCGCCTTTGCCACCTTCCTGTTGATCCGCAACATCAACCGGCTCAAGAATCTGGCCTATCCGCAGGAGACGGCGGCGGCGCCGACGGTTAAGGAGTGTCCTTACTGCCTGAGCAAGATCCCGCTGCCGGCCACGCGCTGCCCGGCCTGTACATCGCAGCTGCCTGCCACCCAGCCCGCGCCGGAGTGACTCGGGCGCCGGCGTGGCCTCTGCCGCGCAAGGGAGTACGACACGGATGTTGATAGATGCCCACTGCCACCTCGACTTCGAGGCCTTCGACGACGACCGCGAGGCGATGTTCGAACGTGCCAGGGCGGCCGGTGTCGGCCATTTCCTGGTGCCGGGCACGACCCGTGAGAGGTGGCCCGCCGTGCTGGCGCTGGGCGAGCGTGACGACGTGCACGTCAGCCTGGGCTTGCACCCTTATTTCATGCACGAACACGGCGCAGACGACGTCGAGGCGCTGGCTCGCTTGCTGGATGAGCACCCCGAGGTGCGGGCGCTGGGCGAGTGCGGCATCGATGCGCGCTTCGAGGAGACCCTCGACGACCAGTGGCAGCTGTTCGATGCCCAGCTGCGTCTGGCCAAGGCGCGCCGGCTGCCGGTGGTGATCCACTGCGTGCATGCCAACGACAAGGTCTCCAAGCGCCTGCGCCAGCTCGATCTGCCGGCGGGTGGTTTGATTCACGCCTTCGCCGGCTCGCCGGACCAGGCCTGGAAGTTCCTCGATCTCGGCTTCGTGGTGGGGCTGGGCGGTGCAGTCACCTACGAGCGCGCCCAGCGCCTGTGGCGGGCGGTGAAGAGCCTGCCCGAGGACGGCTTCGTGCTGGAGACCGACAGCCCCGACATGCCGCTGTGCGGCTACCAGGGGCAGCGCAACGAGCCTGCCCGAATCGTTCAGGTGTGCGAGATGGTGGCCAAGCTCCGCGGCGAGACGTCCGAGTTGGTCGCCGCACAGAGCACGGCGACCGCCGGGCGAGTCTTCGGCTTGGACCTGGGCGAGGGTGTGGCTTAGGCGCCGGCCTGGGCCAGACTCTCCGGATCGAGCCTTTCAATCGGGTAGGGCAGAGGCAGCAGGGTCACGCTCCTGCCCTCTATGCTGAGCGGGCCCATCTCCTCTCGGGTGGTGAGCACGGCGAGCAGCTCGACGCCACCCTCGTTGTCTCGCTCCGCAGCGATCACCTCGCCAGCGTTCTTGCCATTCTCGTCGACGATGGTGCTGCCCAGTTCCGGCAACGGCTCACCCTCGAGCCGACAGTGGGCCAGACGCTTCTTCACCTGGCCGCGGAAGTGCGCACGAGCCACCACTTCCTGACCGGTATAGCAGCCCTTCTTGAAGCTGATGCCACCCAGCGCCTCCCAGTTGATCATCTGCGGTAGCAGGGCGTCCTGGTGGGCGGCGGTGAGCCAGGCGAGCCCGGCCCGTATGTCCTGCAGGCACCACTCGGCGTTGCCGACCAGGGGCGCTTCTTCGGCCAAGGCGCTGGCCGTTGCGGCGGCCTGCTCCCGGGGCAGGCAGATCAGCACGCGTGGCTGCGGTCCGGGATGAGCCAGCAGCTGGCGCTCCGCGTCGCCGGCCTGGTGCCAGAGGCTGGGGGCTGCAATGTCGAGATGCCTGGCCGCGACGGCCGCTGCGTCGGCGCCGATCAAGCCCAGCAGGGCCAGGTCGTCGCGAACGCTGAGCTCGCTCTTGTAGAACGGGGCGAATTTCTTCAGGTGATCGCGCAGCGGCTCCACCAGGTCACGGTGCAGGATCAGACGGTAGCGCTCGGGGCTGACGCGCAGCAGCTGGGCGTTGGCCAGCATGCGCCCCTTGGCGTTGCAGAAGCAGGTCAAGGGCGCGAAGCCGCCCTTGGCCAGCTCGACCTGAGCGCTGGTCTGTCCCTGCAGCAACTTGTCGGCACCCGTGCCGACCACGTCGAGTACGGCGAGGTGGACGAGCGGCGTCACCTTGGCCTTCGCCGCGGCCCGATGGTCCGGCTCGCCGACCTCGAACTCGACCCGTGAATCGCTCGTACGGCGCCCCTCCAGGGCAGTTGTCCAATCACTCATTATGCCTGTGGCTCCAGGTCGTCATGTCGGGGATATATCGTCGGTATGCGGGCGGCGAGGGCAGATTGCAAGCGGTGTCGCACCGCAACGCTCATGTTAGACTGCTTATTACCTTATTCCACGGTAGGGAGTCATGCATGCCGCATCAGTCGCTCGATTTCACCGGTGTGGAAAACGCCGAGCAGGTGAATCGCATCACCACCGCCCTGATGATGGTGGATGGGGTGGAGAGCGCCGAGGTGGGGCGCCACGGTGCCGAGGTGGAAGGTCGCGTCAGTCGCGAGGCGCTGATCCGTGCCGTCGAGGCGCTCAAGCTGCCCATCCAGGTCAAGTAGCCCCCATTCAGCTTCAGAGCGGAGCGTATAATGAAAGAGACCATCGAAATCGTCAGCGAGCGGAATCGTATCTTGCGCCAGCGGGTGCGGATAGCGGGCTTCGAGGATCTTTATGTCGACGTGCCCAAGGCCTTCGGCGGCGAGGAGAGCGCCCCTGACCCCCACGACTACTTCGATCTCTCGCTCGGGGCCTGCAAGGCGATCACGGCGCAGATGTACGCCCAGCGCAAGCAGTGGCCGCTGGAGGGCGTCAGCGTCAGGGTCAATCGCGACGTCAGCGAGGAACGCAAGGGCATTTACCGACTCGAAGTGGTGATGACCTTTCACGGCATCGAGGACGAGGCGCAGCGCCTGCGGCTGGAGGAGATCAGCCACAAGTGCCCCATCCACCGCCTCATGACCAGTGCCACCGTGGAAGTCACCACGCGCAGTACCGTCGACGCGGCATGATGGCCGCCGCGCTCCTATACTCACGGAGCTGCAGTACCGAGACGTGCTACTGATGCACGGTCTTGATGCACGGTCTTGATGCACGGTCTTGATGCACGGTCTTGATGCATGGACCTGATGCACGGACCAAGACGAACCACTGAGACAGCAGGCGCCCCAGGGCGCCTGCTGCATGCCTGGAGTCGCGATGAGCAAGCCGTTTCGCCTCAATTCGAAGTTCAAGCCCGCCGGCGATCAGCCAACCGCCATCGAGAGCCTGGTGAAGGGACTGGAAGCGGGCCTGGCCCATCAGACCCTGCTCGGCGTGACCGGCTCGGGCAAGACCTTCACCATGGCCAACGTGGTGGAGCGGCTGCAGCGCCCCACCATCGTCATGGCGCCCAACAAGACCCTGGCCGCCCAGCTCTATGGCGAGTTCAAGTCGTTCTTCCCCGACAACGCCATCGAGTATTTCGTCTCCTATTACGACTACTACCAGCCGGAGGCGTACGTCCCCTCGTCGGACACCTTCATCGAGAAGGACGCCTCGATCAACGAGCACATCGAGCAGATGCGGCTCTCGGCGACCAAGGCACTGCTCGAGCGGCGCGATGCGCTGATCGTGGTCTCGGTATCGGCGATCTACGGCCTGGGCGATCCTGACCAGTACCTGAAGATGCGCCTGCACTTCACCCGCGGCGAGCTGATCGATCAGCGCAGCTTCCTGCGGCGGCTGGCGGAGCTGCAGTACACCCGCAACGACATGGACTTCAAACGCGCTACCTACCGGGTGCGCGGCGACGTGATCGACATCTATCCGGCCGATTCCGACGAGGAGGCGGTACGGGTGGAGCTGTTCGGCGACGAGATCGATTCGATTCGCCTGTTCGATCCGCTCACCGGCGAAACCCGCGGCGAGGTGCCGCGCATGACGATCTATCCCAAGAGCCACTACGTGACGCCGCGGGAGACGATCATCTCGGCCGCCGAGGCGATCAAGGTCGAGCTGGTCGAGCGCCTCGAATGGCTGCGCAAGAACGACCGTCTGGTGGAGGCGCAGCGGCTCGAGCAGCGTACCCTCTACGACCTGGAGATGATGAACGAGCTGGGCTACTGCAACGGCATCGAGAACTACTCGCGCTACCTCTCCGGCCGCAATCCCGGCGAGCCGCCGCCCACCTTCTTCGACTACCTGCCCGACGACGCGCTGCTGTTCATCGACGAATCCCACGTCAGCGTTCCTCAGGTGGGCGGCATGTACAAGGGCGACCGCTCGCGCAAGGAGACGCTGGTGGAGTACGGCTTCCGCCTGCCCTCGGCGCTGGACAACCGTCCGATGACCTTCGAGGAGTGGGAGAGCATCTGCCCGCAGACGATCTTCGTCTCGGCCACGCCGGGCCCCTACGAGGCCGAACATGCCGGCCAGGTGGTGGAGCAGGTGGTGCGCCCCACCGGGCTGGTCGACCCGGAGATCGAGGTACGCCCGGCCTCGACCCAGGTCGACGATCTGCTCTCCGAGATCCGCCTGCGTACCGAAGTGGGCGAGCGGGTGCTGGTCACCACCCTGACCAAGCGCATGGCGGAGGATCTCACCGAGTATCTCGACGAGCACGACGTGAGGGTGCGCTACCTGCACTCCGACATCGACACCGTGGAGCGGGTCGAGATCATCCGCGACCTGCGCCTGGGCAACTTCGACGTGCTGGTGGGCATCAACCTGCTGCGCGAGGGGCTCGACATTCCCGAGGTCTCGCTGGTGGCGATCCTCGATGCGGACAAGGAGGGCTTCCTGCGCAACGAGCGCTCGCTGATCCAGACCATCGGCCGGGCAGCGCGCAACGCCCACGGCAAGGCGATCCTCTATGCCGACCGAACGACCGACTCCATGCGCCGCGCCATCGACGAGACCGAGCGGCGCCGGGCCAAGCAGATCGCCCACAACGAGAAGCACGGCATCACGCCCACCACCGTGACCCGCTCGGTAGCCGACATCATGGAGGCGGCGCAGGCGCCGGGACGCAAGGGCAAGGGGCGGCGCAGCGAGCGCAAGGTGGCCGAGGGTGCGGCGATCTACGACCTCAACGAGCTCTCGCCGACCGATCTGGCCAAGGAGGTCTCCCGGGTCGAGGACGCCATGTTCGAGGCGGCCCAGAACCTGGAGTTCGAGGAGGCGGCCAGGCTGCGTGACCGGCTGCATGAACTCAAGGAGCGGCAGCTGGCGCTTGGGTAGTCCGCCCGCTCGAGGCTTTCCGTCGACAGGGCTATGAGGGGGCGCTGTCCCCGGCGCCTCTCGCTGCGTTCCCGCATTATTCTGAATCGGAGCAACGATGCCCGAAGGCCCTGAGATTCGCCGTGCCGCCGACCGTCTGCACGAGCAGCTAGCCGGCAGGCGGCTGGAGTCCGTGTGGTTCGCCTTCCCCGAACTGGCCGCCGAGGCCGACTCGCTGGTGGGGCGAGAGGTCACGGCGGTGGACAGCTGGGGCAAGGCATTGCTGACCCGCTTCGACGACGGTCGCGTGCTCTACAGCCACAACCAGCTCTATGGCGTATGGAAGCTCCACGACGCTGAACGCGAGCCCGATACCGAGCGCTCGCTGCGCGTACGGCTGACGGCGGAAGGGCGCTCGGCCAGCCTCTACAGCGCCTCGGACGTCTCGCTGTGGCCGGCCGAGCGGCTCGCCGAGCATCCGTTTCTCTCCCGTCTCGGCCCCGACCTGCTGACCCACGGGGTCACGCCGGAGCAGGCCGTGGCGCGTTTGAGCGAGCCGCGCTTCGTGCGCCGTCGGCTAGGCGGGTTGCTGCTCGATCAGGCACCTTTCGCCGGCATCGGCAACTACCTGCGCTCCGAGATTCTTTTCTTCGCCGGGCTGCCACCCACGGCCCGGGTCGCCGACCTGAGCGCCGTGCGACTGCAAGAGCTGGCGCGTACCATCCTTGCCGTGACCCGACAGGCCTACGAACAGGCCGGCGTGACCAACCGCGCCGAGTGGGCGGTCGCCGCCAGGCGGCACGGCGAGAGCCGTCGGCTCAGTCGCTTTGCCGTGTTCGAGCGCGACGGCAGGCCGTGTCACGCCTGCGGCACGCCGATCGAGCGACGGATGGTCGCCTCGCGTCGGCTCTATCTCTGCCCGAGCTGCCAGCCCGATTGAACGATTTATAGCGCTAGTGTTTATACCGTTATCATCGTGTCCGACGTCGGCGCAAGCGGCGAGTGCCGTGGCCCGGCCATGCCGCCTTGTCAGACGGCCATGAGCGGGGGCCGGATCGGGTGTGTCCGCTGGCTGGGTGTCACTTCTTGCGTCTGAACAGCGAGCGGCCCATCTGCTTGGCCGAGAGCTTGGCACTGTGCAGCCCGCTGGAATCGCCCTTGAGCATCGAGGCCAGGTAGTTCTTGGCCTGCTCGAACTCGATGTGCGGGGGCAGGGGAGCGATGTCGCCGTCGGTATAGGCGTTGATCACCACCGGGCGGTCGGCGGCGAGGGCCTCGTCCCATACCCGGTCGACGTCGTCGGGCTCGCGCATGACCAGGCCCTTGAAGCCGAGCAGCTCGGCGTACTGGTCGTAGCGGAACTCGGGCAGCTCCTGAGAGGTATCGAACTTGGGGTCGCCCTCCATCACCCGTTGCTCCCAGGTCACCTGGCTAAGGTCGTGGTTGTTGAGCACCAGCACGATGCAGCGCGGGTCTTCCCACTCCTGCCAGTACTTGGCCAGGGTGATCAGGGCATTGTTGCCCAGCATCTGCATGGCGCCGTCGCCGACCAGCGCGATGGCAGGGCGGCTAGGGTGGCAGAACTTGGCGGCGACCAGGTAGGGCACGCCGTTGCCCATCGAGGCCAGTCCGCCGGAAACGGAGCCCAGCATGCCGCGACGGATCTTCAGGTTGCGCGCATACCAGTTGGTGGCGCTGCCCACGTCGCAGGTGAGCATGACGTCGTCCGGCAGGCGTGGCGAAAGGCGCTGGAACACGAGCTGCGGGTTGATCGGCGTGGCCTCGGTGGCGGCACGCGCCTCGGTCTTCTCCCACCAGTCGTCGATCCAGCCCTGCACCTGCTTGCGCCACTTGCTGTTGCGCTTGCGCTTGAGGCGTTCGGCCAGCGCTGCCAAGGTGGCGCCGGCGTCGCCATGCAGGTTGACCTCGGTGGGGTAGCGCACGCCCAGGGCTTCCGGTACCACGTCGATCTGAATGGCCCGGGCCTGACCCGGTTCGGGCAGGAATTCCACATAGGGGAAGCGCGTGCCCACCATCAGCAGGGTGTCGCACTCCCTCATCATGCGGTCGCTGGCTTCGGTACCGAGCAGGCCGATGGAACCGGTCACGCCGGGCAGGTCGTCGGGCACCATGGTCTTGGCCAGTATCGCCTTGGCGATGCCGGCACCGGTCAGGTCGGCCACGCGGATCAGCTCGTCCACCGCATGCTTGACCCCGGCGCCGGCCAGGATGGCGACCTTCTTGCCGGACTTCAGAATCTCCGCGGCGGCGTCCAGGTCGGCGGGCTCGGGCAACTGCTGGGGAAACTGGTAGCCGACGCCGGAGAATACCGCGCCATGTTCCCTGGGCGGATCTTCCATGGGCAGGTCCTGCACGTCGTTGGGCAGGATCACGCAGGTCACGGTGCGTCGGGCGATGGCGATACGCATGGCCTGGTCGATGACGTGACGGGCCTGAGCCGGCTCGGTGACCATCTGCACGTACTCGCTGGCGACGTCCTTGAACAGCGCCATCAGGTCGAGTTCCTGCTGATAGTCGGTGCCCAGGCTCTTGCGCGCCTGCTGACCGACGATGGCCACGGTGGGCATGTGGTCCTTGCGCGCATCGTAGAGGCCGTTGAGCAGGTGCACCGCGCCAGGGCCGGAGGTGGCCACGCAGACGCCGACCTCATCGCTGAACTTGGCATGCGCACAGGCCATGAAGGCCGCCACTTCCTCGTGGCGGGGCTGGATGAGGCGGGGATTGCCGTCGGCGCGGCGCAGGGCGGACATCACGCCGTTGATGCCGTCGCCTGAGTAGCCGTACAGCCGCTCCACACCCCATTCGCGCAGGCGGGAGACGAGGAAATCGGACACGGTGGGTTGCATGATCGGCTCCTTGATCGTGACGCTACGTTCCATGAGTCCATGACTGACTAACAGCTAGCGTAGAGGTGGTGGTTCAGGGCGACAAATCGATCTGGCATTTATACCGTTATCTTCTCGAGCCATTACCAACAGGGTTCGACCTTGGCGGCATGAACCTGTCTAGCAGGCCGCGATACGGTATAATTCGCCCCCGTTCGAACCCGCCGCTTCGCGCTTGCGAATCCAGAAGCGGGCATGCCGACACTGCCGAGGAGTTCCTTGCACATGACCGTGATCCGCCAGGACGATTTGATCCAGAGCGTCGCCGACGCCCTGCAGTACATCTCCTACTACCATCCCAAGGATTTCATCGACGCCATGGCGGCGGCGTACGAGCGGGAGGAGAACCCGGCGGCCAAGGACGCCATCGCCCAGATTCTGATCAATTCGCGCATGTGCGCCATGGGCCACCGTCCGATCTGTCAGGACACCGGCATCGTCACCGTGTTCGTGCATGTGGGCATGAACGTGCGCTGGGACGCCGAGATGAGCCTCGACGACATGATCAACGAGGGCGTGCGTCGTGCCTACCAGCTGCCCGACAACGTGCTGCGCGCCTCGGTGCTGGCCGATCCGGACGGCGCCCGCAAGAACACCGGCGACAACACGCCGGCGATCATCCATCACAAGATCGTGCCCGGCGACAAGGTCGAGGTCCACGTGGCGGCCAAGGGCGGCGGCAGCGAGGCGAAGTCCAAGTTCGCCATGCTCAACCCGTCGGACAGCGTGGTCGACTGGGTGCTCGAGCAGCTGCCCAAGATGGGCGCCGGCTGGTGTCCGCCCGGCATGCTCGGCATCGGCATCGGCGGTACCGCCGAGAAGGCCATGGAGATCGCCAAGGAGGCGCTGCTCGATCCCATCGACATCCAGGAGCTGCAGGCGCGCGGCGCGTCCAACCGTGCCGAGGAGCTGCGCCTGGAGCTGTTCGACAAGGTCAACAAGAGCGGTATCGGCGCCCAGGGCCTGGGCGGCCTGACCACGGTGCTCGACATCAAGGTCAAGGACTACCCGACCCACGCCGCCAACAAGCCGGTGGCGATCATCCCCAACTGCGCCGCCACCCGTCATGCGCACTTCACCCTGGACGGTTCCGGCCCGGCGGCACTGCCGGTGCCCAAGCTGGAAGACTGGCCGGAGATCACCCGCGAGGCGGGTGACAACGTCAAGCGCGTGAACCTGGACACGGTCACCCCGGAAGAGGTGCAGACCTGGCAGCCGGGCGATACCCTGCTGCTCAACGGCAAGCTGCTCACCGGCCGCGATGCCGCCCACAAGCGCATGGTCGACATGATCGCCAAGGGCGAGGCGCTGCCGGTCGACCTCAAGGGCCGCTTCATCTACTACGTCGGTCCGGTGGATCCGGTGCGCGACGAGGTGGTCGGCCCGGCCGGTCCGACCACTGCCACGCGGATGGACAAGTTCACCCGCACCATGCTGGAAGAGACCGGCCTGTTGGGCATGGTGGGCAAGGCCGAGCGCGGCCCGGCCGCCATCGAGGCGATCCGCGACAACAAGGCGGTCTATCTGATGGCCGTGGGCGGCTCCGCCTACCTGGTGGCCCAGGCGATCAAGAAGTCCCGCGTGGTGGGCTTCGCCGACCTGGGCATGGAAGCGATCTACGAGTTCGAGGTCGAGGACATGCCGGTCACCGTGGCGGTGGACAGCCAGGGCACCTCGGTGCATCAGACCGGCCCCGCCAAGTGGAAGGAGATCATCGCCGAGCGCGCGTGATATCGGTACGAAATATCTCGTTATGTAGGCAAACGGCCCCGCCAACTGGCGGGGCCGATGTCGTCTGAGGTATGCTTCAGATTGTTGTTTTTTCAGGGAGAGATCATGGCATCCTGGCTTTTCGGCCTGGCGATATTCATGGTACATCTGCTGGGCTTCGTGTCGGCGGTCCTGGCACTCCTTTCCAGTCGCACCTCGCAGGGGGCCGTGGCCTGGATCATCTCTCTCGTCACCTTTCCCTACCTGGCGGTACCTGCCTACTGGATCTTCGGACGCCCGCGCTTCTACGGCTACGTTTCCGCCCGCGGCGAGCGCGATACCGTGCTGCGGCGAATTCTCGCCCGCTATCGGGAGCGGCTGGAGCCGTTCCTGGCCTATACCCGCAACCCCGATATCCGAGCCGTGGAGCAGCTGGCCATGATGCCGTTGACCAGCGGCAATCAGGCCGAGCTGCTGATCGACGGCAAGGCGACGTTCGACAGCCTGTTCGCCGGAATCGACTCCGCTCGCGACTACGTGCTGATCCAGTTCTTCATCGTGCGCAACGACGCGTTGGGGCATCGACTCAAGGAGCACATGCTGCGCGCCGCGCAGCGCGGGGTCAGGGTCTATTTCCTGTTCGACGAAGTCGGCAGTCGCAAGCTTTCCGAAGGCTATCTGCATGAGCTGAAGGAGGGGGGCGTTGAGGTCAGCGCGTTCCGTTCCTCACGGGGCTTCAAGCATCGCTTCCAGCTCAATTTCCGCAACCACCGCAAGATCCTCGTCGTCGATGGCAACGAGGGTTGGCTGGGCGGTTTCAACGTCGGGGTGGAGTATCTGGGCCAGCATCCGCGGCACGGCCCCTGGCGCGATACCCATCTCAAGCTCACCGGCCCCAGCGTGCTGGGGCTGCAGGAGGCGTTCTGGGAGGATTGGCACTGGGCCACGGGGGCGGTGCTCAATCTGAGCTGGGAGCCGCACGTCACCTGCGAGGAGTGCCACAACGTGGTGATCGTGCCCTCGGGGCCTGCCGACCGCCAGGAGACGGCCAGCCTGCTGGTGCAGCATGCCATCCACAGTGCGCACGAGAGGCTGTGGGTCACGAGCCCCTATTTCGTACCCGATCAGGGCGTGCAGGATGCGCTGCGGCTCGCCGCCATGCGTGGCGTCGACGTGCGCATCATGATGCCCGAGCATCCCGATCATCTGCTCATTTACCTCTCGGCATTCTCGTTCTTGCCCGACATGGTGCGGGCCGGGGTCAAGGTCTACCGCTACCAGCCGGGTTTCCTGCACCAGAAGGTGATTCTCATCGATGACAGTGCGGCATCGGTGGGCACGGTCAATCTCGACAACCGCTCGTTTCGTCTGAACTTCGAGATCACCGCCTTCATTCCCGACCGGCGTTTTGCCGCCCAGGTGCGTCTGATGCTGGAGCGCGACTTCGCCGACTGCCGTCGTATCGGCTACGACGAGCTGCAGAACCGCCCCCTGTGGAGCAAGCTCATCTCCCGGGCGGCCTATCTCACGGCGCCCATTCAGTAGCGCTCCGTCGTCGCCCGAGTGTTGCCGAAGTCGCTTGGGTTCAGTGGGCAGCTGGGGTAAATTAGGCAACGCCTAACATTCTCTCTTTTCGGAGTCTTGTGCAGGGCACCCAACTTGATTCGCGATGGCTGTGAGCGGGAGTCCCGGTGAACCTCGAGACAAAATGGCTGGAAGATTTCGTGGCCTTGGCCAATACCCGCAGCTTCTCCGCCTCCGCCCGGCAGCGCCATGTCACTCAGCCCGCCTTCAGTCGCCGGATTCGCGCCCTGGAACAGGCCGTGGGCGTGACCCTCGTCGACCGCTCCACCACGCCCATCAACCTGACCCCGGAAGGCCAGCTGTTCCTGGTCACGGCGCGTAATCTGGTGGAACAGCTCAACGAGTGCCTGGGGCATCTGCGCGGCGTTTCCATGGCGCGCGAGGCGCTGGACATTGTCGCCGCCCACTCCCTGGCACTGAGCTTCTACCCCGAGTGGATCTCGCGGCTCCAGGAAGGTCTGGGCGAGCTGCCTACGCGGCTCGTGGCCATGAACGTGGGCGAGGCGATCCACGTGCTGCGCGAGGGCAACTGCGATCTGATGCTGGCCTACCATGACCCATACGCGACGATGCAGCTCGATGCGGAAGTGTTCCCTTCGTTCTCCATCGGTCAGGTCAAGATGCTGCCCATCAGTGTTCCCGATGCCAAGGGGCGGCCGCGCTTCAGCCTCGACAGCAAGGAGACGATCCCCTATCTGGCCTACACCCAGGGGGCCTTTCTGGGGCGCAGCGTGCGCATGCTGCTCAAGAACGATCCGCTGCGCCTGCGCCTGCGCACCGTCTACGAAACCGCCATGGCGGAAGGGCTCAAGGGCATGGTGCTGCAGGGCGTGGGGCTGGCCTGGATCCCCGACTTCTGCGTGCGCGAAGAGCTCAAGAGCGGCAAGCTGGTGCGCGCCGGTGGTGAGCAGTGGGACGTACCGCTGGAGATCCGTCTCTATCGCTGCTCGCTGGTGCACAAGCCGGGGGTCGAGAAGTTGTGGCGGCAGATGATGAAGTTGCCTCGCGACTTTCTCCAGGCTTAGATCCCGCCGAAATCGGCCGGCAGGCCGAGAAAATTCTGAATGATGAAGAAGTGGTCCTCGAACAGGCTGTCCGGCTCGAGTTCGGCCAGCGGTACCCAGCGTGCGTGGTCGCCGCCCTTGACCGGTTTGAGCTGGGGCAGCTGCTGATCGGGGCGCAGGGCGAAGTAGAAGGCCTCGGCCAGGGTGCGCCCGCGCCAGCTGCGGTGGGGCTCGTCGAACAGCCGCTGCCCGCGCAGTGAGCCCTTGAGCACCGGCTCCGGCACCTTGAGCCTGACCCGCTCGCGCAGCTCGCGCAGGCAGGCGTCGAGCAGGCGCTCATGGGGGTTGATGAAGCCGCCGGGCAGCGCCAGCAGGCCTTTCCCTGGGGCGGCGGTACGCCGCACCAGCAGCACGTGGCCCGACTGCACCACCACGGCGTTCACCGTGACGAAGATAGGGGGGTAAGGGGCGTTGGCCCAGGCCTGGCGGTACTGCTCCAGCAGTTTCTGCTCCTCCATCAACTGCAGGTGTGCCTCGCTGTCGGCGAAATCCCGCAGCGCCTCGCAGACGCCGGGCGGCAGGTCGTGCGTCGCTCCGGTGCTGAGGTAGTCCTCGGTGGAGGAGGGGGAGCGGAACAGCCGCTCGCGGATCTGGCTGGCGGAAATGCCGTCGACCAGCGGCACGCTGACCGATTCCCACTGGGGAAACAGCGAAAGATAGTAGCTCGACTGGCCGCGACTGGCGCCGATCAGACCGATGCGCGGCAGGCGGGCGTGATGGTGGCCTGCGATGTCGCGTACCTTGCGCTGTACGTCACGTACCCAGACGTCGTCGTTGTAGAGCGCATCCAGCAGCGGCACGATCTCGAGGCGCGCATTCTCCTCTTCGTCGAAGCAGCTGCGCAGCAGCGCCTGGCGTTCGTCGAAACGCCAGGGGTTGCGCAGCGAGCGCGCCTGCCAGGCCGATCCCACCAGCACGATGACCTGTCGCGCATGACGCAGGGCCTCGTTGATCACCGCCAGATGTCCCAGGTGCGGCGGCTGAAAACGTCCGATGAATACCAGGCAGTCGAATTCGTGATCGGTATCGCTCATCGCGCTTCCTTGGCTGGTGGCTGGGCGCACCATTATGGGCGCGGGGAGGCCGGGGCTGCAACGCGGGTCGCGTGCCGACAGGTGGCTTTCAGTAGCGTATGCTGAAATGGTGGCCAAAGGCGAAGGAGGCGTCGTGCACAGGTTCTCGATCCGGTTCTGGTGGAATACCCTTCAGCAAGCGATCTCTCTATGGCTGGAGCGCAATGCGTTCAGCTATGCCGGCTCGCTGGCTTTCTACACGCTCTTCTCGCTTGCGCCGACGGTAATCATTGCCGTCGCCGTGATCGGCATCGTCTTCGGTGAGGATGCCGCCCAAGGGCAGATCGTCGCTCAATTGCAGGGCACCCTGGGTGAGGAGGCGGCGCGGGCGGTGGAGCAGGCGGTGGCGGCGTCACGCATCGAGCAGGCGGGTATCCTGCCGACGTTGCTGGGTGTCGGTGGCCTACTGGTGGGGGCGACTACGGTGTTCGCACAGATGCAGTTCTCGCTCAACACCATCTGGGGCGTGACGGCCAAGCCCAGCCGCAACAGCGTGCTGATATTTCTCAAGCAGCGCCTGCTGTCGCTCGCCGTGGTACTGGCGATCGGCTTCATCCTGCTGGTGTCGCTGCTGGTGGGGATCATGATTCGTGCCATGCTGCAGGCGGTGGGCGATGCCATGCCGCTGCTCGGCGCTCTGACGGCCGGCGCCGAGTTCCTGGTTGCCATGGCCGTGATCACGGCGCTGTTCGCCACCATCTTCAAGGTTCTGCCCGACGTGGTGCTGAGCTGGCGGGACGTGCTGCTGGGGGCCGTGGTCACCGCGCTGCTGTTCGCCATCGGGCGTAGTGCGATCGCCTCCTATCTGGCCTATACCGCTACCGCCTCGACCTACGGGGCCGCCGGTTCGGTGGTCATGATCCTGCTGTGGGTTTACTACTCATCCCTCATTCTGCTGTTCGGGGCAGCGTTTACCCGCAGCTATCTGCTGGCCAGGGGGCGCGAGGTGGTGCCGCGTAACAGCGCCGTTCTCGTCAGGCGTGAGCTGGTAATGGATTGACGAACGGGCAGCGAGCGGCGGCAGGCCGGGCGGATGTGCCGCCCGGCCTTGGCCTTACATAGCCTCAGCCGGCGAGGCGCTCGCGTGCCAGTTGATCCGCCACGGCGGCGGGGCTCTTGTCCTCGCTCTGCGCTCGGCTGAGGATCTCGTCCACCGTCTCGGCGATGCGCTCCACGTGCCGCATGACCGAGTCGCGGTTGTAGCGCTGGTGACGCTGGGCCTCGACTTCGATGACGCCGCCGGCGTTGGCCACGTAATCGGGCGTGTAGAGAATGCCGCGGGCCTGCAATCGTCCGGCAACTGCCGCCGTCGCCAGCTGGTTGTTGGCGGCGCCGCAAATCACCTTGGCCTTGAGGCGCTCGGCTACCTCGTCGGTCAGTACTGCCCCGAGGGCGCAGGGGGCGAAGACGTCCACGTCGGCATCGAAAATGGCATCGGGCGCGACGCTCTCGGCACTCAGTTCGCTGACCAGCATGCCGAGGCTGTCGCGGTCGACATCGGTCAGCACCAGCTTGGCGCCGGCTTCGTGCAGCTCGCGGGCAAGGTGGGCGCCGACGTGACCGACCCCCTGGATGGCGACGCGCAGCCCTTGCAGGTCGCTACGGCCGAGGCGATGGCGTACGGCACTCTTGAGCGCGCAGAAAACGCCGTGGGCGGTGAAGGGCGAGGGGTCGCCCGAGTTGCCGTCGTGGCCCAGCCCGCTGACATGTGACGTCTCCTGACGAATCAGGCGCATGTCCTCCTCGCCGCTGCCGGAGTCCTCGGCGGTGATGTATCGGCCGCCCAGCGATTCCACGAGCCGGCCCATGGCGTACAGCATGGCGGGGGTCTTGTCGCGACGCGGGTCGGCGATGATCACGGCCTTGCCGCCGCCCAGGGGCAGGTCGGCCAGGGCCGACTTGTAGGTCATGCCACGGGACAGACGCAGCACGTCGGTCAGAGCGTCCGCTTCGCTGGCGTAGGGGTAGATGCGCAGGCCGCCCAGGGCAGGGCCGCGGCGCGTGTCGTGGATGGCGATGATGGCGCGCAGGCCGCTGGCCTCGTCGCTGCCGAAGACGATCTGCTGGTGATGGTCGAACTCGGGGTGGTCGAAGATCTGCATGGCGATATCTCCCTTGTGAGGATGCGTTGTTGTGATGTGGAGCGCAGTGGTTGGCACTGCTTCCGTTGGGCGGTCGTTGCTTGTGGCGTGACCGCATCCTTAGTATCAAGGTTAGAGCATCCGTGCGCACCCATTTCAGTCAATGAGGAGACGAAAATGAGCAAACGCTGTGTGAAGGCGCTGGTGGCCGGCAAGGTGCAGGGAGTGTGGTACCGCCGTGCGGTTCAGGAGCAGGCGTTGCAGCACGGCTTGACCGGCTACGCCAAGAATCTCCCTGATGGGCAGGTCGAGGTGCTGCTGTGCGGTAATGGCGAGGCGGTCAACCAGGTGTCAGCATGGCTGTGGCAGGGGCCGCCCAATGCCCGGGTCACGCACGTCGAGCTGGAAGCGCTGGAGTGCCATGACCCGGACAACTTCGTTTGCCTCTGATTGCTTAACTTAGCGTGGCAGTGATCCACTCCACTAAGGCTTCACCGTCCACTTCGAGGCACACTTCCGCCAGGGGCGTCTGCGACCAGCGCTCCTGGATGAAACCGCGCCCCTCGGGGGCGAACAGGGTCTGACCCTCGGCCAGCCCCTCGGTGACGACCGCCAGATGCCCCGGCGCGGTGGTGAACAGCTCCGGGCGTAGCAGCCAGGCCAGCGCACAGCTGTCGTGGGGGCAGCAGCCGTCGATGCCGAGGAATTCGCGATAGAAGTCGCGGTAGAAGGCGTAGCTGCCGGCCAGCACCTTGCCCAGCTCGCCCTGACCCGCCTCGATGCGTTGCATGTGGGCCGGCGTCAGCACGCAGCGATGGGTTACGTCGAGACCCACCAGGGTCAGCGGCCAGCCAGCGGTGAGCACGCGCTGGGCGGCGTGGGGGTCGTTGAACATGTTGGCCTCGGCCACCGGCGTGACGTTGCCGCCCTCGCGGACCGAGCCCCCCATGATCACCACCCGCTTGACCTTCTCGGTGAGCGCCGGGTCGAGCTGCAGAGCAGCGGCCAGGTTGCCCACCGGCCCGACCGCGACCAGGGTGACTTCACCGGGACGCTCGTTGACGGTGTCGACGATGAACTGCGCGGCGCTGCGCGGATCCTTCTTTCCCTTCACCTCGGGCAGCGCGATGTTGCCCAGGCCGTTGGCGCCGTGGATATGCGCCGGCGCGGGATGACGCGGCTTGACCATGGGGCCGGCGGCGCCCTGGGCGACGGGCACGTCGCCGCGCCCGGCCAGTTCGCACAGCAGCAGGCCATTATGGGTGGCGGTCTCGATGTCGACGTTGCCGTAGGTAGTGGTCAAGCCGAGCAGCTCGATGTCGGGATGACGCAGGGCGATGGCGATGGCCTGGGCGTCGTCGACGCCGGGGTCGGTATCGAAGATGATCGGGTGCGACACGTTGCCTCCTTGTGGGTGTCAGGCGCTCTGTGAGCCGGTGAGATATCGCTCGACCTCGTCGCGCGATGGAATGCTGTCGGCGGCACCGGACTGCTGCACGCCGAGTGCGGCGGCGTGGGCGGCCAGCGCCAGGCAGTCGGGGACGCTGCGCTGTTCCTGCAGGGCCGCCATGAAATAGCCGATGAAGGTGTCGCCGGCGCCGGTGGTGTCCACCGGCTCGACCGGCAGGGCGGGCTGGAAGTGGCGCTCGTCGCCCGCCTGGTACCAGGCTCCTTCGCTGCCCAGGGTCAACACCGTTGCCGTTTGCGGCAGCCGTGTCTGCAGACCCTGAAGCAGCGCCTGGGCATCGCTGGTCTCGGGCAGGCCGGCCAGCCAGGCCGCCTCGCCACGATTGACGAACAGTAGTTTGCAGGCATCGAGGGGCAGCTCCAGCACCGTGTCGGACATCGGTGCGGGATTGAAGGCGACGGCCAGGTCCTGCCTACGCGCGCACTCGAGCAGCTCGGCCAGGGCGTTGCACTCGTTCTGCACCAGCAGCCAATCGCCGGGCTGGGCCGCTTCGCACAAGGCGTCGCGATGCCGACGCGTGAAGCCGTGGTTGGCGCCGGGAAACAGGATGATGGCGTTCTCGCCGCGATCGTCGACCTGGATGATGGCGTGTCCGCTGGGCTCGTCGACCAGCTCCAGGTGGGTGACGTCGACCCCGGCGCGGGCCAGACGGTCGCGGGCCCAGGCGTCCTGGCGGCCCAGGCGGCCCCAGTGGCACACCTGGCCGCCGGCCAGTGCCATGGCCAGCGACTGGTTGGCCCCTTTGCCGCCGAGACCGAGATGGTAGCTGCGGCTGGCCAAGGTCTCGCCGGGGTGGACCAGGTGCGGCACGCGATAGAAGTGGTCGAGATTGATCGAGCCGAAGTTGTGAAGCTTGGAGTTGTGCAGCATAGAGTTGTGCGGCATGGGGTCGTGCAGCATGGTCAGACTCCGCTCTGTTGCGCCTTCCAGCTGCGCAGGTTCTCGCCGGTGAGTGTCACGATGCGCTGGCGAGCCTCCGGTGTGATCCAGGCATTGTGCGGCGTGACGATCAGGTTGAGCGGCTCGGCCAGGGCATCGAGCAGCGGATGGCCGTCACGCGGTGGCTCCGCCGGCAATACGTCGACGCCCAGGCCGCCCAGTCGGCCCTCACGCAGTGCGGCAAGCGCCGCCCGTTCGTCGATGATGCCGCCACGGGCGCAGTTGACCAGCAGGGCGTTGGGCTTCAGCGTGGCGAGCAGGGCGGCGTCGACCAGGTGGCGGGTGGCGTCGGTGAGCGGACAGTGCAGGCTGATGACGTCGGCCTCGGGGGCAAGCTGGGCTATCCCCGGGCGTGAGTCGTTGCTCTCGTTGCCGGGACGGGCGGCAAAGCTGACGCGCATGCCGAAAGCTTCGCCGAGCGCACCTACGCGACTGCCCAGTTCGCCCTGGCCGACGATGACCAGATGCTTGCCTTCGAGCTGCAGGGTGCCGTGGTCCATCAAGCAGAAGAAGGGGCTTTCGTTCCAGCGTCCGGCCGCCACGTCGCGCTGATAGAGCGGCAGCCGGTTGGCCAGCGCCAGGATCAGCATCAGGCTGTGCTGTGCCACGCTGGCCGTGCCGTAGGCCGTGACGTTGCGCACGGCGATGCCGAGCCGCTCGGCGCAGGCCATGTCGATGTTGTTAGTGCCGGTGGCCAGCACGCAGATCAGCTTGAGTTCAGGCAGGGCCTCGAGCGTGGCGGCATCGAGCACCACCTTGTTGACGATGGCCACCTGGGCTCCGGCCAGCCGCTGGCGGCTCTGTTCGGTGGTGCTTGCCTCATGGACCTCCAGCGTCTCCACCTGGTCGCGGATGGCGGAGAGGTCGATGTCGGGACCCAGGCTGGCGGCATCGAGTATCACGGCTTTCATGCTGAATTCCTTGTGTTGGTTCGCCGCGGCAGGGCTGGGACACGCCTTGCCAGGCACGTTATACTATCGGGCTTTCACGGCAGGCTTGGAATGTGCACCGCTCGACCCTATATCGCCGTTGGTTGCGCGCTGTCGAATCAGGAGTGAATTGAACCATGCCCATCTATGAATATCAGTGCAAGGCCTGCGGCCATCGTCTGGAGAAGCTCCAGAAGCTCAGCGCCGCCCCTCTGACCGACTGTCCTGCCTGTGAAGCACCGGCGCTTTCCCGCCTGGTTTCCGCGGCGGGCTTCCGGCTGGCCGGCGGCGGCTGGTACGAAACCGACTTCAAGTCCGGCAGCAAGAAGAATCTGGCCGGCGACTCCGCTGGCGGCGGCGGAGAGAGCAAGGAAAGCAAGGCGCCGGCAAAGGACGGCGCCGCGGCCTGACCGCCACCGACCCCTCAATCGATAACGTTACGAAACAGGATACGACATGCGCAGCCATTATTGCGGCCAGCTCAACGAGACCATGGTGGACCAGACGGTCACCCTGTGCGGCTGGGTTCACCGCCGCCGTGACCACGGGGGCGTGATCTTCCTCGATATGCGCGATCGCGACGGCATCGCCCAGGTCGTGGTCGACCCCGATACCGCCGAGGCCTTCGCCACTGCCGACCGTGCTCGCAGCGAGTACGTGCTGCGCATTTCCGGCCGCGTGCGTCTGCGCCCCGAGGGTACCCAGAACCCCAAGATGCCCACCGGCATGATCGAGGTACTGGCCAAGGAGGTCGAAGTGCTGAACACGGCGGCCACGCCGCCGTTCCAGCTTGACGAGCATGGCAAGGTCGGCGAGGAGGTGCGGCTCAAGCACCGCTACATCGACCTGCGCCGCCCGGAGATGATCGAGAAGCTGCGCCTTCGTTCGCGCATCTCGCACCACGTGCGCGCCTTCCTCGAGGGGCAGGGCTTCCTCGACATCGAGACGCCGATCCTGACCCGCGCCACGCCCGAGGGTGCCCGCGACTACCTGGTGCCGAGTCGTACCCATCCGGGCAGCTTCTTTGCCTTGCCGCAGTCGCCGCAGCTGTTCAAGCAGCTGCTGATGGTGGCCGGCTTCGACCGCTACTACCAGATCGCCAAGTGCTTCCGCGACGAGGACCTGCGCGCCGACCGTCAGCCGGAGTTCACCCAGATCGATATCGAGGCCTCCTTCGTCGAGGAGAACGATATCATGGGCGTGACCGAGGCCATGATCCGTGAGCTGTTCCAGGACGTGCTCGACGTGGAGCTGCCCGAGTTCCCGCGCATGAGCTGGGCCGAGGCCATGGACCGTTACGGCTCCGACAAGCCCGACCTGCGCATTCCGCTGACGCTGGTCGACGTCGACGACCTGATGAAGCAGGTCGACTTCCAGGTCTTCTCCGGCCCGGCCAACGCTGCCGACGGCCGCGTCGCGGCGCTCAAGGTGCCGGGTGGGGCCAGCATGTCGCGCAAGGTGATCGACGACTACACCAAGTTCGTCGGTATCTACGGCGCCAAGGGGCTGGCCTGGATCAAGGTCAACGAGCGTGCCAAGGGTCTCGAAGGGCTGCAGTCGCCGATCGTCAAGTTCATGGAGAACGTGATCGAGGAGCTGCTCGATCGAGTGGGCGCGGCAGACGGCGACATCGTCTTCTTCGGCGCCGACAAGGCCAGGATCGTCAACGAGGCGTTGGGTGCGCTGCGGGTCAAGCTGGGCGAGGACCTCAACCTCTACACCCGCCCCTGGGCACCGCTGTGGGTGGTCGACTTCCCGATGTTCGAAGCCGACGACAACGGCCGCCTGAGCCCGCTGCACCATCCGTTCACCTCGCCCTCGTGCAGCCCCGAGGCGCTCAAGGCCAATCCTGCCGCGGCGCTCTCGCGGGCCTACGACATGGTGCTCAACGGCACCGAGCTGGGCGGTGGCTCGATCCGTATCCACGACCAGCAGATGCAGAGCACCGTGTTCGAGATCCTCGGCATCGGCGAGGAGGAAGCCCGCGAGAAGTTCGGCTTCCTGCTCGACGCCCTGCACTATGGTGCGCCGCCCCACGGCGGCCTGGCGTTCGGCCTCGACCGCCTGGTGATGCTGATGGCCGGCTCGCGTACCATTCGTGAAGTGATCGCCTTCCCCAAGACCCAGAGTGCGGCCTGTCTGATGACCGACGCGCCGGGCGAGGTGAGCGGCGACCAGCTGCGCGAACTCAACATTCGTCTGCGCCAGAAGGCCAAGGCGGAAGGGCAGGAGTGAGTACGCCTGCCAGCTGTGCGATGAACGAGACCGGCGCCCCAGTGGCGCCGGTTTCGCGACGCCATCAGGGTGGCCGTGGCACACGTATGGCGACCACCTGCGCGAGGGAGAGGGTGTCGTGCTGATCCTCGGAATCGATCCCGGCTCACGCATCACCGGCTACGGCGTGCTCGACGTCACCACGCCCAAGCCGCGCTACGTCGCCAGTGGCTGTATTCGGTTGCAGGACGTCGAGCTGCCTCAGCGTCTGGCGCGCATCTATACCGGCATCGCCGAGCTGATCGGCGAGTATCGCCCGGGGGAGCTGGCCATCGAGCAGGTGTTCATGGCCAAGAATCCCGATTCCGCGCTGAAGCTGGGTCAGGCACGCGGCGCGGCCATCGTCTGCGCCGCCAATCACGGCCTGGCCGTGCATGAATACGGGCCGCGTCAGATCAAGCAGGCGGTCACCGGCAGCGGGGCGGCGACCAAGACTCAGATCCAGCATATGGTGGTGGCGGTGCTGGGACTCGACGGTACGCCCCAGGCCGATGCCGCCGACGCGCTGGCCATCGCGCTGACCCATGCTCATGCCCGGCTGGGCCTGGTCACGCAGGGCAGTTTCGGCGGCCATCGGGCGCGTCGGCGCGGCAGCTCCTGGCGCGACTTCCAGCCTTGAAAGCGCGTTGACGCTTTCGGCAAAATAATTTTCGAACACCGTTTGTAGCGGGCTGGTCAGCCGCTTGAGCGACCAGTATAGTGGCGCCAGGAAGGCCGTGCGCCTCAGACGTATTCGCATCGGGAAACAATGCCCAATGATAGGACGCTTGCGTGGCACCCTGCTCGAGAAACAACCGCCCTGGCTGGTCGTGGACGTGGCAGGGGTCGGCTATGAGCTGGAGGCTTCGATGACCACGCTGGTGGCGCTGCCCGGGGTGGGAGAAGCGGTGTCGCTCTATACGCACCTCACCGTGCGTGAAGACGCCCACCTGCTGTTCGGCTTCGCCCGTGAGCAGGAGCGCGCGCTGTTTCGCGCCCTGATCAAGGTCAACGGTATCGGCCCCAAGCTGGCCCTGGCGATCCTGTCCGGCATGGACGAGACGGCGTTCATCCGTTGCGTGATGGAGGATGACGTCAAGAGCCTGACGCGCTTGCCCGGTGTCGGCAAGAAGACCGCCGAGCGCCTGGTCATCGAGATGCGCGACCGCTTTCCTCACTGGGAGCAGAGCGCTGCCGTCGACCCGGCGGACATCGCCACGCTGCCCGGCGGTCTGCGGGAGCGTCAGGATCCGCTGGCCGATGCCGAGGCGGCACTGGTCAGCCTGGGCTACAAGCCGACCGAGGCCGCGAAGATGCTGTCCGGGCTGGAAGAGGGCCAGTCGACCGAAGCCCTGATCAAGGCCGCCTTGACCAAGCGGATGGCCGGGTAGGGCGCGCATGGCGGGCCACGACTCGACAGAACTCAACCGTCGTTTGATCGGAGACAGGGACTTTCGTCCTGAATTTTTCATGAGCGCCGCGAGTGTTCGACATGATGCAGAATGATCGCTTGATCGCCGCCGAGGAGCGCGAGGGTGAGAGTCGCGTCGATCACGCGATCCGCCCCAAGACGCTGGCTGAGTACATCGGCCAGCCGCGCGTGCGTGAGCAGCTGGAAATCTTCATCAGCGCCGCTCGCGGGCGTGACGAGAGCCTCGATCACACGCTGGTGTTCGGCCCGCCCGGTCTGGGCAAGACCACGCTCGCCAACATCATCGCCGCCGAGATGGGCGTGGGGTTGAAGTCCACCTCCGGCCCGGTACTGGAGCGTGCCGGCGATCTTGCCGCCATGCTCACCAACCTGCAGCCCGGCGACGTGCTGTTCATCGACGAGATTCACCGCCTATCGCCCGTGGTGGAGGAGATCCTCTATCCCGCGATGGAGGACTTCCAGCTCGATATCGTCATCGGCGAGGGTCCGGCGGCGCGCTCCATCAAGCTCGACCTGCCACCCTTCACCCTGGTGGGCGCCACCACCCGGGCAGGACTGCTCACCTCACCGCTGCGCGACCGCTTCGGCATCGTCCAGCGCCTGGAGTTCTACGACATCGAGGAGCTCACCGAGATCGTCGCTCGCTCGGCCAGGCTGCTTGGCGTCGAGGCGGACCGTGACGGTGCCCGCGAGGTGGCACGCCGCTCGCGAGGCACGCCGCGCATCGCCAATCGCCTGTTGCGCCGGGTGCGCGACTTCGCCCAGGTGCGGGGCAGCGGCCGGGTGGATGCGGCCATCGCCGATCAGGCGCTGAACATGCTGCACGTGGACCATCACGGCCTCGACCACATGGATCGCCGCCTGCTGCTGGCGATGATCGAGAAGTTCGACGGCGGGCCGGTGGGCATCGACTCGCTGGCGGCGGCGATCGGCGAAGAGCGCGACACCATCGAGGACGTGATCGAGCCCTATCTGATCCAGCAGGGGCTGATGATGCGCACCGCTCGGGGCCGGGTGGTGACACGCCAGGCCTGGCAGCACTTCGACCTGGTGCCCCACGAGCAGGCGCAGGATGCGAGCGGTGAGGTGCGTCCGTGAGTGAATTCCGTCTGCCGCTGCGCGTCTACATCGAGGATACCGATGCCGGCGGCATCGTCTACTACGTCAACTACTTCAAGTACATGGAGCGGGCCCGCAGCGAATGGCTGCGTCAGCACGGCTTCACTCAGCGCGAGTTGCTCGACGCCGGCGTGCAGCTGGTCGTGCATCGCCTGGAGTGCCGCTATGCCAAGCCTGCTCGGCTCGACGACGAGCTGTGCGTCACCGCGGCCGTCGCATCGAGCGGGCGCTGTCGGCTGAGTTTCGCTCAGTCGGTACAGCGTGGTGGGGAACCCTTATGCGAAGCGCGTGTCGACATCGCCTGTCTGGATGCCACACGCCTCAAACCCAGACCCTGGCCGCCGGCACTCGCCGCGGTTCTCAATGCCTGAATGCAAGATCAGCGAGGATGCCCGTGAACGACTCTATGTCAATACCCCACCTGATCATGAGCGCCAGCACCGTGGTGCAGCTGGTCATGCTGATCCTGGTGCTTGGCTCGATACTCTCCTGGGTGGTGATTTTCCAGCGTACGTTCGTCATGCGTCGGGCCCGTGCGGCGCATCAGACCTTCGAAGAGCGCTTCTGGTCGGGTGTCGATCTCAACGAGCTCTATCGTGAAACGCCGTCGGAGCAGGAGACCCAGGGCGCCGAGCATGTCTTTCGTGCCGGGTTCCGCGAATTCAACCGGCTGATGGCCAAGACCAAGAGCGCCGATGCCATCCTCGACGGCGTGCAGCGCAGCATGCGTGTGGCCTGGTCGCGGGAAGAGGAGCGTCTCACCCTGCATCTGGTATTTCTTGCCACCGTGGCGTCGGCCAGCCCCTACATCGGCCTGTTCGGCACGGTGTGGGGCATCATGGGCTCGTTCCAGGCGCTCTCCATGGCCCAGCAGGCCACGCTGGCCACCGTCGCGCCGTGGATTGCCGAGGCTCTGATCGCCACCGCCATGGGCCTGTTCGCCGCCATCCCCGCGGTTATCTTCTACAACCGCCTGTCGTCCGAGTCCGACCGGCTGCTGGGCAAGTACGAGGACTTCGCCGAGGAGTTCCACTCCATCCTGCACCGCAATCTGCAGGGCCGCAGCGAAGCCGGCACCGCCTGAGGGAGTCGCGACATGCATGGTCCTTTCAATCGTGGCGGCCGCCGCAAGCCGATGGGGGAGATCAACGTCGTTCCCTTCATCGACGTCATGCTGGTTCTGCTGGTCATCTTCATGATCACGGCACCGATGCTGACTCAGGGCGTTCAGATCGAGCTGCCCCAGGTCACCTCGGAGCCCATCGACTCCCAGGAAGACCGCGACCCCATCATCGTGTCGGTGGATCGCGAGGGGGATTATTACCTGTCGATCGGCGGCGAAGAGATGGCCGTGGATCTGGAGGAGCTCGGCGACCGGGTGCTGATTCTGCTCGAGCGTCAGCCCGGTACGCAGGTCATGGTGCGCGGCGACCGTTTCGTGCCCTACGGCGAGGTCGTGACCCTGATGAGTACGCTGCAGGTGTCGGGTGTGACCAACGTCGGGCTGATTTCCGAGCCGCCGCCGCGTGATTAAGCGCTTCTTGACCAGGACACTAGGAGACGTGATGGCCCGACGTCAGCGCGGCCCTTCGCGCAGCTATGACAAGCCGGTCGGCTATGGCGTGCCCACGCTGCTGGCTATCGGCCTGCACGTGCTGGTCGTGGTGCTGAGCCTGGTCACTCTGCCGCAGCGTCAGCCGGCCGATCCCGAGTCGACGTCGATCGTGCAGGCGACACTGGTCAGCACCGAAACCACCACCGACCAGGCTCAGCGTGCCGAGGAGGCACGAGCGCGTGCCGCGGCGCGGCAGGCGGAAGAAGAGGCTCGCCAGGAAGAAGAGGCGCGCCAGGCTGAGGCCGAGGAGCAGGCGCGCGCCGAAGCCGAGCGTCAGGCGGCCGAAGAGCGTGCCCGCGAAGCCGAGCAGCAGCAGGCGGCACGTGAAGAGGAGGCTCGCCGGCTGCAGGAGGCCCGGCAGGAAGCCGAGGCCGAGGCGCAGCGCCGGGCCGAGGAAGCCGAGCGCCAGGCGAGGCTGCGCGAGGAGCAGGAGGCCGAGCGTCAGCGCCAACAGGAAGCCGAACGCCAGCGCCAGCAGGAGGCACAGCAGCGCGCCGAAGAGGAGGCACGACGCCAGCGGGAAGCCGAGGAACAGCGCCAGCGCGAAGCCGAAGAGCAGCGTCGCCGCGAAGAGGAGGCCCAGCGCCAGCGCGAAGCCGAAGAGCAGCGTCGCCGCGAGGAGGAAGCCCAGCGTCAGCGCGAGGCCGAGGAGCAGCGTCGCCGCGAGGAGGAGGCCCAGCGTCAGCGCGAGGCCGAAGAGCAACGTCGCCGCGAGGAGGAAGCCCGGCGTCAGCGCGAGGCCGAAGAGCAGCGCCGTCGTGAGGAGGAAGCTCGGCGTGCGGCCGAAGCCGCCAGTCAGGGGCTCGATCGCGCCATCGAAGGAGAGTCGGATGCCGTGGCCAACGCCCGGCAGGCCCAGGAGGCCGCCAACAGCTTCATCAACCTGGTGCGCCGTGCCGTGGAGCAGGCGTGGGTGATTCCGCCCGGAGCCGGCGGCGGGCTTGCGGCCACGGTTCAGGTCCAGTTGGGTCCCTCTGGGGAGCTGTTTGGCGCTACCATTACTCAAAGTAGCGGAGATAGCAGTTTCGATCGCTCCGCCTTACAGGCTGTGGAAGCCGCCGCACCCTTTGGCGAACTGCGCCAATTGCCGCCGGCGGCACAACGTGACTTCCGCCAGTTCAATCTGCGTTTCACACCGGGAGATGTACGCTGATGAAAGCCCTGATGACCATCTGGTTGAGCGCCATGCTGTTGCTGTTCAGCTCGCTTGCCCAGGCCAATCTCACCATCGAGATCACACGCGGCAGTGACCGGGCCACTCCCATTGCCATAGTGCCGTTCTCCGCCGACGGCGAAAGCCTGCCCGAGGATGTGGCCCAGATCATCAGTGACAATCTGGAGCGCAGCGGCTATTTCGCGCCGCTGCCGCGCAATGCCATGTACGATCGTCCCACTTCCGGCGACGAAGTGCGCTACGGCCAGTGGCGAGCGCTGGACGTGCGCTATCTGGTGGTGGGCCAGGTCAGCCGTGCAGCCGACGGCTATCGTATCCGCTACGAGCTGATGGACGTCAGCGGTCAGCGCCGCATGCTCGGCGAGAGCGTCAGCGCCGGCAGCAACGAGCTGCGCAGCGGTGCCCACTACGTGAGCGACCAGATCTTCGAGGCCATCACCGGCATTCGCGGTGCGTTCTCGACCCGCATTGCCTACGTCACGGCACAGGGCACCGACCAGGACATGCAGTTCGGTCTCTACGTGGCCGATGCCGACGGGCACAACAGCCAGCAGGTGCTGAACTCGCGTGAGCCGATCCTGTCACCGGTCTGGTCGCCGGATGGCCGCAAGCTGGCCTATGTCTCCTTCGAGACCGAGCGCCCGGCGATCTACGTGCAGGATGTGGGCACCGGGCAGCGCGCCCAGGTGGCGTCGTTCGACGGTATCAACGGCGCACCGGCCTGGTCGCCGGACGGTCGTCGTCTGGCCATGACCCTGTCCAAGGACGGCCAGCCGGACATCTACATCATGGACGTGGGATCGCGCAATCTCGAGCGCATCACCAACAACTCGAGCATCGACACCGAGCCGGCCTGGGCGCCGGACGGTCGCAGCCTGATCTTCACCTCGGACCGCAGCGGCGGCCCGCAGATCTACCGCTACAGCTTCGGCAGCGGCCAGACCGAGCGCTTGACCTTCACCGGCAACTACAACGCCCGTGGGCGGCTGTCGCCGGATGGGGAGGCGCTGTTCCTGATCCACCGCAGCAACAACGGTTTCCAGGTTGCGCGCCAGGATCTCGGTTCCGGCCGTCTTGTCGTGATCAGTGAGACCCGTTCGGACGAGTCGCCTAGTGTTGCGCCCAACGGGACCATGGTAATCTTCGCCACCCAGCAAGGTAACAGCGGGGTGTTGGGGGCCGTTTCGGCCGATGGACGGGCGTCCTACCGGTTGCCTTCGGCGCGTGGTGACGTGCGTGAACCCGCATGGTCACCGTTCTTGAACTAGTGGTACGTGTCATTCGAGTCCTTTGAGGAGTTTGACGATGCAATTCAAGTCACATGCCAGAACTCTGGCAATTGCCCTGTCTCTTGCCCTGATTGCCGGCTGTTCCAGCACCGGTGGCAGCCGTGACGGGTCCATGGATGGCACACGCGCCGATGGCGTCGGTACGGGCACTGCCGGCGCTGGTCAGGTGAGCGGTACCGGTGTCAGCGGCGATCGTGCCGGCCAGCAGGCCGACGGCCGCATCCCCGACGTTCGCACCATCTATTTCGACTTCGACCGTGACACCATTCGTCCCGAGTTCGAATCTGTCCTGGTCGCTCATGCCCGCTACCTGCGCTCCAACGGCAATGCCCGCGTCGTACTGCAGGGCCACACCGACGAGCGCGGCACCCGCGAGTACAACATGGCGCTGGGTGAGCGTCGTGCCAACTCGGTGAAGCGCTTCCTCGAGGTGCAGGGCGTCTCTCCGTCCCAGCTCCAAGTGGTCAGCTACGGTGAAGAGCGTCTGGCGGTACGTGGCAACAGCGAAGATGCTCATGCCCAGAACCGTCGCGTGGTCTTTGCCTACTGAGCGAACTGGCGCCGATCAGCGCCGAGGGAGTGAAGCATGAAACACAGTCTGAAAAGGCTGTGCGGCGCGGGAGCCCTGGTGCTCCCGCTGTCCGTGATGAGCCTTGTCGAAGCGCAGCAGCGCCCGATCGTGGAAGACCGCACCGCGCAGCCCCGTGGGTTCATGGAGCAGGCCGAAGTGCGTGAAGAGCCCGGTGGTAGCCTGGTGCTCTACAACCAGCTGCAGGACCATCAGCGCGAGATCCAGCAGCTGCGCGGCCAGATCGAGGAACTGCGTCACCAGCTCGAACAGCTGCGCAACCAGACCCGACAGCAGTACATGGATCTCGACGAGCGGATCACCGCCGGTAGCGCCGGTATCCAGACCAGCCCCGAGGTCGATCAGGAAGCGGCTCGTCAGGTCGCGCAGACCCCGTCTCCCAGCGGCACCAGTCCCGACGCACAGGCCGCCTATCAGGCCGCCTTCGCCAAGGTGCAGGCGCGCCAGTTCGGCGAGGCCATCCAGGCGTTCGATGCCTTCGTCGTCGACTACCCCGACACCACGCTCACGGCCAACGGCTACTACTGGCTGGGCGAGCTGCACTCGGCGGAGGCCAACCTGGATCAGGCCGAGACGGCATTCCGCACGGTCATCGACGACTACCCGCAGAGCAGCAAGGTGCCGGATGCCCTGTACAAGTTGGGCCTGATCAAGGCGCGCCAGGGTGAACTGGAGGAGAGCCGCGGCCTGCTCGAACGGGTGCGTGACGACTATCCTGACAGTAGTGCCGCCGGCCTTGCCAACGATTTCCTGCGCCAGTCACTGTAACGGACTGGCCCTGCTCAAGGAGTGAAGATGACCTGCAAGTTCGACTACGAGGCGCCCGCCGATCTGCTTCGCGATCGCATCGTTCTGGTGACGGGGGCCGGTGACGGCATCGGTCGCGCCGCTGCGCTGGCCTATGCCCGTCACGGTGCCACGGTGATCCTGCTGGGACGCACCATCGCCAAGCTGGAAAAGGTCTACGACGAGATCGAGGCCGCCGGCGGGCCTCAGCCGGCCATCTTTCCGCTCAATCTCGAAGGCGCCACGCTGAAGGACTACCACGACATGGCCGAGACGCTGGACAAGGAGTTCGGCCGGCTCGATGGCATTCTGCACAACGCGGGCCTGCTCGGTCGCATCACCCCGTTCGAGCAGTACAACCCCGAGCTGTGGGACCAGGTCATGCAGATCAACATCAACGGTCCGGTGTGGATGACCCAGGCTCTGCTGCCGCTGCTGAAGTCCTCACCCGATGCTTCCGTGGTGTTCACGTCATCGAGCGTGGGGCGCAAGGGGCGTGCCTACTGGGGCGCCTATGCCGTCTCCAAGTTCGCCACCGAGGGTTTCATGGAAGTGCTGGCGGATGAGGTCGAGCACCTGGGCACGATTCGGGTCAACACCCTCAACCCGGGGGCGACCCGCACCAAGATGCGCGCCAACGCCTATCCGGGAGAAGACCCGCAGACGCTGCGTACGCCGGAAGAGATCATGCCGACCTATCTGTGGCTGATGGGGCCGGATAGCAAGGGTTATAACGGCCAGCGCTTCGACGCCCAGCCGCCCAGGTAAGCAAATGGCTGCAGCCTGCCTGGTGACTCAGGCAGGCTGAAGCAGTGCCTCCACCAGCGCTTCGCAGGTCTCGAACCAGAGATCGGCCGGCCACTGCCGGTAATCCTCACCCTCCTCGATGTAACCGTAACCCACGGCGACGGCGACCATGCCGGCGGCGCGGGCGGCCTGCATGTCGCGCAGGTGGTCGCCGATGTACCAGCAGCGGGCGGGAGCGACGTCCAGCCGTTCGGCCGCCACCCACAGCGGTTCCGGCGCCGGCTTGCGCTGCGGCAGGTCGTCGGCGCAGAGCAGGGCGCCGGGGGTCAGCCCCAGGCTCTCGATCAGCGGAGCGGCGTAGGCGCGCGGCTTGTTGGTAACGATGCCCCAAGGGCGTTGCTGCGCCTCCCACCTGGCCAGCAGCCGGTCGAGATGGGGGAACAAACAGCTCTCGTCGGCCACTGCCCGGCCGTAGGCATCGAGCAGGAACTGACGCGCTTCGTCATGGCCGTGATGCGTCTTGTCCAGACCCAGCGCCAGGGCGACCAGGGCGCTGCCGCCATTCGATACCTGCGCGCGAATCACCGGGTAGGGCAGCGGTTCCATGCCGTGATGGGCGCGCAAGGCATTCGTCGCCCGCGCCAGGTCGGGGGCGGTATCGACCAGGGTGCCGTCGAGGTCGAACAGCAACGCCTCGGGAGATGGCACCTTCATGCCTGCTCCCGGCGGCAGTGCACCAGATAGTTGACCGACACGTCGCTTGCCGACAGGCGATAGCGCCGCGTCAGGGGATTGTAGACCAGGCCGCTCTGTTCACGGACGCTGAGGCCATGCTCGCGGCACCATCCGGCAAGCTCGGAAGGGCGAATGAACTTGCGGTACTCGTGCGTGCCGCGGGGCAGCATCTGCAGCAGGTATTCGGCAGCGACGATGGCCAGGGCGTAGGCCTTGGGATTGCGGTTAATGGTCGAGAAGAAGAGGTGTCCGCCGGGCTTGACCAGGGTCGCGCAGGCCTGGATCACCGAGCCCGGGTCGGGCACGTGCTCGAGCATCTCCATGCAGGTCACCACGTCATATTCGCCGGGATGTTCGGCGGCCATGGCCTCGGCGCTGGCCTGGCGATATTCCACCTCGACGCCGCTCTCCAGCGCATGCAGGCGGGCCACGCCAAGCGGTGCCTCGCCCATGTCCACACCGGTGACACGAGCGCCGCGATGGGCCATGGCTTCGGCAAGGATGCCGCCACCGCAGCCGACGTCCAGCACCTTGCGCCCGGCCAGGCCGCAGCGGGCATCGATGAAATCCAGACGCAGCGGATTGATGTCATGCAGCGGCTTGAACTCGCTCTGAGGGTCCCACCAGCGGCTGGCCAGAGCCTCGAACTTGGCAATCTCGCCCTGGTCGACGTTGTGGTGGAAACTTGCACTCATGTGATCTCTCCGTGTCAATTGGGCTGGCACCCTGGCAACATTCTTTACCTTCGGTATCATGCGCTATTGTACCCGTAGCTGCCCGGGCTTTCCCATGACGGAATCTAGGACAGGCCCGGGGCAGCTTCTTTCCACCAACCGACAAGGAAGGCACCATGATCCGCAAGGCCGTTCTGCCCGTTGCTGGTTTCGGCACCCGCTGTCTGCCGGCTTCGAAGGCGATCCCCAAGGAGATGATCACCATCGTCGATCGTCCCGTGATCCAGTATGTGGTCGACGAGGCGGTCAAGGCCGGTATCCGCGACATCGTGCTGGTGACCCACGCCAGCAAGAGCGCCATCGAGAACCACTTCGACACCCATTTCGAACTGGAAGCCACCCTCGAGGCCAAGAACAAGCAGGAGCTGCTCGATGAGCTGCGCTCCATCGTCCCCGCCGACGTCAACATCATCAGCGTACGCCAGCACGAGCCGCTGGGCCTCGGCCATGCCGTGCTCTGCGCGCGTCCGGTGATCGGTGACGACGAACCGTTCGCGGTGCTGCTCCCCGACGTGCTGGTGGATGATGATGGTCTGTCTCGCAACGACCTCGCCGGCATGCTCGACGCCTACGAAGCCACCGGACGCTCGCAGTTGATGGTCGAGGATGTGCCATGGGAGAACGTGCACAAGTACGGCATCGTTAGCCCCGAAGGCGAGCCGCCCGCTGCCGGCAAGTCCTGCCCGCTGGCCGGCGTGGTCGAGAAGCCGGCTCGGGAGCAGGCCCCGTCCAACCTGGCCGTTATCGGCCGCTACGTGCTGCCGGGCAGCATCTTTGCGCTGCTGGCCGAGACGCCGCCCGGGGCCGGCGACGAGATCCAGCTCACAGACGCCATCGAGACGCTGCGCCAGCGCGAGGGGGTCGATGCCTGGCGCATGTGCGGCAAGACCTATGACTGCGGGCATCAGCTCGGCTATCTCGAGGCCACGCTGGTCTATGCCCGGCGCCACCCCCGTTTCGGCGAGGGATTCCGCGAACTGCTCGCTCGCTATAGCCAAGCGGGGTAAGTGTCATGCGCGTACAGATACATGGCAGCGAACTGGCGGCGGCTACGGCCGCCGCCGCGCTCTCCTGGGTCGGCCACCAGGTCCGTTGGGTACCGCATGCCTCGATGCGCTGGCCGGCACTGCAGGCCGCCGACTGGCTGCGAAGAGAGCCTGATCTGCTCGAGCGTCTGGAGGAGGGGCTGGAGCAGGGCACCCTGAGCCTGGCCAATGGCGAGGGTTCGAACCCAGGCGAAGCAATCGACATTCTCTGGCTCGCGCTGTCGCCGGAACAGCGTGAGGAGGCTGACGAGCTGGTGGCGGAGGTCGCCGGGAGCCAGCAAGGCGCGCTCATTCTCGTCAACAACTCCACCTTTCCAGTGGGCGAGACCGAACGCCTGGAGACACGCCTCGGTGGCAACGGCCGGCGCGCCGTCGCCCTGGTCGACATGATCGAGGAGGGGCGCGCCTGGGCCAGCTTCACCCGTCCCGGTCGCTGGCTGCTGGGCTGCGACGACGAGCATGCCGAGGCGCAGGTCCGCGAGCTGTTGAGAGCGTTCAATCGACGGCGTGACGTGATGCAGCTCATGCCGCGGCGTGCCGCGGAGCTGACCAAGCTGGCGACGATCGGCATGCTGGCGACCCGTATCAGCTACATGAACGAGATTGCCGGCCTGGCCGACAGCCTGGGGGTCGACGTGGAGTACGTGCGCCAGGGGATGGGCGCGGACTCCCGTATCGGGTACGAATACCTCTACCCAGGCTGCGGCTTCGGCGGGCCGCATTTCTCCCGCGATCTGATGCGTCTGGCCGATGTTCAGGAGGCCAGCGGGCGTCAATCCGCGCTGCTCGAACAGGTCCTGGACATCAACGAGCAGAAGAAGGAGACCCTGTTTCGCAAGCTGTGGACCCATTTCCACGGCCAGCTCGAAGGGCGCACCGTGGCGATCTGGGGCGCCGCTTTCAAGCCCGGCTCGGCGCGTATCGACCACGCACCAGTGCTGACCCTGCTGCGGGCGCTGTGGGCCCAGGGGGTGCGAGTGCAGCTGCACGATCCGGCAGCCGTGCCGGCGCTGCGCGCCGAGGTGGGAGATCATCCTCTGCTCAGCCTGTTCGACGGCGACCTTTACGCCGCCTGCGAGAATGCCGACGCGCTGATGCTGGTCACCGAGTGGAAGCACTACTGGAACCCCGACTGGTCGCGGCTGGCCGGTTTGCTCAACGAGAAGCTGCTGCTGGACGGACGCAACATCTACGACCCCGCCCATGTGGCCAGCTGGGGGCTGGTCTATCGCGGTATCGGTCGGCGTGCCGAACCCTGAGAGAGCTCGACGCGTTGAGGTGGCAGTGTGCGCGCAGGCGTGCAACCTGCTTACAATGGTGAGGCGCCTGCCGCACCTGCCCACAAGGAGTTCGACATGCCCGAAGCGCGTCCTTCCGAGCGACGTCCCATCGTGCCCGATCCCGATAACAGCCTGACGAGGCCGCGCCGCCCGATGGCGCCCCAGCCTCGCCTGTGGCCGCTGAAGTTTGCCGTGCTGCTGCTGCTGGTCATGCTGGTTGGGGTGAGCTGGCTGGGATGGCAGGAGCGGGAGCGCATGAATGCGCAGATGCAACAGATCAGCGCCGAGATGTCCAACGTCCATGCCCGGTTCGATGCCGAGGAGGGCCGCGGTGAACGGTTCGAGCGTCTCGAGTCGCGACTCTCCGCCGTCATGGATCATGCCGAATCCCTGGTGGCCCGCATGGCCAGCCTGGAAGTCGACGTACAGCAGGTCGGCGAGCGGGACGGCTCGCGATTCGCAGCCATCGACGAACGCATCGACGACCTTGCTCTACTGGTCGATGAACTTTCCGGCAACGTCGAGCGGATAGTCACCGAGGCCGAAGACCGCGAGGCGCTGCTCGGCGCCGTTCGCTCATCGCTGAACGCCCTCGAGCGGGCAGGTGAAGAGGGGCGCGAGGTCTTGGCGGCCAGAATCGATGCGCTGGCCGAAGATGATCAAAGTGTTGTACAACATATAGAAGAGCTGCAGAGCGCTCAGGAAGCGCTGGCAGAAGAGCAGGAGAGCGTGAGAGCATCGCTCGATGAGCGGCTCGAAGCCCTGGACGAACATGTCCAGCAGCTCGTCGAGCAGCAGCTTGCCGCCCTGGAGGAAACGTTCCTGGCTCGGGAAGCAGCGCTGGAGGAACGGCTCGAGACGTTGGCCGGCGACATCGAGGCGGCCGCCGACGCCGACGACGCCACCCAGGCCGTCGAAGAGCTGCGCGCCAGGCTGGCAGGCATCGATACGGAACTGCGCGAGCTGCGCCAGGAGCAGCTGTCGCTGAGCGCCGGGCTGGAGGCCCTACGGTAGGATCGCCGGGGCCAGGGCAGGCCGGCAGCAGTCAAGACGGGAAGCCGTGAATATGGGAAGAGGCGTGATTTCACGCATGGGGGCGGCGGCCCTGTGTCTTGGCATGGCGCATGGAGCGCTGGCACTCGAGGCACGAATCGATGGGGTGACGGATCCGGTTGCGGAGAATATCCGTCACTATCTCAGCGAACTGGAGGCCGCCCAGTACGACCGTCGTCGCCTCGAAGGCGTGGTGATGCGTCGTACCCGCGAGGCCATGCGCGTCTACGGCTACTACGAGCCGCGCATAAGTCCACGGCTCGATCAGCAGGAGCCGCCGCGTTACGTCGAACTGGCCATCGATCCCGGTCCGCAGGTGATCGTGCAGGTGCTCGAAGTCAGCATTGAGGGTGACGCCGCCCGCGACGAGCCCTTTCGTGACACCGTGGACGAATTGCCCCTCCAGGTGGGTGATCCGCTGGAGCATGCGCCCTGGGATCGCATGCGCAACCGCTTGGCCAACCTCGCCCTGGAACGGGGCTACTTCGACTGGTCCTTCACCGACCGCCGCATGGAAGTGCGGCCCTTCGACGAAAGCGCCAGGCTCTACCTCACGCTCGACAGCGGCCGACGCTACACCTTCGGCAACATCACCATTCGCGGCCACCATATCGTCGAAGATCGCTTGCGCAACATCGCGCCCTTCGAGCCCGGCCAGCCCTATCTTGCCGGTCAGGTGGCGCTGTATGCCCAGCGGCTCGGGCAGACCAACTGGTTCAGCTCCGTCAGCGTACGGCCAAGGCTCGATGCCCGCCGCGAGCTTGCCCTGGCCCCGCCAACCGTAGGTTGGTGGAATGCCGTGGCGACCGAGGGCGAGGCCGCACTGCCGCAGGTGCCTTCGACGCGCACCGCACTGGCGACCGGCCCCCGGCTCTCCGCCTCGGCGTTGGCTGCCGTTGCGCGGCTGCACGCACCGGAGCAGCCCAGCATGCCGATCGATGTATCCCTGGCCCCGGCCGATCGTCACCAATTCGAAACCGGCATCGGCTATGCCACCGATGTGGGGCCGCGCCTGAGCTTCGGTTGGAATCAGCCGTGGATCAACCGCTTTGGGCACAGCCTCGAGCACGACCTGTTCGTCTCGCAGCCGGAGCAGCAGTTCACCGGTACCTATCTGCTGCCGCTCGACGACCCGCTGCGCGATCAGTATCGCTTCCAGTACGGCCTGCGTCACCGCGACAACCAGGACACCCGTACCAACGAGGTCACCCTGGAAGCGGCACGACGCTGGGAGTTCGACAACCGCTGGGTGCAGACGCTGTTCGTGCGTGCCACCTACGAAGACTTCACCCAGGGGGGCGAGGCGGAAAGCGTCTTCATCTACTACCCGGGGGTGAGTTGGTCGCGCACCCGCACGCGCGATCCCCGCTTTCCCACCTGGGGTGATCGTCAGCGCATCACCTTCGAGTATTCGGACAGCGTGTGGGGCTCCGATGCGGACTTCCTGCGGATGACGGGCAATACCGAATGGATCCGCATGCTGGGCGAGAACCTGCGTTTCGTCACCCGACTCGGCGTGGGGGCCATCGAAACCGATGACTTCTCCCAGGTGCCGCCCTCGCTGCGCTTCTTTGCCGGAGGCGACCGTTCGGTAAGGGGTTACGGCTTCGAGACCCTGGCACCACGCAACGAAGAGGGTCTGATACGCGGCGGTCAGCAGATGCTGGTCGGCAGTGCCGAGCTGCAGCGGCGTGTCACCGGCAACTGGTGGGGAGCCGCCTTCGTCGACAGCGGCGATGCCTTCGACGACTGGTGGCCGGAAACGCTGAATACCGGTGCCGGCCTCGGCGTCAGGTGGATTTCCCCCGTCGGGCCGGTACGTTTCGATATCGCTCACCCCTTCGATGACGAGGAGAACTCGTGGCGTCTGCACTTCGCCATCGGCCCGGAATTCTGAGAATGCGTCTATTGCTGTGGTCGTTGCTCCGTCTGCTGATCGTGCTGCCGTTGATGGCCATCGGCATACTCTTCCTCGTGCTGGGTCTGGCTCTGTCGCCATGGGGGGCCGGCTTGCTGCTCGAAGAAGGGGCCAAACGCGGTTTCTACCAGTTGGAGCGTGTCGAAGGGGCGCCGCTGGATCGTCTCGTGCTGCATGGGTTTCAGATCGAGGCGGGGCCTGCCGACATCGCCGCCGAACGGCTCGAGCTCATCTGGGCGGACGACTGCCTGCTGCGGGGGCGCCTGTGTGTCGAGCGCCTGGTCATGCAGGGTGGGCGGGTCGCGTTGCGGCCAGGGCAGCCAGAGGAGCCGGCCGCGGCACCTGCGCCGGACGAGACCGGGGCGAGCGATCCGATCCGTTTGCCGTTCCCCATGGAGGTACGCGAACTGGTGCTGGTGGATACCAGGGTGAGTCTGGCCGACGGCACGCATGTCGCACTCGCTCAGTTGAACACCGCCGCCATGGCCGAGAACTCAGGACTGCAACTCGGTGCTTCACGAGCCGAAGGCCTGAACGTGACGCTGCCTGCCAATGCCGAAGCCAATGTCGAAGCCAATGCCAATGCCGAAGCCGTGGTGGAAAGGGCGGATGAGGTGGCCGCGGAGACGGCGCAGCCGCCGTTCCGCTTTCCGCTCGACATCTCGGCGCCTGAGCTGGTCATTGAAGACGTCGCGCTGCGGCTGGGCGACGGTACCCAAGTTGGCTGGAACAGACTGCATACCGGCATCGAGGCCGAGGGCGAACGGCTGACGCTGCTGCCCACACGCCTCGAGCGGCTGCAGGTCAGCCTGCCAGCGGGCGGGGCCGAGCAACTGGCGCTGGAGGCGCCGGCAGGCACGCCGGCGTTGAGCGCTCAGGCACTGGCCGCCGCCGAGACCGTTGGTTCGGCACCGGTGCCGACCGAGGCAGGTGAGCCCGAAGTGCCACTGGCGCAGCGCGAGCGCATTGTGCTGCCGGAAATCGTCCTGCCCTTGACGATAGCGGCACCGCGCATCCATCTCGATGGCGTCGAGCTGCGGGGGCCGCTCGATTATGACCTGCGCCATCTCACCCTGGCCTTCGAGGCCAGCGGCCAGGTGGTCGAGATCGTCGCTCTGGAAGCCGCCAGCCTGGACGCCGACGTCAGACTCGGTGCGCGCGTCGAATTGCGTGACGATTACCCGCTCCAGGCGCGGCTGGAGGCCGCGCTGTGGCTGCCGGAGCTGATGCCCGAATTGGCCGGGCAGCGGCTCGACCTCAGGCTCGACGGCACGCTGGCCGAGCTCGACGCCGAACTCGTGGCGCGCGGCCCGGTGAGCACGCGGCTGACCGCTCAGGCCGATGTGCTCGACCCGGAAGTGCCTTTCTCCGCCAGGATGAGCAGCGAATTCCTGCAGTGGCCGCTGCCGATGGCGGCCGCCTTCGCCGAAGAGGATGAAGCGCTCGACGATCCCTATGTGATCGAGGATCTCGACCTGCGTCTATCGGGCACTCTCGAGCAGTACAGCGCGGCACTCTCGGCGCGGGTCGAGGGGCCGGAGGTGCCGCTGACCCGGATTGCCCTGACCGGTAGCGGCGACCTGGAACACTTCGCCTGGACCCCGCTGTCCCTGAGCCTGGGCAATGCTTCGGTGGTCAGCCGCGGAAGCATCGAATGGCATGACGGCCTGGTGCTCGATGCCACCGTGCGCCTCGACAACCTCGACCCCGGGCAGTTCACCGATGCCATGCAGGGGCGCCTCAGCGGCAATATGGACCTCGCCTTCCGCCAGACCGAAGCGGGCTGGCAGCTGCGCGTGCCGCGGCTGGCCATCGACGGTCAGCTGCAGGAACTGCCGCTGTCGCTGCGGGCACGTCTGGCCGGGGACAGTGACATGCGCTGGCAGGTACAGGAGTTCGATTTCCGCCAGGGGCAGAACCGTATCACCGTTGCCGGCGCGATCACCGAGCAGCGCATGGACCTCAGCGGCGACATCTCGCTGACCGAGCTTGACAGCCTGCACGACGATCTCAGCGGCAGCCTGACCGGACGCTTCCGCACCGCCGGCACGCTGAGCAGCCCGCGCCTGGAGATCGACCTGCGGGGCCAGACGCTGGCGTTTGCCGAGAATCGCCTCGAGGCGCTGCAGCTCACTGCCAGCGTTCAGGGGCTGGACGACCCGAGCCTCGATGGCAATCTCGCCATCGAGCGGCTCAACGCGGGTGGCCAGCGTTTCAGTGAGTTGTCGCTGGCCTTGTCCGGGCGGCTGTCGTCCCATCGCGCCGAGTTGACGGCGCTTGCCGGGCGAGGCATGCCGCTGTCGCGGGCGTCGCTCGTGCTCGAGGGCGGGCTCTCCACTGAGCGCCAGCGCTATAGCGGTCGCATCGATCCGCTGGAGGTCGATACCGATTACGGCGAGATGCGCCTAGACGACCCCGTGGCCTTCTCAGTGGACCTGGCGACGGCCCGCGCCCAGGTGCAGCCGTTCTGCCTGCGTCGAGAGCAGGGCGGACGCCTGTGCCTGGAGGACACGCTGCAGGCCGGCGCCGATCAAGGCCAGGTAAGCCTGGCCGTGCGCGGGCTGCCCATGAGCATGTTCAACGAGTGGCTGCCGGAGGACTGGCGTGCCAGCGGCGAGACCGACCTGCAGCTGCGGGCGCGCTGGCGGCAGGGCGGTCGCCAGTGGAGCGCCGAGGCGGATCTGGACAGCCAGCTCGATCTGGAAGGGGTGGATATCTATGGCCAGCCCTGGTCGATGCCCGCCACCCGCCTCGCCGTGCGGCTGGATGCCACCCAGGCGCGTATGGCACTCGATCTCGAGCTCGGCCTTGGCGATGCCGGGAGGCTGGCACTCGATCTCGACCTGAATGACCCGCTGGGCAGCGGTGAGCTTGCCGGTAGCCTCGTCGTCGACGCTCTCGACCTGTCTCGCTACCGGACGCTGGCGGCCGGACTCGACATGCTGGAAGGTACCCTGGCCGGTCGGGTCGGGATCTCCGGCAGCCGCGACAACCCGAGCCTGGATGGTGCGCTGGAGTTGATGGGACTGCGGGCATCGGGGCTCGATGTGCCGCTGATCGTCGAGGACGGACGCATTCGCATCGAGTTCAACGGCGACAGTGCACGCCTGATGGGCTATGTGGCCAGCGACGACGGGCGCCTGGTGATCGACGGCAACGCCAGTTGGCCCTCGCTCGACGAGTGGCGCATCGCCGTGGAGCTGGACGGTACCCGCCGTCCGCTGCTGGTGAGCCTGCCGCAGTTCGGCCGTCTGCGCGTCGCCCCCGAGATTGCCGTCAGGGTGACCCCGCAGGCGCTGCGCGTGCGGGGTAACGTTGGGGTGCCCTGGGCGCGACTGGAGGTGGGCGAGGCGCCGCCGGCGGCCGTCAGCCCCAGTCCCGACGAGGTCATCATCACCCGGCGCGACGAGGCACGGGCCCAGCGGCGTGAGGAACTGGAGCCGGCCGCCGGTGGTGACGAAGCCGCCGCCGTGGCGCTGCGCGAGGCGGGCATGCAGCTGGACGTGCGTATCGAGTTGCACCTGGGGCCGGACATGACGCTCGCCGCGTCGGGGCTGGAAACCGGTTTGGCCGGCACCCTGCAGGTGCGCCAGCAGGATGGCCCGGTGCAGCTGTTCGGCGAGGTCAACCTCGTCGACGGTCGTTTCCGCGCCTTCGGCCAGGATCTGCTGATTCGCCAAGGGCAGTTGCTGTTCAGCGGACCGCCGGAACAGCCGCTGCTCGACTTCGAAGCCATACGTAACCCCGACATCACCGAGGATGGCGTCATTGCCGGGCTGCGTGTGACCGGCTTCGCCGCTGAGCCGAGTCTGGCCATCTTCTCCGAGCCGGCCATGGATGAGGCGCGGGCGCTTTCGTACCTGCTGCGCGGCCGGGCGCCGCGGGATGGTGACGCGGACGGTGCGCTGACCTCGGCGCTGGTGGGCCTGGCCTTGGGGCAGACGGGCGGGGTGGTCGGTGCCATCGGTCAGGCATTCGGCATCGACGATCTGGCCCTGGAGACGACCGGTGTCGGCGACGACAGCCAGGTGGTCGTGAGCGGCTACCTGACAGAAGATCTGCGCGTCAGCTATGGTGTCGGTATCTTCTCGCCGATCGCGGAGCTTACGCTGCGCTATACCCTGTGGCGCAATCTCTACGTGCAGGCCGTTTCCGGGGCTGCCCAGGCCGTCGATCTGGTTTACATCTTCTCCAGGCCCGGCCGGCCGCCACGACTCGAGCCCGCTCCGTGATCGCTCTCAACGTGTTGCTGCGAGGATAACGTCATGAACATCGATCCTACACATGCGCTTCCGGGGCGCGACACGCCGGTGCAGATATCCGGCGTGCATGCCGTCAGCGGCCGCTCCATGCTGCCGCCGTTTCCCGAGGGGCATGAGCAGATCGTGCTGGGGCTTGGCTGTTTCTGGGGCGCCGAGCGTCTGTTCTGGCAGCTACCGGGGGTGTATGTGACGGCGGTGGGGTATGCCGGAGGCGTGACTCCCAACCCCACCTACGAAGAGACCTGTACCGGGAGGACCGGTCACACCGAAGTGGTGCGGGTGGTGTTCGATCCCCGAGAGGTGGATCTCGAGACGCTGCTGAAGGTGTTCTGGGAGGCCCACGATCCGACCCAGGGCATGCGCCAGGGCAACGACATCGGCAGCCAGTACCGCTCGGCGATCTACACCACCAGCGATGCCCAACTGGCGGCCGCCAGGCGCAGTCGTGACGTCTATCAGTATTCGTTGGCTCAGGCGGGCCGCGGCCAGATTACCACCGAGATCGCCTCCCTCGAGGTCTTCTATCCGGCCGAGGAATACCATCAGCAGTATCTGCACAAGAACCCGGGCGGCTACTGCGGGCTGAAGGGAACCGGGGTCAGCTGTCCGATCGGCTGAGCCGGTGATCGGCGATGGAGCGCCAGGCGTCGCCGAGGCTGGCCCAGCCTTCCAGCTCGCGCGCCAGGCGACGGGCCAGCCAGGGCGAGAGACGCTTGTTGCGCCACTCCATGAAGCCGACGTGTCCGCCATGATGGGTGATTTCCAGATGCACCGCCGCGGAAGGCTGGGGCAGACGCTGGAACAGCCCGGCCGGCATGAAGGGGTCGTCATCGGCATGCAGGATCAAGGTCGGTAGCTCGATGTCGCCCAGCAGCCTTCCGGCCGAAGCGCGGCGATAATAATCATCGGCTCCCTTGAAGCCGTGCAGCGGGGCGGTCACGGCATCGTCGTATCCACGCAGGCTGTCGATGCGCTCGAGTGCCTCGCCGTTCAGCGTCAGCGGCAGTTCGCCGCGTACCAGCCTTGGCGCCACCTTGCGTTTCAGGGCCCTGAGCAGATGGCGCTCATATATCCGGGAGAATCCCTGATGCAGGGTGTCGGCGCTGGCGGCCAGGTCGAGCGGGGCGCTGATGATGATGGCACCGGCCAGATCGAGGCCGCTGCCGCCCTGTTCCGCCACCAGCTTGAGCAACATGTTGCCGCCCAGCGAGACCCCGGTGGCTACCTTCAAGGCGCCGGGATAACGTCGCGACAGCTCGGCGATCAGCCAATAGGCATCGGCGGTGTCGCCGCTGTGGTAGGCACGCGGCAGGCGGTTCGGCTGGCTGCCGCAGCCGCGAAAGTGCATCAGTACGGCGCGCCACCCCATGCGGCTGGCCGTGGCCAGCAACCAGCGCGCATAGGGGGAGTGAAACGAGCCCTCCAGGCCATGAAACAGCACCAGGATCGGTGCCGTGCTGCTGGTGGGGATCGGCCGGATCCAGTTGAGCTCGACGAAGTCGCCGTCGGGGAGTTCGAACTGCTCGACGTCGCGAGCGATTCGCGGGCGTGGCAGGCAGCGGGGCAACAGTGTCTGAACGTGCGGATTGCTCAATCCGCGCGGCGGAGCAAAGTCGGCCTCTTGCTGCCGTTCACACATATCGTTCACTCGTGTTCCATGGTCAGGTTGCGCACCGAATGCGTGGCGATGGCCACGTTGTCTTCGATGCGAATGCCGCCATGAGGCAGCAGACGTTCGACCAGCGACCAGTTCACGTCGCTTCCCGCAGGGCTTGCCTGCAACGGTCCGAGCAGCATGGGAATGAAGTAGAGCCCGGGTTCTATGGTGACCGTCATTCCTGGTTCCAGTTCCCGGGTCAGGCGCAGCGCCGGGTGCTCGGGCGGCGGTGGCAGGGGTATGCCCTCCCGGCTCGTGCGTCCGGCCACGTCATGTACCTGCACGCCCAGCAGGTGGCCCAGGCCGTGAGGGCAGAAGGCGCGGGTGATCCCGCCTTCGACCGCGGCCTCGGCCGAACCGGCGACCAGTTCGCTCTCGACCAGCAGTGCTGCGAGCAGGCGATGCATGCGCTCGTGCAGGGCGACGAAATCGACGCCGGGGGCCAGCGCCGCCACCAGTTGCTGCTTGATGTCGTGCATGCGCGTTACCAGCGCGGCGAAGGCGGGGTCGGCGTCCGGCCCCGGCCAGCTGCGGGTGATGTCCGCGCAGTAGCCGCGATAGCGGTATCCGGCATCGACCAGCAGGCTGTGACGCGACGCGGGCGCCTCGCTGTCGTAATGCTGATAGTGCAGTACCGCGCCATGAGCGCCGAGACCGACGATGTTGCCGTAGGGTACGTCGCTTTCCCGCTGCCGCGATGCCTTGAGGTAGGCCAGCTGAATGTCGAGTTCGCTCTCGCCGGCCAGAAACGCCGCTCTGGCAGCCTGGTGGCCGCGCAGCGCCATCCGGTTGGCCTCGCTCAGACAGGCGATTTCGTATTCACTCTTGCGCACCCGGCCTTCATCCAGGGCGGTCAGCAGAGCGGGAGGATTGCACTCGGCGCCAAGGGCACGGGCCGTTGCTTCGGCGACGTCGCCGATCACGGCAAGGCGGCTCGCGTTTACCGCCGGCGGTGTCTCGAAGCGACCGCTGATCACCTCGAGGTAGTCGGTCCAGCCCTCGTCGGGAAGGCTTGGCGGCAGGTGCCAGAAGTCGTCCGGTGCATGGACGAAGCAGGTCGTGTGCTGGCCCGGCTGCACCAGCAGCCAGCTGTGGGCCAGGCCGGCCTGACCGGTCCAGTGCTGGAAATGGCCGTAGCTGCAGAAGTTGGCGTGTTGGTCGTCGCCGAAGTGCAGGGCAGGGCGGCCGCTGAAGATCAGTACGCCGTCGTAACCAAGGGCGCTCATGGCGTCGGCATAGCGACGTTCCAGGGCCTCGAGATGTGCCATCTGAAGGTGAGCAAGAGCGTCGGGCATGTCAGATTCCGGCTGGTTGGGACGTCGGTGGCTGGGACTTCGATGAAAGTGTGTTGGAGCTTCGATGAAAGTGTAAGGCTTGGTATGGGCGGTTTCGAGCCGGTCGAATGAAATTGGCCGAAACCCCGGTTTCCCGTGTAGATCAGCGTTAAGTCCGACAGGCTGCTAGCAACTGTCAGATGCTGCCTGAAGGCGGTCGATGCGATAGAGCGTAGCCACCTGATCCAGCCCTTCGACGGTGCAACCGAGATCGGCGATGCGACCATCGCCCAGGCCGTAGATCCAGCCGTGAATCGAGAGCTCCTGGCCGCGCTGCCAGGCGAGCTGAACGATCTTGGTACGACACAGGTTGTTCACTTGCGCCTGCACGTTGAGCTCGCAGAGGCGATCGACCTGCTGATCCAGCGGCAAGTGGGCTAGTGAAGGGCGGTGTTGGCTATACAGCTCGCGCACCGAATGCAGCCAGTAATCCACCATGCCGCAATCGCCCCCCGTGACTGCCGCGCGCACGCCGCCGCAGCCGTAGTGGCCGACCACCATGATATGCCTGACCTGGAGGACGTCGACGGCATACTGCACCACGGAGAGGGCGTTCATGTCGTTGTGATGCAGCAGGTTGGCGACGTTGCGATGGACGAAGACCTCACCCGGTGGCAGCGAGACGATCTGATTGGCCGGTACCCGGCTGTCGGAGCAGCCGATCCAGAGGTAATTCGGATTTTGCTGACGGGAAAGGCGGGTGAAATACTCCGCATCTTCCTGACACATCCGCTCTGCCCAGCGCCGGTTGTTTTCCAGCAGGCAGTCGATTTCCTGGTTCATGGCAGAGTCCATCCGAAGGTCAGAGAGTAGGGGAGGGCACCTTTTACCGCCATGCCCCGAGTCGGTCAACCAAGAGCCACACCCTGGCAGAGCTCTACATGGGGCACCGCTCTACATGGTTACACCTGCACTGTTATCATCTGCCGAACGGACCGGGTATGCCACCTGACCCGGCTAGACGAGGAGAAATGAGTGTCAGACTTCGACTATGACCTGTTCGTGATTGGTGCCGGCTCCGGTGGGGTGCGCGCTGCCCGCACTGCAGCGGCAACCGGTGCCAGAGTGGCCGTTGCCGAAGACCGCTATCTGGGCGGCACCTGCGTGAACGTGGGTTGCGTGCCCAAGAAACTCTATTCCTATGCCGCCCATTTCCACGACGCCTTCGAAGACGCCCGAGGCTTCGGCTGGAGCCTGACCGAGGCGCCGCGCTTCGACTGGGCCACGCTGCGCGACAACAAGGTGCGCGAGATCAAGCGTCTCAACGAGATCTACGGCCGGCTGCTGGACAACGCCGGGGTCGAGTTGATCCACGGCCGGGCCCGGGTGGTCGATGCCCACCGCGTCGAGGTCGACGGCCGCGCCTTCAGCGCCGCCAAGATTCTGGTGGCCGTCGGCGGCTGGCCCTGGGTGCCCGACTTCCCCGGTCGCGAACTGACGGTGACGTCCAACGAGGTGTTCGATCTGGAGCTCATGCCGCGGCGTTTCCTGGTGCTGGGCGGCGGCTACATCGCGGTGGAGTTTGCCAGCATCTTCAACGGGCTGGGCAGCGAGTCGCACCTGGTCTATCGCGGCGAACTGTTTCTGCGCGGCTTCGACCGCGAGGTGCGTGAATTCACCCGTGAGCAGATGGCCCTCAAGGGCGTGAATCTGCATTTCGAAACCAATATCGAGAGTATCGAGAAGACCGAGGGCGGGCTGCTCGTGACGCTGACCAACGGCGAGTCGCTCGAGGTGGACACGGTGCTGGCCGCTACCGGACGCAAGCCCCATCTCGAGGGAGTCGGCCTCGACGCGCTAGGCATCGCTCTCAACCCCGATGGCACCGTCAAGGTCAACGATCGCTTCGAGACCTCCACGCCTTCCATCCTGGCACTGGGCGACGTGACAGGTGGGCCGGAGCTGACCCCCGTGGCGCTGGCGGAAGCCATGCATCTGGTCAGCCAGCATTTTGGCGAGGCACCGCCCAAGCCCATGGATTACCGCAATATCGCCACGGCAGTGTTCTGTCATCCCAACATCGGCACGGTGGGCCTGTCGGAGGAGCAGGCGCGCAAGGAGTATGACGCGATTCGCGTCTACCGCACCGATTTCCGGCCGATGAAGCACACGCTTTCCGGCAGTGAGGAGCGCTGTCTGATGAAGCTGATCGTCGACGACGCCAGCGACGTGGTGGTCGGCGCCCATATGGTGGGCGAGGAGGCGGGAGAGCTCATACAAGGCATCGCCATCGCGGTAAAGGCGGGGCTGACCAAGGCAGACTTCGATGCCACCGTGGGCATTCATCCCACCGCGGCGGAGGAGTTCGTCACCATGCGGACGTTATCGCGGCATTGACGCTTTGTCGCTTTCTCGTTCGATCGGGCCGCCTGAAGGGCGGCCCGATTCGTTTCCGACGCCCGGGGAATTCTGAACTAGACTTTGCCATGGGCGTGACCGAACGCGATGGCGGTTGTAGTCATCGGGCACGTATTGGAAAGCGTTGATAATTTTTTGTTATGTAATTGTGCCTCAGTCATAACGCCCGTTTTGATTTGTCGGTTGGCTTTGTTATCATTGGCAGTAACATCGCTACAGCGAAACCTGACCATGAACATGACACCGCAGCCTTTCACTCCCTCCGCCGACCTGGTCCGCCCCAGCGTGGCCGATGCCGTGGTCGGCAGCGATGCCTCACCGCTGTTCATCCGCAAACCCAACCCCGACGACGGCTGGGGCATCTACGAACTGGTCAAGTCCTGCCCGCCGCTCGATGTCAATTCCGCCTACGCCTATCTGCTGCTGGCGACACAGTTCCGCGATACCTGCGCCGTTGCCACCAACGAAGAGGGCGAAATCGTCGGCTTCGTTTCCGGTTACGTGAAGAGCAACGCCCCGGACACCTATTTCCTGTGGCAGGTGGCGGTGGGCGAGAAAGCGCGCGGCACCGGCTTGGCCCGGCGCCTGGTAGAGGCCGTCATGAGCCGCCCCGAGCTGCTCGACGTGCACCATCTGGAAACCACCATCACGCCGGACAATCAGGCGTCCTGGGGGCTTTTCCGCCGCCTTGCCGACCGTTGGCAGGCACCCCTCAACAGCCGTGAGTACTTCTCGACGGATCAACTCGGCGGTGAGCACGACCCCGAGAATCTCGTGCGCATCGGTCCGTTCGATACGCGGCGCATCTGATCCCCATCCCATTGCCGGACGGCCGAGCGGCTCGGTCGTCCACGCAGCCTTTCGCCTGATCATCTGACAGGAGGTCACCATGCAGACCCAGACACTCGAACGTCTCGAATCCAATGTCCGAACCTATTCCCGCTCGTTTCCGGTGGTTTTCACCAAGGCCAGGAACGCACGCCTGACCGACGAGAGCGGCCGCGAGTACATCGACTTTCTGGCCGGCGCCGGCACGCTCAATTACGGTCACAACAATCCGCACCTGAAGCAGGCGCTGCTGGACTACCTCGACAGCGACGGCATCGTGCATGGCCTCGACTTCTGGACCGCCGCCAAGCGCGACTACCTGGAAACCCTCGAAGAGGTGATCCTCAAGCCGCGTGGGCTGGACTACAAGGTGCACCTGCCGGGGCCGACCGGCACCAACGCCGTGGAGGCGGCGATTCGTCTGGCACGGGTGGCCCAGGGTCGCCACAACATCGTGAGCTTCACCAATGGTTTCCACGGTGTGACCATGGGCTCGCTGGCCACCACCGGCAATCGCAAGTTCCGCGAGGCCACCGGCGGCATCCCGCTGCAGGGCAGCGCCTTCATGCCCTATGACGGTTACCTGGGCGAGCATACCGACAGCCTCGACTACTTCGAGAAGCTGCTGGGCGACAACTCCAGCGGCCTGGACCTGCCGGCGGCGGTGATCGTCGAGACCGTGCAGGGCGAAGGCGGCATCAACGTGGCCGGGCTCGAGTGGCTCCAGCGCCTGGAGCGGATCTGCCGCGACAACGACATCCTGCTGATCGTCGACGACATCCAGGCCGGCTGTGGCCGCACCGGCAAGTTCTTCAGCTTCGAGCATGCCGGCATCACGCCCGACATCGTCACCAATTCGAAATCGCTGTCCGGCTTCGGTCTGCCGTTCGCCCACGTACTGATGCGCCCCGAGCTCGACAAGTGGAAGCCGGGCCAGTACAACGGCACCTTCCGCGGTTTCAACCTGGCCTTTGCCACGGCCGCGGCGGCCATGCGACAGTACTGGCAGGACGACACCTTCGAGCGCGACGTGCAGCGCAAGGGCAGGGTGGTCGAGGATCGCTTCCAGAAGATAGCCGCCTTGATCGGCGAGTACGGCGTGAAGGCCACCGAGCGCGGCCGTGGCCTGATGCGCGGCATCGACGTGGGCAGCGGCGAGCTGGCCGACAAGATCACCGCCAAGGCCTTCGAGAAGGGGCTGGTGATCGAAACCAGCGGCCAGGCCGGCGAAGTGGTGAAATGCCTGTGTCCGCTGACCATTCCCGACGAGGATCTGCTCGAGGGGCTGGATATCCTCGAGGCAAGCGTAAAGGAAGTGCTTGGCTAAGCGGCGATTTGCCGAGCAACTGCCAGAAAACGGCCGGCTGCGGCGTCAGCCGGCCAGTCCATGGATCGTATGGAGTGACATGAGCAATGATCGTTCGCAACCTCGAGGAAGCGCGTAAGACCGACCGCCTGGTCAAGTCGGAAAGCGGCACCTGGGACAGCACGCGTCTGGTGCTGGCCAACGACGGTGGCGGCTTCTCGTTCCACATCACGCGGATCTACGAAGGCACCGAGACTCACATCCACTACAAGCATCACTACGAGTCGGTGTACTGCATCGAAGGCGAAGGTGAAGTGGAGACTCTGGCCGACGGCAAGATCTGGCCGATCAAGCCCGGCGACATCTATATTCTCGATCAGCACGACGAACATCTGCTGCGCGCACACAAGACCATGCACCTGGCCTGCGTATTCACGCCGCCGATCACCGGCAAGGAAGTGCATCGTGAGGATGGCTCCTACGCACCGCCCGATGACGCCTGACAGGCCGAGCTTGCAAGTCCGTGCGACCCCGGCAGCAGCCGGGGTCGTGCGTTGCGGAAAGCCGGCCGGCGCCATGGCGAGGTCGTCGAACGGCAGGCCGGCATACCGCTCATCGTATCGCAGCGACTGACCGTCCAGGCCGATGGTTCGCATAATGTATATTATGTTAAATTGACTATCTGTTGCGGTGTTGGACAAGCCCACCTCGAAATCCTTATCATCCCCCGTCATGTCCCGGCGCGATCGTTCAAGCGCCCCAGACCCCGGTCGTTACCCGGGATTGTGCCAAGCCCACTGCCGCTGCGCCGATGCGCAGTCCAATTGGAGGCTGTCGATTTCCCATGCAACCGAGAACGCTATCCGCCACCGTCGTCTGGTTGCTGAGTTCGTTGCTGATCAGCGGATGCGCCCTCAATACCGGCCCTCAGGCCGAGCCTGAGCCCACTCTGAGTCCCGATCTTTTCGAAACCCGCATCGGTCAGCTCGAAGAGCACATGGCCTTGCGCTGCGCACGGGCCGAGGCTCACTTCGCCCAGCATGAGCGCCGCCAAGCCGAGCTGCTCAGCGAACTGCGCGATGCAGGCATCACCCTGCGCCACCTGCGTGGCGACATCGAGCGGCTTGAGCAGCGTGGCGGCGATGAGCCGATCCTGGTTCCGGCCGAATGCAACAACGAGCTGAGCGAAGTGCTCTCCTCGAAGGAAATGGTGGGTCGCGCCGAATGGATCGGCCTGCCGGAGGTTGGCACCTATCTGCGCGCCCGGGTCGACTCCGGTGCCAATACCTCCTCGCTGAGTGCGACGGACGTCACCCGCTTCGAGCGCGACGGTGAGGATTGGGTGCGTTTCAAGCTGGGTCTCAACGAGAGCGATATCGTCGTCGAGCATGTGCGCGACGAGTGGATCGAGCGCCCCGTCGAGCGCCGGGTACGCATCATGCAGGCCGCCGGCAGCGAGTCGCGCCCGGTCGTCAGTCTGATGATGACCTTGGGCCCGATCCGCGAAACCGTGGAGTTCACCCTGAGCGACCGCACTCACCTCAACTATCCGGTGCTGCTCGGTCGTCGTTTTCTCATGGATATCGCCCTGATCGACGTGGCGGAGAACTATCTCCACCCCCGTCCCGAATTCCCCGGCGGCCGCCCTGCCTCCGAGGCAGCCGAGGACCAGATCAACGACCGGGACGAAGAAGAAGGCTGATCGTGGCCTGACTGCCCTACCTGCAAGGATTCTACATGTCGCGACTGCCCTTCTACCTCATCGTGGGTCTGCTGATGGTGCTTGGCATCGGCACGAGCCTGCATCGGCACATTCAGATGGAGGTGCCCTGGACGCCCGGTGAGCAACGCCAGATCTGGGAGGTCGAGGCCATCGTCGACTTCACCGCACTGGGCGATCCCGTGCGGGTCGACCTGGCGCTGCCTTCGCACCAGCGTGGCTACCGCATTCTGACCGAGAACACGGCCTCGCCGGGATATGGCCTCTCCTTTCTGCAGGATGAGCGCAGCCGCCGCGCGCAGTGGTCGATTCGCAGTGCCACGGGCAGCCAGCAGCTCTATTACTCCGTGCGCTTGCAGGTGACCGAAGACAGACGCCAACAGCAGATGGTGCGTCCGCCGCTGCGTGAGATCAGCTGGGAGCGACCCTACGATACCGCGGCCGCCCAGGTCATTGAGCGGGCCTGGATGCGCAGCGCCGATCCCTACACCTTCACCCGCGAGTTGATTCGCGATTTCGGCGAAGACCGTCAGGGCGAGAATGCCCGTCTGCTGCTGACGCAGTTCGAGCGTACTCCGCTACTGGTGCGCCTGCTCAACCAGGCCGGCGTGCATGCCCGCGAGGTAAGCGGCCTCATGCTCGAGGATGGCCGCCGTCGGCAGGCGTTGACCTCCTGGATCATGGTGTTCGAGGACGAGCAGAACTGGACGCTGTTCAACCCCCGTACCGCCGACCAGGGGCAGCCGGACAACCTGCTGCTGTGGGAAACCGGCGGGCGCGCGGTGCTCGAAGTCCAGGGCGGCACCAATTCGCGGGTGACCTTCTCGATGCTGTCGCGCAATCAGCCGGCGGCGGCGGCGGTACGCAGTCAGCTGGCGGACGACACCCTGCTCAACTTCTCGATCCACAGTCTGCCGCTGGAGGAACAGGCGCTCTTCCAGACCATCCTGTTGATTCCCATCGGGGCGCTGGTGGTGGTCTTCCTGCGCATCATCGTCGGCATCAAGACCTCCGGCACCTTCATGCCCGTGCTGATCGCCCTCGCCTTCATTCAGACGACCCTGCCAACCGGCATGATAGGTTTTCTGTTGATCGTGGCGGTGGGGCTGGTGATACGCAACTACCTCTCCTACCTCAACTTGCTGCTGGTGGCGCGGGTGTCGGCGGTCATCATCACGGTGATCGCCATCATTTCGCTGTTTTCGGTGCTATCGTATCGAGTGGGGCTCAACGCAGGCCTGACGATCACCTTCTTCCCGATGATCATTCTGGCCTGGACCATCGAACGGATGTCGATCCTGTGGGAGGAAGAGGGTCCCAAGGAGGTCTTGATTCAAGGCGGCGGAAGCCTCATTACTGCCATACTGGCGTACCTGGCGATGAACAACCCCTGGATACGCCACCTCACCTTCAATTTTCTGGGTGTGCAGCTCATCATCATGTCGCTGATCCTGCTGTTGGGTAACTACACGGGGTATCGGCTGCTCGAGCTGCGACGCTTCAAACCGGTCACCGAGGATTGAGTCCCATGTGGGCACGACCGAAGCAGCTCAAGCTCCGAGGCATCATCGGCATGAATCGGCGCAACATCCGCTATATCGGGCGCTACAACAGCCGGCGCCTGTATCCACTGGTGGATGACAAACTGAAGACCAAGCTGCTGGCGGAAAAACACGGCATCACCACGCCGGCGCTGATCGGCACCGTGTCCACCCAGTTCGGCGTCAAGGCGCTGGGCCGCATGATTGCCGGTCATCCCGGTTTCGTCATCAAGCCGGCCAAGGGTAGCGGCGGCAAGGGCATCCTGGTCATCGAGCAGGTCGATGGGGAGAGTTTCATCAAGCCCAGCGGTGCCCGCCTGAGCATCGAGGATCTGCACCGGCACGTCTCGAACATCCTCTCCGGCCTCTATTCGTTGGGCGGTACGCCCGACGTGGCCATGATCGAGGGGCTGATCAACTTCGACGAGAAGCTCTCGGAGTACACCTACGAAGGCGTACCCGACATTCGCGTGATCATCTTCCGCGGCTATCCGGTGATGGCCATGATGCGCCTCTCCACGGCGGCTTCCGACGGCAAGGCCAACCTGCACCAGGGGGCGGTGGGCGTGGGGCTGGACATCGCCACGGGCACGGCGGTACGCGGCGTCCAGTTCGACCGTACCCGGCGCGACCATCCCGATACGGGCCACGAGCTCGCCAGCCTGCGGATTCCCGACTGGTCCAACCTGCTGGAACTGGCGGCCGGCTGTTACGAGATGACGGGACTTGGCTATCTGGGCACCGACATGGTCATCGATCGCAACCGCGGCCCCATGCTGTTGGAACTCAATGCCCGCCCCGGCCTGGCCATCCAAATGGCCAATGGCGAAGGGTTGCGCGCACGCCTGGACCTGGTGGAGAAACAGCCCGAGGGAGTGGGCGTCAGGGAGCGGGTTGCCTTCTCGCAGCGCCACTTCGCACGCCATGGCGAACTCAAGGAGCTTCCCGAGCCCGTGCTGGCCGAGGCAAGCCTCAGCACGTAGAATGGATGCCATTCCCTACACATCGGCTCTACCATGACCGACGCTACTGCCCTGCTTGCGCAGGCCGAAAGACAGTGCCAGCTTCGCGGGGTTCGCTTCACCCCGATCAGGCGCCGGGTGCTCGAGATGATCGCAGCAACCAGCGGTGGTCTGAAGGCCTATGAATTGCTCGACCGGCTTGCCGTCGAGCATGCCTCGGCCCGCCCACCTACCGTTTATCGCGCGCTCGACTTTCTCATCGAACAGGGGCTGGTGCACCGCATCGAGTCCCTCAATGCCTATGTGGCCTGCCCCTGTCCCGAGCATGCTCACGGCTTCCAGCTGCTGATCTGTCGTCACTGCGGACGCGTCGAAGAGCTGCATCTGGACGACGTCAATGCACAGCTGAGCGCTCGGGCGCGGGAACTCGGGTTCCGCGTCGAGCGTCAGACCATCGAGCTGCTGGGCAGCTGTGACCTTTGCCTTGCCGCGCCGGCAAGAGACAAGCCAGCCACTACGGAAACGTCATGAGCGATACCTTCAAACGGCTCGAGCGTGCCGAGCTCGACGCCCGCCTCCCCCTCGAGCGCATATTGGCGGCAGTGCGTTTCAATCAGGACGGCCTGATTCCCGCCATCGCTCAGCAGCACGATAGCGGCGAAGTGCTGATGATGGCATGGATGAACCGTGAGGCCCTCGAAGAGACGCTGGCCAGCGGGCGTGTCTGCTACTGGTCGCGCTCGCGGGGCAAGCTGTGGCGCAAGGGGGAGTCTTCCGGTCAGCAGCAGCACCTGCGCGCTGCCAGCCTCGATTGCGATGGCGACACTCTGCTGCTGCAGGTGGAACAGAACGGACCGGCCTGCCATACCGGCCGGCGCAGCTGCTTCTACGTGGCGCTGGAGGGGGAAGAAGCGAGAATCACCAGCGAGCCGCTGATCGATCCCGACACCCTCTACGGCAAGCCGTCGAAGGAAGGCTGAGCGTGACTCGCCCGACGGCCTGGCTACAGCGTCTCGGCAGGCTCGTGGCGCGCGCCCTGGGCCTGGCAATGATCGCTCTCGTCAGGCTCTATCAACTGGTCATCAGTCCCGTGCTCGGCCCGCGCTGCCGCTATTGGCCGAGCTGTTCCCACTACACCGTCGAGGCCGTTCAGGTGCATGGCCCGCTGCGCGGCGGTTGGCTGGCGGCGAAGCGCATCGTGCGCTGCCACCCCGGCAGCGATGGCGGCATCGATCCCGTGCCGGGCGGCCCCAGCGAGCGCCTGTGCCGCGAAGACCCGGAGCTCGACGAGCACTATCGCTGTCGTGCGGAGCACACCGCCAAGCACTGAAGACGGCGCGGACTGCGCCCGCCTCTCACCTCTCACCTCTCACCTCTCACCTCTGCCACCCGTCCCGTTTGTCATGGTCCCCTTGGTAGCCCGCTGTAGTAGCCCGCTACCACCCTCACCCGGTTCGCCCGTGCCAGACTGCTCGATGGCACACCCAACACAACGAGCCGATGAGGAGACACGCCATGTCTGCCAAGCGACTGCTCTTGCTGTGCGGCGATTTCGCCGAAGACTACGAAACCATGGTGCCGTTTCAGGCACTGCAGGCCGTGGGGCACCGCGTCGACGCCGTCTGTCCCGACAAGCGGGCCGGTGAAAGTATCGCCACTGCCATCCATGACTTCGAGGGCGATCAGACCTACAGCGAGAAGCCCGGGCACCGCTTTACCCTGAACGCCGAGTTCGCCGCCGTCGATCCTGCCGACTACGACGGTCTGGTCGTTGCCGGCGGGCGCGCGCCCGAGTACCTGCGTCTCAACGAGCGGGTCATCGAGGTGGTGCGTCACTTCTTCACCGAAGACAAGCCGGTGGCGGCGATCTGTCATGGCGCTCAGCTGCTGGCGGCGGCACGCGTGCTGGAGGGGCGCATCTGTTCGGCCTACCCTGCCTGTCGCCCCGAAGTGGAGCTGGCCGGCGGTCGTTATGCCGACATCGCCGTGGACGATGCCGTGACCGACGGCAAGCTGGTGACGGCGCCCGCCTGGCCCGCCCATCCGGCCTGGCTGGCCCAGTTCCTCGCCGTGCTGGGCACACGCATCGAACTGTGACATCGAAGCCGGACATCGAACCCTGACCGGTGTCGAGCGACGGCCTTGCCCTGGCCCGCGACCGACGCCATGCTGAAGGCATCGGTCGCGAGCCGGATCAGGGGGAGAATGACTCATGTGCAGGCTTTTCATCGGCGCCCAGCCGGATCTCTGGGAGCCGCAGACACGCTCCATGCGTATCGATGGCGTTTCCACCAGCGTGCGTCTGGAGCGCTTCTTCTGGACGGTGCTCGAAGAGGTGGGCAGGCGCGACGGACTGTCACTCAGCCAGCTGGTGGCCAGGCTGGCGCGGGAGTGCGCCGAGGCCGGTCACGATCCCGCCAACTTCGCTTCCTTCCTGAGGGTGTGCTGCGGCCGCTATCAGGCACTGCAGCTGGCGGGTGAGATCCCGGCGCAGCCGGATGTGGCCATCGCCAGCCTGGACGCCGACGGCATACTGGCCAGGGAGCGGCGCCGCCATGCCGCGGGGCGGCGCGCGGCGAGACCTCAGGCGGCCTCGCTCTCGGCGACTTCGTAGATCTTCGCCAGCATGGCGTGCAGGCCGTTGCTGCGCGTCGGCGACAGGTGCTTGTCGAGCCCAAGATCCTGCAGGAAGTGAGGGCTGGTGGCGCGAATCTCGGCCGGCGGACGGTCATTGTAGATGCGCATCAGCACGGCGATCAGTCCGGAAACGATGGCGGCATCGGATACCGCGTCGAAGTGCAGCGCCTCGCCTTCGCGGCGATGGTGAATCCAGACGTTGGATTGACAGCCCTGGATCTTGCGCTCCGGGGTCTTCCACTCCTCGGGAAACGGCGGCAGCTGTTTGCCCATGTCGATGATGTACTGGTAGCGGTCCATCCAGTTGTCGAACATCTCGAACTCTTCCAGCAACGCCTGCTGGGCCTGCTCGGCCGTGGCTTCGGTGGTCATGTGGCCTCCCGTGATGACTCGAAGGTCATTATACCGGTTCGGGCGCCCTGCCGGGCAAACCGTGAGCGGCTTGTTGACGATGCCACTCCTCGTCCTCGCCGTGCAGGTATTGCGCCGTGGTGTCGAGCCGCGCGTGGCGCGCGGTGCTGGCCAGGTAGCGCAGTTCGACCCCGGCCTGGGCCTGGTGGGTCAGCGAGGTGTGGCGCAGCCAGTGCGGCGTGGCGGCGCGCAGCCGTGCCACCTGGGCGGCAGCCGCCTCGCCGGCCTCGGCTTGCAGGGCATCGGCGGCGGCGTGAAAGGCGCTTCGAATCAGTCGATAGAGCTGGTTGTCACCCAGGCGACGCTCGCCGTCCAGGCCGCGCAGCAGCGCTCCCGCCTCTCCGGGCTGGGGGTGTGGCGAGAGCCCCAGCGTTTCCCGCCACTGTTCCAGCAGCGTCAGCATGTCGGGCGGTACGGGAATGCGCGCCAGCTTGTCGCCCTTCCCCACCACGCGCCACCACCAGCGCCCTTCGCGCAGGAAGAAATCGCTCATCTCGGCGGCAGCCATCTCGCCGATACGCGGGGCCAGCAGATAGGCAAAGCCGAAGATCAGTCGCCGACGCTGGTGAAGGTAGTGCTCCCTGAGGCTGGCATCCTGTGCCGGCGGCTCGTTCAGCCACTGCCATAGCCACTCCCACAGCGGCCGCTCCAGGTAGCGCTCGATACCGGTCTGGCGGTTGTCCAGCCGGCGCCGCTTGTCGCGCATCAGGCGAAACGGATTGTGCGTGAGCCATCCTGCTTCCACCAGCCAGGCGAACATGCCCTGCAGGATCACCAGGCTCTGCCGCCGGCTGCTGGGCGACAGCGGCCCGCGGAACGGGCGCCAGTCGGCGGCGTGGCGCGGCCGCGGCGGCCCCACCCAATGCTCGCGCGGCGTGGGCGAGGCCAGAAACGCCTCGTAGGCATCCAGGTCGTGACGGCGCAGCTCGGCCAGCCCGCGCCCTTCCCGCTCCAGCCACAGCAGCAGCCGCTCAGCCTCGCGACGATAGGCGCGCAGCGTTCGCGGGCTGTCGCGATATTCGGCGAGCCAGCGCGCCACGGCTTCGGCATCGCTTTGTGCGGCGATATGGACCTGGCCTGTGCGCGGGCGGCTGGGCATCAGTCCGCCAATCGGCGCCAACTGGCTCGATTTCGGCTCGGGCCGTGAGCCCGCCTCTGCCCTGCTTGTCTCGCTCGACATCCTCATGCCCTTGTCCCACTCCCTGAGCGTCCAGTGTCAGGCGTATCGAGCAGTTTTTCAAGATAAGACGAGTAATCTTGAATTTTGATTAATAGTGTAATGTAAATTACGTAATACATAAAATGTAATTTTCTTCCCCGCCGCTGGGAAAACGGCTATGCTTGAACGACTCAAGCGGGCGCATGGCAGAGCAAGAACAAGCGTCGCCCGCCGCGTGATGCATGGAGCAGCAGCTACACCATCAAGGAGATCGACATGGCACGCAGCGGTGTGCAATACGAGGATGTACTGGGCGCCATCGAATCCCTGCAGGCGCGGGGAGAAGCCCCCAGCGTGCAGAAGATTCGCGAAGTGTTGGGTACCGGCAGCTTCACCACGATCAGCGATCATCTGCGCGAATGGCGGCTGCGGCGGGAGAGCAGCCGCGAGCAGCCCGCGTCGCAGGCCATGCCCGAGGCGGTACAGCGGCTGGCGGAGAGTCTCTGGCACAAGGCTCAGGAAGCCGCCGGCGAGGCGCTGGCGCAATATCGCGAGCACGCCGACCGGCGTGTTGTCGAGGCGCAGGAAGCCATGCAGGAAGCGCAGCGGCAGGTCGAGGATGCCGAGCAGCGCGAGGCCGCCCTTTCCGCTCACGTGGCGGGCACCGAGCAGCGATTGGAGGCGCGTAGCGCCGCCCTGGCGCGGGTCGAGGCCGAGCGCGATCAGTGGCAGGAGCGTGCTCGCCAGTTCGAGGAGCGTCTCAGCCGTGCCCTGCAACAGCTCGACAAGCTTCAGCAGGAGAGCGAGCAGCAGGCTCAGGCGCATCAGCAGGCCCTGGCCGAGCGTGATGCGCAGCACCTGGCGCGTCTCAACCAGGAGGAGCAGCGTCATGAAGTCGCCGAGGCACGCCTCATGACGCTACTCGACGAGGCGCGCCAGGAGCGCGTGGCGGCCGAGAAGCGCTACGATGCCGCGGCCCAGCAGTTGGAGAAGCGTCAGGAAAACCTGCAGCGCCAGCTGCACGAGACCCAGGCCGCCTTGGGCCGCGAGGAGAAGCAGCACCGCGAGACCCAGTGGGCGAGAAGTCGCGCCGAAGAGCGTATCGACACGCTGCGCCACGAACAGTCGCTGCTGCAGGCACGCATCGAGGACCAGAAGCGCCACATCGAAGAGCAGGCGGCGCGGCTGCGCACCCTGGATGCCGAGCTCATGCGGCGCGCTTGGCAGCCTGACGAGGAAGGAAAGCCCTCACGCCGTGCGGAGCGGGGAGCCGAAACGCAGGAAGGCTCCAAAGTGGAGCCTTCCGAGAGCGTTCGCTGAATGCCCGGCGCCCTTGCGGGCGGTGCACCCTGTACGAACCACGGCGATGCCGCGAAATGCGGGTCGCCGTTTCGAATGTCAGCGATAGTAGGCGTTGGTGGTATCCGTGTGGTCGGTCACGTCGCGGATGCCGGCCAGCTCAGGGATACGCTCCATCAGGGTCTTCTCCACCCCTTCCTTGAGCGTCAGGTCGACCGCCGCGCAGCCCTGGCAGCCGCCGCCGAAGGCCAGTACCGCGACCTGGTCCTCGGTCAGCTCGATCAGCTTGATCTCGCCGCCGTGGGCAGCCAGGCCCGGGTTGATCTCGCTGTAGAGAATGTAGTTGACGCGATCCTCGAGCGGGCTGTCGGCATTGACCTTGGGCATCTTGGCGTTGGGCGCCTTGATGGTGAGCTGCCCACCCATGCGGTCGGCGTTGAAATCGACCACTGCCTCTTCGAGGAAGGGTATGCTGTTCTTGTCGATCAAGACGGCGATCTTGTCGAGCTCCAGACGCTCGTCAGTGGGCTCTTCCTCGCCGGGCCGGCAGTAGGCCAGGCAGGTCTCGGCGTAGGGCGTGCCCGGCTGGGTGATGAAGATGCGCACTGCAATGCCCTCGACGTTCTGCTTTGCCAGCAGCTCGGCAAGGTATTCCTGGGCGCTGTCGGTAATCTGGATGATCTCGCTCATGATGTTCTCGCTGGTCGGACGCGGCAACGGGGCCGGCCATAAGTGACATACCATCATGGTAAGCAAAAGCGGGCTTCGAGACAATCCCGACTGTTTTGCTCGGTTTTTGACCAGCCCTGCCCTCAAGCCGCTGGTTTTGCTACCATAGCCGGCCGACAAGGCCGCCCCTGCCAAAGAGCACCAGGATCCATGGGCGGCCACATACCTGGACGTGACTTCGCTGGAGACAGACCCGACCCATGGCCGCCCTTCCTTCTGCACTGACCGCCACCCTCACCGAACGGCTCGGCGAGCGCATCCTCATGCTGGATGGCGGCATGGGTACCATGATACAGAATGCCAAGCTCGAGGAAGCCGACTTCCGCGGCGAGCGCTTCGGCGACTGGCCCTCGGAACTCAAGGGCAACAACGACCTGCTGGCACTGACCTGCCCCGATCTCGTCACGCGTCTTCACCGCGCCTATCTCGAGGCGGGCGCCGACATCATCGAGACCAACACCTTCAACAGCACTCGCCTCTCCCAGGCCGATTACGGCATGGAGGCACTGGTGCCGGAGATCAATCGCGAGTCGGCGCGTCTGGCCCGTGCGGCGTGCGATGCGGTGGCGGCCGAGACCGGGGTGCCGCGCTACGTGGCCGGGGTGCTGGGGCCGACCTCGCGTACCGCCTCGCTCTCGCCCGACGTCAACGATCCGGCCAAGCGCAACGTTACCTTCGACCAACTGCGTGACAACTACTACGAGGCGGCCGAAGCGCTGATCGAGGGCGGCGCCGACCTGATCCTGATCGAGACGATCTTCGACACCCTCAATGCCAAGGCGGCCATCTTCGCCCTGGAGGCGCTGTTCGACGACCGCGGCGAGCGGCTGCCGGTGATGATATCCGGTACCATCACCGACGCTTCCGGGCGTACCCTCTCCGGCCAGACCACCGAGGCGTTCTGGAACTCGGTGCGCCATGCCCAGCCGCTCTCCATCGGCCTGAACTGTGCCCTGGGCGCCGAAGAGCTGCGCCCTTATCTGGAAGAGCTCTCGACCAAGGCCGACACCTTCGTCTCGGCGCACCCCAACGCCGGGCTGCCCAACGAATTCGGCGAGTACGATCAGACCCCCGAAGAGATGGCGGCCATCGTCGCCGAGTTCGCCTCGAGCGGTCTGGTCAACATCATCGGCGGTTGCTGCGGCTCGACGCCGGAGCACATCGCCGCGATTCATGCCGCCATCCAGGGCATGGCGCCGCGCAAGGTGCCCGAGCGTCCGCGCGCCTGTCGCCTGGCGGGGCTGGAGCCCTTCAACATCGAGAAGGGCTCGCTGTTCGTCAACGTCGGCGAGCGCACCAACGTCACCGGCTCGGCGCGCTTCAAGCGGCTGATCGTCGAGGAGGACTACACCACCGCCCTGGAAGTGGCGCTGGACCAGGTCGAGAACGGCGCCCAGATCATCGACATCAACATGGACGAGGGCATGCTGGAGTCGCAGGAGGCGATGGTACGCTTCCTCAACCTGATCGCCGGCGAGCCCGACATCGCCCGGGTGCCGATCATGATCGACTCCTCCAAGTGGGAGATCATCGAGGCCGGCCTCAAGTGCGTACAGGGCAAGGCGGTGGTCAACTCCATCTCGCTCAAGGAGGGCGAGGAAGTGTTCCTCGAGCAGGCCACCCTGTGTCGTCGCTACGGGGCCGCGGTGGTGGTCATGGCCTTCGACGAGACCGGCCAGGCCGACACCTTCGCGCGCAAGACCGAGATCTGTCAGCGCGCCTATGAGCTGCTGGTCGAACGGGTCGGCTTCCCGCCGGAAGACATCATCTTCGACCCCAACATCTTCGCCATCGCCACCGGCATCGAGGAGCACGACAATTACGCCGTCGACTTCATCGAGGCCACCCGCTGGATCCGCGAGCACCTGCCCCACGCCATGGTCTCGGGCGGGGTCTCCAACGTCTCGTTCTCCTTCCGCGGCAACGACCCGGTGCGCGAGGCGATTCACTCGGTGTTCCTCTATCACGCCATCCGTGCCGGGCTGACCATGGGTATCGTCAACGCCGGCCAACTGGCGGTCTACGACGATCTGCCGGAGGAACTGCGCGAGGCGGTCGAGGACGTGGTGCTCAATCGCCGCAGCGACGGCACCGAACGCCTGGTCGACCTGGCCGAGAAGTACAAGGGCGACGGCAGCGGCGCGGCGAAGAAAGAGGACCTGGAGTGGCGCTCCTGGGAGGTGGAGAAGCGCATCGAACATGCCCTGGTCAAGGGCATCACCGCCTTCATCGAAGAGGATACCGAGCTTGCCCGGCAGCGGGCCGCACGTCCCATCGAGGTGATCGAGGGGCCGCTGATGGACGGCATGAACGTGGTCGGCGACTTGTTCGGCGCCGGCAAGATGTTCCTGCCCCAGGTGGTCAAGTCGGCGCGGGTCATGAAGCAGGCGGTGGCCTACCTCATCCCCTTCATCGAAGCCGAAAAGAGCGAGGACACCCAAGCCAAGGGCAAGATCGTCATGGCCACGGTGAAGGGCGACGTGCACGACATCGGCAAGAACATCGTCGGCGTGGTCCTGCAGTGCAACAACTATGAGGTGATCGACCTGGGCGTGATGGTGCCGGCGGAGAAGATTCTGCAGACGGCCCGTGACGTCAATGCCGACATCATCGGCCTCTCGGGGCTGATCACGCCCTCGCTGGACGAGATGGTCCACGTGGCCAAGGAGATGAAGCGCCAGGGCTTCAAGCTGCCGCTGCTGATCGGCGGCGCCACCACCTCCAAGGCGCACACCGCGGTGAAGGTCGAGCCGCAGTACGACGAGCCGGTGATCTACGTGACCGACGCCTCGCGGGCGGTGGGCGTTGCCGGCAAGCTTCTCTCTCCCACGCTGAAGCCCGCCTATGTGGCAGAGATCAAGGCGGAGTACGAGCAGGTGCGCGAGCGCAACGCCAAGCGCCGTCCCAAGGCGGCGGACCTGAGCTACGCCGAGGCCCGCCAGCGCAAGCTGCCCATCGACTGGGACAGCTATACGCCGCCCCGGCCCGCCATCACCGGACTCAAGGTGTTCGAGGGCTACGATATCGAGGAGCTGGTCGAGCGCATCGACTGGACCCCCTTCTTCATGAGCTGGGAGCTGGCGGGCAAGTACCCGAAGATTTTCGACGACGCGGTGGTCGGCGAGGCCGCGCGCAACCTGTTCGCCGATGCCCAGCAGATGCTGCGCAAGCTGATCGACGGCAAGCACGTCGAGGCGCGCGGGGTGATCGGTCTGTGGCCGGCCAACAGCGTCGACGACGACGTCATCGAGGTGTATGCGGACGAGTCGCGCAGCGAGGTGATCGCCCGCCTGCACCACATTCGCCAGCAGACCACCAAGAACCGCGATGGCGTCTGTTACAGCCTGGCCGATTTCGTGGCCCCCCGCTACGATGCCGACGGCAACGAACGCGACCAGCTCGACTGGGTCGGCGGCTTCGCCGTGACCACCGGCCACGGTGTGGAGGCGCTGGCCGAGCGCTACAAGGCCGCCGGCGACGACTACAGCGCGATCATGGTCCAGGCCCTCACCGACCGTCTGGCCGAGGCCTTTGCCGAGCGCATGCACGAGCGGGTGCGCAAGGAGTTCTGGGGCTACGTGCCCGACGAGACCCTGGACAACGACGCCCTGATCGCCGAGAAGTACCAGGGCATCCGGCCGGCGCCGGGCTATCCCGCCTGCCCCGATCACACCGAGAAGCGCACCCTGTTCCAACTGCTCGATGCCACCGAGAACGCCGGCATCGAGCTGACCGAGAACTTCGCCATGTGGCCGGCGGCCGCGGTGTCGGGGTGGTACTTCTCGCACCCCCAGGCCAAGTACTTCTCCACCGGCAAGATCACTCGTGACCAGGTCGAGGCGTTGGCGCAGCGCAAGGGCATGAGCCTCGAGGAGCTGGAGCGCTGGCTCTCGCCGGTACTTTCCTACGATCCGGCCTGAGACGACGACCCCTGATGCCCCGCACCTCGGCGCGGGGCACTCTTGAACCCTACGATAGAGCATGCTGCCAGATTCGATCCGCCGTCGACGCATCCTGCGCCTAGCCACGCCGATCATCGCCGCGATGCTGACCCAGAGCCTGATCAACCTGATCGACGCGGCGCTGGTCGGCTCGCTCGGTGAGGTGCCGCTGGCCGGTGTGGGTATCGGCGGCTATGCCATGTTCCTGGTCACGGCCCTGGTCTTCGGGCTCTCCTCCGGCGTGCAGTCGCAGACGGCCAGGCGTCATGGCGAGGAGGCCTGGCAGGTACGCGCCAGGCCGCTCAATGCCGGGCTGGCCATTGCCCTGTGCGTCTCCCTGCCGTTGACGCTGCTGTGCCTGTGGCAGGCGCCGCGCCTGATGGCCCTGATCAATCCCGATGCCGCGGTCAATGCCGTCGCGGTCGAGTACTTCCGCTGGCGTGTGCTGTCGCTCGCCGCCGTGGCCATGATCTTCTGCTTCCGGGGTTACTGGAACGGCATCGAGCAGAGCGGCTTTTATCTGCGCATCATGCTGGCGATGCACGTAGTCAACGTGGCAGCCAGCGTGTGCCTGATCTTCGGCTACCTGGGGCTACCGGCCATGGGCGCCGCCGGCGCCGGTGCGGGCACCACCCTTTCGCTCTACGTCGGCCTCTTGCTCTGGGCGCTGCTGAGCCTGCGTCATGCCGTACCCAGCGGCTTTCTCGCGGGCGTGCCCCGGCGCCCTGCTCTGCTGACCACGCTGCGCCTGGCCACGCCTCACTCCTTCCAGCAGCTGTGGTTCGCCGCCGGCTATGCGGTGCTGTTCTGGATTCTGGGGCGCATCGATACGGCCAGCGTCGCCGTGGGCCACGTGCTGGTTAACCTCTCGCTGCTGTTGATTCTGCCCGGCGTAGGGCTGGGCATGGCCGCCATGAGCCTGGTCGGCCAGTCGCTGGGGCGTCAGGCCCATGGCGACGCCCATCGCTGGGGCTGGGACGTGGTACGCCTCGCCTGGCTGTGCCTGGCGGCCCTGGCGCTGCCCATGGCGCTGTTTCCGGAACAGATCCTCGGTGTATTCCTGCGCGACCCCGAGCTCATCGCCCTTGCTCGTCTGCCGCTGCAGCTCACCGCAGTGATGATCGTGCTGGACGGTGCCGCCCTGGTGCTGGCCCAGGCCCTGCTGGGTGCCGGTGCCAGTCGCACCGTGATGACCACCACGCTCTCCCTTCAGTGGCTGGTCTTCCTGCCGCTGGCGTGGTGGGTCGGTGTGGTCATGGAGCAGGGCCTGCTGGGCATCTGGTGGGTGCAGCTCGGCTACCGTTGTCTCAACTCGCTGTGGTTCGTGACGATCTGGCAGCGGCGGCAGTGGCTGCGGCTGGAGATCTGATAGAGTGGTGACTTGACCTTTATATGTCTTTACGTATAAAAAATATGAATATTTATTCTTTCAAAGAATATGCCTGGGGCGTTATGGTGCCCCCTGACGCTTCGCCATTTCCCCTGCAGCAGGACCGGCTGAATGTATCGCTACGACACCCATGATCAGACTCTGGTCAATGAACGCGTCGCTCAGTTTCGCGACCAGATGAATCGCTATCTGGCCGGACGGATCAGCGACGAAGAATTCTTGCCGCTGCGCGTGCAGAACGGCCTCTATGTCCAGCGCTATGCGCCCATGCTGCGTATCGCCATTCCCTACGGCATGCTGGCCTCCTATCAGCTGCGCAAGCTGGGCGATCTGGCCCGCGACTACGATCGCGGCTACGGTCACTTCACCACCCGTACCAATCTGCAGCTGAACTGGCCGAAGCTGGAGACCGTGCCCGACATGCTGGCCGAGCTGGCCAGCGTTCAGATGCACGCCATCCAGACCAGCGGCAACGACATTCGCAACACCTCCACCGACCAGTTCGCCGGCATCTCCGAGGACGAGGAGGTCGATCCGCGGCCCTGGTGCGAGCTGATTCGCCAGTGGTCGACGTTCCACCCCGAGTTCACCTACCTGCCGCGCAAGTTCAAGATCGCCGTGACCGGTGCCGCCGAGGATCGCGCCGCGATCCAGGTGCACGATGTCGGTCTGCGCCTGTGGCGCGACGACAAGGGCGAGGTGCGTGTCAAGGTGTTGGCCGGCGGCGGCCTCGGCCGCACGCCGATGATCGGCGAGGTGGTGCGCGACGACCTGCCCTGGCAGCATCTGCTGACCTATCTCGAGGCACTGGTGCGCGTCTACAACCAGTTCGGCCGCCGCGACAACAAGTTCAAGGCGCGCATCAAGATCCTGGTCAAGGCGCTGGGCGTCGAGGAGTTCCGTCGTCGCGTCGACGCCGAGTGGTCGCATCTCAAGGATGGCCCCCAGACGCTGACCCGTGAAGCCGTCGAGGCGATGCAGTCACACTTCATCGACCCGGAGCGTCGCGCCATCGGTGAAGAGGCGATTGCCCAGTTCGAGCGCCTGCGCGGCGAGAATCGCGCCTTTGCGCGTTTCGTCACCAACAACGTGCACGGCCACAAGGTGCCGGGCTACAAGGCCGTCACCCTGTCGCTCAAGCGCAAGGGTCACTCACCGGGCGACCTGACCTGGGAGCAGATGCACCAGGTGGCCGATCTGGCCGACGAGTTCAGCTACGGCGAGATCCGCGTTACCCACGAGCAGAACCTGGTGCTGGCCGACGTGGCGGTGGACCGCCTCGAGGAGCTCTGGCATCGCCTGGAAGAGCTGGGCCTGGCCAACCCCACCGTGGGCACCCTGGCCGACCTGATCTGCTGCCCCGGCGGCGACTACTGCGCCCTGGCCAATGCCAAGTCGATCCCGGTGGCTCAGGCGATTCAGGAGCGCTTCGAGGACATCGATTACCTCTATGATCTGGGGCCGCTGGATCTCAACATTTCCGGCTGCATGAATGCCTGCGGTCATCACCACGTGGGCCACATCGGCATTCTCGGCGTCGACAAGAAGGGTGAGGAGTGGTATCAGATCTCCCTCGGCGGCGCCCAGGGCAACGACTCCTCGCTGGGCAAGATTCTCGGCCCCTCGTTCGACCGCGAGAGCGTGCCCGACGTCATCGACAAGGTACTGCAGGTCTACGTCGGCGAGCGTGCCGAAGGCGAGACCTTCATCGAAACGTATCGCCGTATCGGCCTCAAGCCATTCAAGGAGCGGGTCTATGCCTGATCAGAACGCCACCCAGCGCCCTTTCATCCGTGACGGCAAGCCGGCCGAGGACCGCTGGCTGCTGATTCGCGATGCCGAAGCGGAGCTGCCGGCTTCCACCCCTGCCATCGTGCCGCTGGCACGCTGGCAGGCGCTGGAAGGCAGCGCCGAGCTGGCGCCGTGGCTTGCCAGTGACACCGAGCTGACGCCGGAGCTGGCCGAACAGCTGGCAGCAGCCCCACTGATCGCCATCGACTTCCCTAAGTTCACCGATGGCCGCGGCTACAGCCTGGCGCGCCTGCTGCGCGAGCGCTACGGCTTCGATGGCGAGATTCGCGCCATCGGTGACGTACTGGTCGATCAGGCCTTCTTCCTCACCCGCTGCGGCTTCAATGCGCTGTCGCTGCGTGAAGATCAGTGGCTGGAAGATGCACTGCACGCGCTGAATGCCTTCAGCCGCGCCTATCAGCCTGCCGTCGACGTGAGCGAGCCGCTGTTCCGCCAGCGCATGCGCGAAGCCGTCAAGCGGGCGGAGCCGGCGCTGGCCTAGTCTCGCGTACGGATCCCTTGGTGCGTCATCCAGAACGAAAGCCGGCCTCGTGCCGGCTTTTCGTTCTCGGGTAAACGAGCGGCCTTGCGCTCAGCCGCGACGCTTCTGCTGACGCTCGCGGTTGTCCGCCCTCGCCCGCTCGCTCTTGCGCAGCATCACCCAGGTCGCGCCCAAACCGCCGTCGGCCTGCTGAGCAGAAGCGAAAGCCTGCACCTCCTCGAACTGCACCAGCCATTTGGCCAGGTAGGAGCGCAGCACGTTGGCGGGGCTGTCGATCTCCTGCCCGCGGCCATGCACGATCAGCAGCGAGCGCAAGTCGTGGGCGTAGGCTTCGCGAATGAAGGGCGGCAGCATCCGACGACACTCCGCCAGCGGGCGGCGCAGCAGATGCAGGCGCGACTGGGCGGGATAGCCGCCGTGTCGCAGACGATCCACGACGCCCTGCTGGATGCCGTCGCGGCGAAAGGCCAGGGGATCGAACGGTGGCACCAGCTCGACGAAGTCGTCCGACAGGAAATTGTTCTCCCCGAGCTCTGCCTGGGCGCTCTCGCGGCGAGCCAGCTGTGCCTCGCTGGGCCGACTGCGGCGTGGGCCCGGATCGGCTCGATTGGCGCTCCTGCGCAGTGGCTTCACATCCCCCACCAATGCCCGGAAGTCCTGATCCTCGTGTGCTGAGTGCGTCATGGGCAACCTCCGCTGTGATCGAGCCTCGACTTGCATCCTAACAGAGCCCACTGGCGGCGGAGAACCGGACAACCGCCCTCTCACCGTGGCAGGATGTGTTTTCACATGTCACAGGGAGACGACATGCGCCTGCGCCATTACGTTCTCGTCACGCTGTTCGGCCTGCTCGCCCTGGCCGGCTGGCTGTGGCTCACCATGCTGAGTCCTTATACCTACGATCGCCCCGCTCATCTACCTGAGATCGAGGCCGGCGAGCATGCCGTGTTCGTCTACGGCACGCTGCGTTTTGCCCCGGTGCGCTGGGTGGTCATGGGGCGTGCGGGAGAGACCGAGACGGCCGTGCTCGAAGGTTTTCGCCGCGAGCGCCTCGATCTGGTCGAAGCGCCCGACGAGCGAGTGCTGGGCGAGCTGGTGGTGGTCGATGCCGACGAGCTGGAGCGGCTCGACCGCTATGAGCGGCTGGGAATCCGCTATCAGCGCGTTCCCATGCGCCTGGCGGATGGCCGCAAGGCGTGGGTCTACCGGCGCCTCGATGAGGCGCTGCAACCTGCCGGGGTAAATGCAAGCGACTGATCGACGCGGACATTCCCGCAGGCCACGGTTGTGGACGACACGGGGCCCCTTCTACAATACGGACCAGTTTTCACGGATCGAGGAGTCGCGCATGGCCATTACGCTCTACCACAACCCCCGTTGCTCGAAGTCGCGCCAGGCGCTGGCGCTGCTCGAGGAGCGCGGCGCCGAGGTCAGGGTGCGTCGCTATCTCGACGAACCGCTCAGCGAAGAGGAACTGCGTGACCTCATGTCGCGGCTCGACGCCGACGGCGAGGCCCTGGTGCGCACCAAGGAGACGGAGTGGAAGGAAGTCGCAGACACTAATCTGCAGGATCAGGAGCAGGTGATAGGCGTCCTGGTGCGCTATCCCAAGCTGATGGAGCGCCCCATTGCCGACGACGGCAAGCGCGCCGTCATCGGTCGGCCACCCGAAGACGTGCTGGCCCTGCTTCACGCCCGCGACTGACCTTTCCCCTCTGCTTCTGGAGCCACGATGCGCGATTCGCTGCCCTATGTGCTGATTCTCTACTACTCCCGCCACGGCGCCACGCGCAGCATGGCCGAACAGCTGGCCGCCGGCGTGGAGTCCTGCCCCGGCATCGAGGCGCGGCTGCGCACCGTGCCGCCGGTCTCGCCCACCTGCGAGGCCGTCGACCCGGAGATTCCCGCCGAGGGCGCCATCTATGCCGAGCTGGACGACCTGCGCCATTGCGCCGGCCTGGCGCTGGGCAGCCCGACCCGGTTCGGCAACATGGCCGCGCCGCTCAAGCATTTCATCGACTCGACCAGTGCGCTGTGGCTCAACGGTGCCCTGGTCGACAAGCCGGCCACCGCCTTCACCTCCACCTCCAGCCTGCACGGCGGCCAGGAAACCACGCTGATCTCCATGCTGCTGCCCTTGCTGCACCACGGCATGGTCTATGCCGGCCTGCCCTATAGCGAGACCGAGCTGATGACCACCACCGCCGGCGGCACACCCTATGGGGCCAGTCACGTGGCCGGGCAGCGCAACGATCAGCCCCTGGCGGATGCCGAGCGCCGGCTGGTGCGCGCCCAGGGCAAGCGCTTGGCGCGTTTGGCGCTGGCGCTCGACGGCCTGAGGCAAGACTCATGAGGCGCTGGGTCGAGGGGCTCGAGGCGCGCCATGGGCTGGATTTTCTCACTGAGCGCAGCCGTCAGGCGGTGCTCGTCAGCTACGTCGTTCTCCTGGCGCTGCTGGCCTGGAGCGGCTTGGCCATGGAGGCCGGCACCAACCCGCTGACTCCCATTCTGATCCGCGGCCTGCCGCTGATCCTGTTCCTGCCTTCGATCGTCGCCAAGCGCCCCCGTGGGCATGTCTGGCTCGCCTTCGTCAGCCTGCTCTATTTCGTGCAGGGAGTGATGGTGGCCACGCTGCCCGGTCAGGGGCTGCTGGGTATTGCCGAAGCGCTCGCGGCACTGGGGCTGTTCACCGGCTGCATGTTCTACGCCCGCTTTCGCAGCCGGCAGATCAAGACCGGTCGTGGAGAGTGATGCTCCATACTGAACGTGGCGGATGCGCCGAGGGTGTTGTGCTGCTCTCGCACAGCGGCGACCATAGATGACAAAGACGAGGAGTACGCCATGACACGCAACATTGCCGATATCCGGCGCGATTACGAGGGCGGCAGGCTCGAGGAAAGCATGGTGCCCGCCGAGCCCATGGTGCTGTTCGACGAGTGGCTGACGCTGGCGCTCGATGCCGAGGGCCAGGACGGCAACGTGATGACCCTCGCCACGGTGGACAGCCAGGGGCTGCCCCATGCGCGCATCGTACTGCTGAAGGGCTCCGATGAGCGCGGTCTGGTCTTCTACACCAACTACCACAGCCACAAGGGCAGCGAGCTGGCCAACGTGCCGCATGCCGCGCTGGTGTTCTGGTGGCCCTCCCTGGGACGTCAGGTACGGGTAGAGGGACGGGTGGAGCTGGTCGGCGAGGAGGAGTCGGATGCCTATTTCAACAGCCGGCCCCGCGCCAGTCAGCTGGGCGCCTGGGTTGCCACTCAGAGCGTGGTGATCCCCGACCGGCACTGGATCGAAGAGCGTCAGCACCGTTTCGAGCAGGCCTACGAGGGTCAGGACATTCCGCGTCCGGTGCATTGGGGCGGCTATCGCGTGGTGCCGGACATGATCGAATTCTGGCAGGGGCAGCCGAGCCGGCTGCACGACCGCATCCGCTACGAGCACCGCGAGGGGAGCTGGCGCTCCTTCCGCCTCGCCCCGTGAGCTGAGCGGCAGGAAGCCCTGATTTCATGTAACGAGCGAAGATATCGAGCGCAGTAATGAATCAGGGTTTCCGCTAGTCGGGCAGGCTTTCCAGACGTAACCTCTGCCATTCGCTCTCCGGCTCGTTGAGCCGCAGCACGGCGTCCACCACCTGCTCCTCCATGTTGTAGCGGCAGCGAAAGCCCAGATGCTTCATCAGGGCCCGCATGGGGTGGTTGTCGACCATCACCTTGCCGATCATCTCCAGCGTGCCGACGCTCTTGCAGTAAGCGATCATCTTGCGCATCAACAGGCTGCCGAGCCCCTGCCCGGCCATGTCGTCGCGCACGATGATCGAGAACTCGGTGCGGATGTTGTCCGGGTCGTTCCACACCCGGACCACCCCCAGCATCTCCTTGCCGCCGTCTTCCTTCTGGTGCTCGGCAATGAACGCCATCTGACGGTCGTAGTTGATGTGCGACAGGATCGACAGGTCGCGCTGGCTGAGATCGGACTTGTTGTGAAAGTAGCGAAAACGGATGCTCTCCTCGGAGAGCTGACTGTGGAAGCTGGTGATCAGGGGCGCGTCCTCGGCGCGAATGGGGCGCACCTCGACCTGCATGCCGTTGTTGAGCGTCACCCACTCTCGCAGCTCTTCCGGGTAAGGCATGATCGCGAAGCGAGCCGGGGTGCCGAGATCGAGGGCGAAATCCACCGCCACCACCCCGTCGCGGTTGAGCAGCAACGGGTTGAGCTCGAGCCCGCGCAGTTCGAGCAGATCCGAGGCCATCTGCGAGAGCTTGACCAGTAGCTGGCACAGCCGCTGCAGGTCGCGCTCCGGATCGCTGGAGTGCTCGCGAATCAGCCGCGCGGCATGGGTGCGCCCCACCACGTCCGCCGCCAGGGTCATGTTCAGCGGCGGCAGTGCCACCTGTCGGTCGGCCAGGATGTTGACCTTGTAGCCACCGATGCCGAACACGATGAGCGGGCCGAACACCGGGTCGCGGGTGATGCCGGCACAGATCTGCATCGACTGCTTGCCCCGCTGCATGGACTGCAGGCAGTACTCGCGGATCTTCACCGGGGGGAATTTCTCGTGCACCTTGTGCCCCAGCCGGGTGAGGCCTTCCGCCACCTGCTGGGGATCCTGCAGGTCCTGCAGCAACCCCGCTGAAATACGGTGAGGGTGCTTGCGGTAGCGAAACGGCCGGCAGTTGCCGTCATGCACCACCTTGAGCGCCCAGGGCCCTTCGAGATTCCGAGCCGCGGCAGCGGCTTCCTCGGGCGTGTGCACGTAGCGGCTCGACGCCACGGGGATGCCGTAGGCCTCCAGCACCTGGGCGGTCTCGGAGTGGGACAGCATCTCGCGCCCCTCTGCCCTGGCCTGCTCGATCAGGGTGCGGCAGCGGGCGCGAATGTCGGGCGTGGTACTGAACGGCAGGCTGGGCGGGGTTTCCTGCAGCAGCGCCTGCACGCGCTGGTAGTCGACCATGTGCATGAAGGCCTTGACCGCCTTCTCCGGCGAAACGTAGGTCGGTATGCCCGCCAGGCTGCACTCGTGACGCGCGTAGAGAGCGCCTTCGAGCCCCATCCAACTGGTCAGCAGGTTGCGCTTGAAGCGCTTGCGGTTGGCGATCAGCGCCTGGGCGGTGACCTTCGACGGGGCCAGACGCGTGGGGGCATGCACCACAAGCACCGCGTCGACCCCGGGGTCGGCGGCGACGATCTCCAGGGCGTCGACGAAGCGCTCCGGTGTGGCGTTGCCGCCCAGATCCACCGGATTCTCGCCGGGCTTGCTCATGTCGAAGTCGCCCTTGCGCAGCGCCGCGCGGGTCTCCTGGCTGAAGCTGGCCAGGGTGCCCCCCGCGCTGATCAGCTTGTCGATGGCGAGCATGGCGGGCCCCAGGCCGTTGGAGACGATGGCCAGGCGGTCGCCCTTGAGCGGCCGCATCTGCGACAGCGTCATCAGTGCATCGAACAGCTCGTCGGAGTCGTTGACCCGCACCACGCCGGCGCGGGACAAGGCGGCATCGAATACTACGTCGCGGTTGGCGATGCCCGGCGTGGGCGGCATGCCGGAAAGGTCGGACTGCGGTGTGCGCCCGCTCTTGATCGCAAGCACCAGGCGATTGCGCGAGGCATCGCGCAGGGCGGTCATGAAGTGCAGGGAGTCCTGGATACGCTCGAGATGCAGCAGGATGGCCTGGGTCGGGGCGTACTGGTTGATGTAGTCGATCAGGTCGGGAAGCATGACGTCGACGCTGTCGCCTACCGTGATCAGATGCGAAAAGCCGATGCCGCGACCCGCCGCCCAGTCGATCATGGCGTTACCGAGCATGCCCGACTGCCCGAGATAGGCGACCTTGCCGGCCTTGACCGGCTGGCTGGCATAGGAGGCGTTGATCCGGCGACCCGGCACGATCAGTCCCATGCATTCGGGGCCGAGCACACGGAGGCCCGATTCGCGTGCCGCCGTGAGCATGCGCTCACGGATCGATCCCTTGTCGTCTTCGGCTTCGTCCAGGTGAGCACCGCCGGACAGCACAACGGCCGCCTTGACACCGATTCTGCCGAGTCGCGATATCACCTTGGGCAGGGTGTCGGCCGGGGTACACACCACTGCCAGGTCCGGCGTCTCCGGCAGCTCGGCGATGCGCGACACGCAGGGCTGCTCGAAGACCGACTCGTAGCCCCTGCGGTTGACCGCCCACAGCCTGCCGGGAAACCCCGCTTCCTGGAGATTCCGGATCACGATACCGCCGATCGAATGGGGCTTTTCCGAGGCGCCGATCACCGCGATGGTGCGCGGTTCGAAGAAGTGGCGCAGGAACCGGGTGCTCAAGACGTTGCCTCCACCAGGACATGAAGATGCTTCCCTGTGTACGACTTATTGACACTGTTGTGCAAGGGCTTGCGCGCATTAAGGTGACTTCAGTCACTCTGGAGTTCATATGATCACGGCGTTCATCTCGCATCCCGACTGCGACCTTCACCATATGGGCCCGGAGCACCCCGAAAGCCCCCTGCGTCTCGAAGCCATTCGCGCCCGCCTCGCCCTCAGCGGACTGTTGCAGCAGACCATGCAGTCGGAAGCGCGTCCGGCTAGTGAAGAGGAGCTGGCCAGGGTCCATCCGCTGCGCCATCTACGTGCCCTGGACAAGTGCGTTCCCGCAACGGGCATCGTCACGCTGGACAGCGATACCCTGATGAACCCCGACAGCCTCAGCGCTGCCCGCGTAGCGGCGGGCGCGGTGATCCGCGGGGTCGATCAGGTCTATCGCGGCCAGGCCGACAACGTCTTCTGCGCCGTACGCCCGCCCGGCCACCACGCCGAGGCCACCGACGCCATGGGCTTCTGTTTCTACAACAACGTCGCGGTCGGCGCCGCCCATGCCCGCGCGCGCCACGGCGTACGCCGTATCGCGATCCTCGATTTCGACGTGCACCAGTGCAACGGCACCATCGACATCTTCAAGGACGACCCCGACATCCTGATCTGCACCAGTTTCCAGTACCCCTTCTACCCCTGGCGCTACCTGCGCAGCGAGTGGCAGAACGTGGTCAACACGCCGCTTGAGGCAGGCACCGACAGTGCCGCCTTCCGCAAGGCGATCGAGGACGACTGGCTGCCGGCGCTGCATGCCTTCAAGCCCGAGCTGGTACTCGTCTCGGCCGGTTTCGACGCGCATCGCGAAGACCCCCTGGCCGAGCTCTGCCTGGAAGACGAGGACTACTACTGGATCACCCGGCTGGCGCTGGACATCGCCGCGCTGTATGCCGACAACCGCCTGGTCTCGGTACTCGAGGGCGGCTACGACCTGGATTCGCTGGGGCGCAGCGTAGAGGCACACGTCAAGGCACTGCTGGGGTTGCCCTTCGAGCAGTGAGCCGTCGGCGCCAGGCAAGCCAGGGGCGTGTTGGTGCGAGGCACGCCGCCCCTTCTGTGGTACGCTTTGAGAAACTCTGTTTCCAATAGTGAACCGACCCATGCCCGCCAATACCGATCAGCAGGCTGCACTGCGCATCGCCTCGGGACGCAAGCCGTTCGTCGAGCCCCTGCGCCTGGGGGAGCGACTCAAGGAAATTCGCCTGTCCAACCAGTGGACGCTGGAGGATGTCAGCCAGCGCACGGGGCTGGCCCGCTCCACCCTGTCCAAGATCGAGAACAACCAGATCTCGCCGACGTTCACCGCCGTACAGAAACTCATCAACGGTCTGGGCATCGATCTTCCTCAGCTGCTCACCCCACCCAAGGTGCAGACACGCACCATGGGCCGCCGCGACCTGACCCGCCAGGGCGAAGGCGAACGCCACCCGACCCCTACCTACGAGCATGAACTGCTCAGCTGCGAGCTGGCCCAGAAGCGCATGATCCCCTTCAAGACCATCGTGCGGGCGCGCAGCTTCGAAGAGTTCAGCGAGTGGGTGCGTCACGACGGGGAGGAGTTCCTGATGGTGCTGGAGGGCGAGATTCGCCTCTATACCGAATTCTACGAGCCGCTGCAGCTCTCCCGCGGCGACAGCATCTATTTCGACAGCGACATGGGCCACGCGCTGGTCTCGGTGAGCGAAGACGATGCAGTGGTGCTGTCGGTCTGCACCCGTGGCGATGCCGTTTGAGCCCACCGGCGCAGCAGTTTTGCTATCCTGAGGCGATTTCAACAGGAGCCAACGTATGCAGCATCTCGACGACGCCACCCGCACTCAGCTCGAGGCCGCCGCCTTCCGCCGCCTGCTCCGGCATCTGGACGCCAACAAGGACGTGCAGAACATCGACCTGATGATTCTCGCCGACTTCTGCCGCAACTGCCTGTCGAAGTGGCTGGTGGCGGCCGCCGACGAACAGGGTGCCGAACTCGACTACGAAACGGCACGCGACTACGTCTATGGCATGCCCTACGAGGAGTGGAAGGCCAAGTATCAGCGCCAGGCCACGCCGGAGCAGCTGGCCGCCTTCGAGGAGCGTCAGGCGCGCAAGCGGGAGTCGAGCTCATGAGCGAGACGATGATTCCGCTCAACGTGGCAGTGCTCACCATTTCCGACACCCGCGACTTCAACAACGACCGCAGCGGTGCCCTGCTCGCCGAGCGGTTGACCGAAGCCGGACACCGGCTGGCCGAGCGCCGTATCGTCATCGACGACGTCTACCGTATCCGCGCGGTGGTATCGGAGTGGATCGCCAACCCCGAGGTCCAGGTGATCCTGACCACCGGGGGCACCGGCTTCACCGGTCGCGACTCCACCCCTGAGGCGATATCGGTGCTGCTGGACAAGCGCATCGAGGGGTTCGGCGAGCAGTTCCGCCAGCTCTCCTGGCAGGAGGTCGGCAGCTCGACCATCCAGAGTCGCTGCCTCGGCGGCCTGGCCAACGCCACGGTGATCTTCTGCCTGCCAGGTTCCAGCGGAGCCTGTCGCACCGCCTGGGACGGGCTGCTCGCCGAGCAGCTCGACAGCCGCCACAAGCCGTGCAATTTCGCCAATCTGGTCATTCCGGAGCGAGGCCAGCATGTCTGAACTGCAATCCGTCGAGGCGGCCCTGGCTGCCCTGCTCGAGGGTGTCGTCGCCGTCGATGCGGAAATCGTCGACTGCACCCAGGCCAGCCGTCGGGTGCTGGCCGACGAGGTCATTGCCCGGCTCGACGTGCCCCCGTTTCACAACAGCGCCATGGACGGCTATGCGTTGCATCATGCAGATGCCGGTCAGCGCCTGCCGATCGTCCAGCGGGTTGCCGCCGGTGTCTCGCCGCAGCCGCTCATGCGGGGCACCTGCGCGCGCATCTTCACCGGGGCCGAGCTTCCGCAAGGCGCCGACTGCGTGGTGATGCAGGAGCAGGTCGAGGTCGTCGGCGACGCCGCCGACATACCGGCCCAGGTACCGGCCGACAACAACGTGCGCCATCGCGGCAGCGACGTGGCGGCCGGTGCGGTGCTGCTCGAGGTCGGCCACCGCCTGGATGCCGCTGCACTCGGGCACCTGGCCAGCCAGGGCGTGGTCGAGGTAGCGGTACGGCGACGGCCACGGGTCGCTCTGCTCAACAGCGGCGACGAGATCGTCGAGCCCGGCCGGCCGCTGGCGGCCGGTCAGATCTACAACACCAATCGGCCCATGTTGAAGGAACTGCTGGAGCGCTTCGGCGCCGAGGTCACTTTCATCGCCACCATGCCCGACGATGCCGAAGGCACTCGCGCCATGCTGGCGCTGGCCGCCGACCAGGCCGAGGTGGTCGTCACGACCGGTGGCGTCAGCGTCGGTGAGGAAGACCACGTCAAGGCCGCCATCGAAGAGATCGGCCGGCTCGACCTCTGGCGCCTGGCTCTCAAGCCCGGCAAACCGCTGGCGCTGGGCCGGCTCGATGCCAGCGACGGGCGCGAGGTGCGCTTCGTCGGACTGCCCGGCAATCCGGTTTCCAGTTTCGTTGCCGCCTGGCTGTTCCTGCGGCCGTTGATGGGCGCCCTGCTCGCCTGCCCTGCCCTGGCCACGCTGCCTACCCTGAGTGCGCGGGCCGACTTCTCCACCCGTGCCGGACCGCGGCGGCACTACATGCGGGTGGCGCTGAACATGGCCCAGGGCGGGGTCACCGCTCACGCCTTTCCCGATCAGGGCTCCGGCGTGCTCTCCTCCTGCGTCAAGGCCGATGCGCTGGCGGTGGTGCCGGCCAACGCCCAGGTCAACCCGGGCGACAGGATCGACTGCCTATGGTTGCGGGTCGATTGAGCGCTTGCCCGGCGCGGCTTCCAGCGCTTCGATGACGGCCGGCCACAGCCGGTCGAAGTCGCGCTGCAGGTTGCCGTAGTCCGCCTCCAGCCAGGGTACCAGGGCGGCCAGTCGATTGGGGCCCGACAGGCGATTGCCGATGCCCCGTACGGCGTCGCAGGTGAAGGTGAAGTCGGCGTAGCGGTGCAGCCAGTCCTGGGCGACCAGGGCCGGAATCATCCGCTCCAGGCGAGCCGGTGCGGGCCGGTGGCTCAGCACGCGATAGCTGCGCAGCACCAGGCGAGACTCCTGGGTTTCCAGCTCGAGCTCACGGGCCACGAAATGATCCCACAGCAGGTCCAGCGCGATGCCGGCGTAGCGGCGATGCTCGGCAGGCGCACGTCTGCGTGCCGACAGCACGACCGGATGCCCGTCGACGAAGGCATCGACCCGGCGATGATGGCGAATGCCCAGCGCCACCTCGGCTGGCCAGGCGGAAAGGTCGCTGCCCTTGACCCCATCGGCGATAAGATTGCCGTAGAGAAAGTCGTCGCTGCCGCCGCGGGCAAGCCAGGCGTGGGCCAGGAAGTTCATGTGAGGCCGTCAGAGGCAGTTGGCAGGTTTCGGCAGCCCGGCAAGGCGGGCCGTCACCTTGGCAGGGCTGTCGGGGAACAGGCGCATCAGATGCAGCGAGCGCCCCTTCTCCGGCCCCAGAGCCAGCCCTACCGCCTTGACCAGCGGGCGCATGGCCGGTGAGGCCTGATAGCGGGCATAGAAATCGCGGATCACCTCGATCACCTCCCAGTGCTCCTCGCCGAGTTCACGTCCCTCCTCGGCGGCCAGGGCCTCGGCCACGGCCGGCGTCCAGTCGCTGAGCTCGACGAGATAGCCTTCGGGGTCCAGGGCGATGCGTCTGTCGCCGACGTTCAGATAGCGTGCAACCTCGGTGGAAGCCATCAGAACCAGCTCACTGTCTTGTCGGCTTCTTCGGTCAGAGTGACGAAGCCATCCACATCGACGACCTGAACGCTGGCATCGCACTGGCCCTCGAGCCCGCGTGCGTGCAGGTCTTCGCGCAAAGCGAACAGGCGCCCCTCAACCTGCTGGAAATGACGCACCTGGGACGTCAGTGCACCCAGTACGCCATCCTCGACCAGCAGCAGGCGGTCCGTGTCGCTCATGGCGGCGAGCGCTTCGCGATACACCAGGCTCGAACTGGGCGGTCGGTTGAGAATATGCAGGATCATGAAGCCTCACAGTGGCATCGAAGCCTATCAGAAAGTCAGGATCTGCTTGTGGCCGGCAAGTAGTTCGGGAATCGCGGTGACGGGGATTCCCGAGGCCGAGAGCTGCAGGTCCTGCTGAGTCAGGCCGAAGCTCGCCAGGGCATCCTCGACGAAGAACAGCGATTCGATGTCGTACATGGCCAGCATGTCCAGGGTGGGCGCGGTGCTCTTCTGGCCCAGCGGCCCGGCTTGCTGGCCACGGGCCAGAGCCAGTACGCCATCGCTCTGGAACAGCAGCGTCACCGACTGGCCGAAGGCCGCGGCCACCAGCGCCGCATCCAGGCCTTCGCGCAGCCAGCTGCTGCCATGCGGTGCATGGCGCAGGATGACCAGCAGATCTCCGGTGGCAAGGGCGTGTGACGACATCCGTTCGTTCTCCTCAGGGGGCAAAGGTCACCAGGCGATCGACGCTCTGCCCCAGGTCGATCAACTGACCGAGCCCCGTCAGTTCGAAGGGCGGCTCGACGCTATGGCCGTGCTTGCCGTGGCGGCTGGCCTCTCGCTCGTCGAGCATGCCGCGGCGCAGAGCGGCGGCAATACACACCTGCAACTGCGTACCATGTTCGGCATTGAGTGCGCACCAGGCATCGTGGAGATGCGGTTCGTCCTGGGGCGGTGCGGCCAGGCGGGCGGCGTTGTACACCCCTTCATGATAGAAGAAGACGCACTCCAGGCGGTGGCCGCGGGCCAGCAGCGCCGAGGCGAAGCGCAGCGCGGAATGAGACGCCTGGCTGCTGTAGGGCGCTCCCTGGACGAGTAGAGCGTAACGCATGGCGGTACCTGTCTTCTCAAACGCGCAGGCCCCGCATCAGCGGGGCCCGGCGATACCCTCGTGATCGGCGATCAGTCGTTGCTCATGATGCCGAGCAGCGCCAGCAGGCTGACGAAGAGGTTGTAGATCGAGACGTACAGCGTGATGGTGGCGAGGATGTAGTTGGTCTCGCCGGCGCGGTGCACGATCTCGCTGGTCTGATAGAGGATGGCGGCCGAGGCGAACAGCACGAAGCCGGCAGATACCATCAACATCAGGGTGGGGATCTGGAAGATCAGGCCTGCGACCATGGCCAGGATCAGCACGATGGCGCCTGCCAGCAGGAAGTTGGCCAGGAAGCTGAAGTCCTTCTTGGACACCAGTGCCACGGCGGAAAGCCCGATGAAGGTCAGGCCGGTCATGGCCAGCGCATTCATGATCAGCGCGGGGCCGTTGGGCAGGGCCAGATAGGCACTGAGAATCGGGCCGAGGGTGAAGCCCATGAAGCCGGTGAAGGCGAAGGTGGCCAGCAGTCCGGCAGCCGAATTGGCGGTCTTGTGGACGAGGAACATCAAGCCGTATGCGCCGATGAAGAACACGAAGATGTTCATCCGCTCGACGCCCATGGCCATGGCGGCACCCGCTGTGACGGCGGAGAACAGCAGTGTCATCGCCAGCAGCGCGTAGGTGTTGCGAAGAACCTTGTTGGCGCTGACGGCCTGGGACGAGTGCTGGGCCACATGTGTGTCGTGATAGGCCATTGATCGAGAGCTCCCTGTAGTTGATCTTGGTTGATCTCAGCAGTGGACCAAGGATGCCGTCGGTTGGTTCCCGACGCAAGTCCTTAGTTCTACAACGCTCAACGCATCTTCATCGCGAGTATAGTGGTTCGAACAGCGAAGCGCCCACCCGCCGGGTGTTCTCGCACAGCTCAGGCTCTTCCCCGATCTGCCTGCGGTCGAGCCAGCGGATTTCACTGGCATCGTCGCCGGCAACTGCAATTCCGCCGAGCGCTCGGCAACGAACCACGACGATGACGTAGTGGTGCAGCAAGCGCCCTTGGGTGTCATGCTGAATCTCCTCGACGGCCGTCACGACACGCTCCGCCTCGGCTTCGATCCCGGTCTCCTCGCGCAGTTCGCGCACGGCGGCCTCGAACAGCGCCTCGCCCGGTTCCACACGGCCACCCGGCAGTGCCAGCCTATTGGCGTTGGGCGGCTTGGTGCGTCGCACTACCAGCACCCTGCCCTGCTCGATTGCCGCCACCGCGACGGCGACGATGGGGCCATTTTGTGTGTCGTGCGGGGCTGACATGACGACTCCTCGGCGCTAAGGAAGCGCTGCACAAATGCCTACGCGAGCGAATCACTGCGTTGCGCGGTGCTCGGAATCCTCACATATACCCCATATGCTCCGGTTGACTCGAAGCCTGCGGCTTCTCGCCCCTTCGGGGCCAGCCTACGGCTGTTTGTCGCTTCGCTCGGTACTGCGCTCCGTGCGCCTTGTGCTTCATCTCGCTCGTCGATTTGTTCAGTGCTTCCCTAACGCAGCGATGCTCTTGACCTTATGAGCATAACTGGTAATATTCGCCCCCGTGAGCCGGAGGGATGGCAGAGCGGTTGAATGCACCGGTCTTGAAAACCGGCAAGGGTTAACGCCCTTCCAGGGTTCGAATCCCTGTCCCTCCGCCACCTAGTCTTTTAGAATTAAGCGCCTACGGGCGCTTTTTTCGTTTGCCCACCATCCAACCCAACATCATGCAGATAGGCGGCATGCTCACCGCATGCCGCCTATCTACTCAATGTTTCGATCAGTCGTTCAATGTGAGCTGACTGACGTGGATCCCCAAGGCTGCCGCCGCTTTCTTCAAGGTGGCATGCCGTGGCCTGGCGGTGGGTCGCTCCCACTGAGCCACTTGGGCTTGGGAGACTTTCATGCGCTCTGCCAGCTCGGCCTGGGTCATGCCCAGGTACTCACGCCAGCAGCGCAACAAAGGCAGATCATCGGTCAGATGACGGCTTACCACTTCATGTGGCAGTGTCAGGGCATCGACTTTACCTGCCCGCTCCACCAGCTCGGTGAATTGCTCCAGCGGCACCACGGCATAGCGACGACCGGCCTGCTCACTGATGTGATAGTCAATATGTGCGTTCATCGCGCTTTCTCACCTCCTCGATGGAGACGACCTTCAATCCGGACTCGACGTCGAACAAGACACGATAGCGTCCCACTCTCATCCGATATTGGTATCGGTGATTCTTCAGGCGTTTGATGTCATTGGCCTGCATGGCTTCGGGCCAGTCCTTGAGCGATCCGACGCTCTCGACGATACGACCCCGCTCCGGCAGTGGGATCTTCTTCGCCTGTTTGGCTGCCTTCAACGTCCACTGTACATGATGCGTCATAAGTTTTTATAAGTTTATGGGTGAGGGGCCGGCTCTGCAAGCCTGGCAGAGCGACAGCATGACGTAGCGAGGATACATCGCCTGGTCGGAGGGCGTAATCGAGGAGGTGAGCCGGCCACCAAGCCCCGTGCTCCAGCTCGATATGCTGGCAATCCTAATTCGGACGCTCGTCACCTCTATTGCGGTGCAATATGAGGTGTTAGAATAGCGTCGTTTTTTCATCCCTCCCCTACTACTCCACCCAGGAACTCAATCCATGCCTATCGGCTTTTGTTCCCTCGCCAGGCTCCGGGGCCTTTCCCGGTGGCCAGGCATCGTGCTGCTCGCACTTCTCGCCACGACCTTCAGCCCGGCCGCCTTTGCCGTCACCGGAAGTATTCCGATGACCGGCTCGATGGTCGGTTTCCTGGCAGTCCTGATCTTCGTATTGGCCTACTCCCTGGTCATGGCCGAAGAGAAGCTGCACATGCGCAAGTCGAAGCCGGTGCTGGTTGCCGCCGGCTTGATCTGGACGATGATCGGCTGGGTCTACGTGCAGGCCGGCATGCCCGACCAGGCCGAGCACGCCTTCCGCGAAACCCTGCTCGAGTTCACCGAGCTCATGCTCTTCCTGCTGGTGGCGATGACCTACATCAACGCCATGGACGAGCGCCGTGTCTTCGATGCCCTGCGCTCCTGGATGGTACGCAAGGGCTTCAGCTACCGACAGCTCTTCTGGCTGACGGGCGTGCTGGCCTTCGTGATCTCGCCCATCGCCGACAACCTGACCACGGCCATGCTGATGTGTGCGGTGGTGACCAAGGTGGCCGAGGGTGACAAGCGCTTCATCAACCTGTGCTGCATCAACATCGTCGTGGCCGCCAACGCCGGTGGCGCCTTCAGCCCGTTCGGTGACATCACCACGCTGATGGTGTGGCAGGCCGGCATCGTGCAGTTCTATGAGTTCTTCACGCTGCTGATTCCTTCCATCGTCAATTTCATCATTCCCGCCCTGGTGATGAGCCTGTTCATCAACAATCGCAAGCCGGAGGGCGTGTACGAGGACGTCTGGCTCAAGCGCGGTGCGCGCCGCATCATCGCCCTCTTCCTGCTCACCGTGGCCACGGCGGTCGCCAGCCACACCCTGCTCCACCTGCCGCCGGTACTGGGCATGATGACGGGCCTTGGCTACCTGCAGTTCTTCGGTTACTACCTGCGCCGCAGCCTGCCGCGCTCGCTGGAGCGCAAGCGTGCCCGCTACACCGCCCGTGGCGATGAGCGTAAATTGGCTCAGCTGGGCAGCGTGGTGCCCTTCGACGTATTCAATCGTGTGGCGCGCGCCGAGTGGGACACCCTGCTGTTCTTCTACGGCGTCGTGATGTGCGTGGGCGGCCTGGGCTTCATGGGCTATCTGGGGCTGCTCTCCGAGGCGCTCTACCTGGGCTGGAACCCGACCTGGGCCAACATCGTGCTGGGACTGGTCTCGGCGGTGGTCGACAACATCCCCGTGATGTTCGCCGTGCTGACCATGCAGCCCGACATGTCCCACGGGCAGTGGCTGCTGATCACCCTGACCGCCGGCGTGGGGGGCAGCGTGCTGTCGATCGGCTCCGCCGCCGGTGTCGCTCTCATGGGCCAGGCGCGTGGCAACTACACCTTCATGGGCCACCTGCGCTGGGCGCCGGTGATCCTGGTGGGCTATGCGGCCAGCATCGCAGTTCATCTGTGGCTCAATGCAGCCAGCTTCGCCATCGGTTGAGTGGCCGGTGGCACGACGCAAGACGGGGCAGCTTGGCTGCCCCGTCTCGTATGTGACGCCGTCGTATGGAAGCGAGTATCAAAAGATGAGCATCAGCAAACCGATGACCACCAGCAGGCCGATGAGAAAGATGATCCCGGCGGTGCTTGCCAGAAATTTGAGCATGTGACGTCTCCTTGTCGATGCCGATAGCGGTTACGAGAAGATAGAAGCCGCCGTTCAGTGCTGCAAGCGAAGCGGTCGGGACCCGGGCCTCAATAGAGACGCAAGCCGACGCGGGTCACCCGATTGCCGTCCATCTCGCTGACCACCCAGTGAATGCCGTGCCAGTCGACGTCGTCACCCACGACGGGATGACCGCCGACGCGCAGGGACACGAATTCGGCCAAAGTCATCTCACTCTCTCCGGGACTCAGGGTCAGGCCGTAGACGCTGGCGATATCCCGCATCAAGGCATCGCCATCGAAGGTGAAAGTGCCGAAGAAGGCGCGCTCCCGCTTCAACTTGGCGTCGCCGCTGAACAGCCGGTTGAGCGCCGGCAGGTCCTCGCTGCGGCCGATGACGCAAATCACGTCGCCAAGCTTCAGGCGCGTGCTGCCCTTTGGATGCAGCATGGCGTGTTGGCGAAACAGTGCCGAAATCACTGCGCCCGAAGGAAAGCGCAACAGGCGGATGGGGACGTCGTCGAGGTCCTGGTTGTCCACCTTGTAGACGAACATCTCGTAATCGTTTTCCGGCAGGATGCCTAGCGGGCCACGATTGTTGGGGGTCACGCCAACGGGTACCTCGACCTTGGTCCAGCGTGCCATCAAGGGTAGCGTGCCGCCTTGGATCAGCAGCGAGAGCAAGACCACGGCAAAGGCGACGTTGAAATAGAGCGCGGAATTCTCCACCCCACCGATCACCGGGAAGATGGCCAGTACGATGGGCACCGCCCCTCTCAGACCGACCCAGGAGATGAAGCCGATCTCCCGCCAGCGGAAACGAAAGAACGGCTTGACCGTCAGCAGCACCGCCAGCGGGCGGGCGATGAAGATCAGCACCAGTGCTACCAGCGCGGCCGGCAAGGCGAACTCGAGCAGCCCCGACGGGCTGACCAGCAGGCCCAGGATCAGGAACAGGCCGATCTGGCTCAACCAGGCCAGGCCATCATGCACGGGCAGAATGAAGTTGAGATGGCGCCCCGGCTGGTTGCCGATCATCAACCCGGTGAGATAGATCGCCAGGAAGCCGCTGCCGCCAAGGAAGCTGGTGGCGCCGAAAACGCAGAATCCCAGGCCCAGGGCCAACAGCGAGTAGAGCCCCGGGGCGAGGTCCAGCCAGCGCAGCAGTTTCGCACTCAACCAGCCGCCGCCCACCCCGATCACCAGCGCCAGACCGAACTGCAGGGCCATGAACATCGCCGTTGAACCCAGGCCGCGAATGTCGCCAACCAGCAGTTCGACGAGCAGCAGGGTCAGGAAGATGGCCATCGGGTCGTTGGTGCCGGACTCGATCTCGAGCGTCGCACTGACGCGCTCGTTGAGATGCACGCCGCGGCCGCTGAGCATCGAGAAAACCGCAGCGGCATCGGTGGAGCCGACGATCGCGCCGACCAGCAGGCCCTGAATCAGCGTGAGATCGAAGATCCACATGGCGAACAGGCCGACGATGGCGCTGGTGACGAACACGCCGAGTGTGGCGAGGGAGAGCGCCGGACGAAAACCGACCCGGAAGGTCTTGAGGCGGGTACGCAGCCCGCCATCGAGAAGGATCATGGCCAGCGCGAGATGGCCGATCAGGAAGGCCAGCGAGTAATCGTCGAACTGGATACCCAGAATACCGTCTTCGCCGGCCAGCATGCCCAGCCCGAGGAAGATCAGCAGCAGCGGCAAGCCCACCATCGAGGAGATGCGGCTTGCCACGACACTCAGAGCGATAAGGAAGCCGGATAACAGAAACAGTGTATTGATGGTGTCCATGCATGACCTCGAGCCGGAATGGCTCCATTATGCCATGCCACCCTTACTATCGCAGGACGGTCTCAGCTAGCCATGCCTGTCATGACAACGATAAACTGGTCGCTTACCGAAGATCACACTTGCTTTGGAGCTCCATGGCCAAGCTTGATCGCAGCACCATGATACGCCTCCTGGCGATAGCGTTGACGACTGCCCTGCTGTTGCTGCCGCTGTTGCTGCAGGCCGAGCAGGCTGCAGAAGAGGCTGAGCCCCTGCCCGCGCCGCCGCTGGAACTCGATACCGAGGTCACGGTGTTCACCCCCTTGGTGACCAGTGAGGCCCTGGCACCGGGTGGCACCGTGCCGCTGGTCGAGGCGCCCCCCGTCGTCGACGGCGTGGGGGTCATCGGGCACCTTCTGCCGGAGGCACCGGGCGCGCTCGACGAGCACGAGGTAAGCTCGAGCGAGCCCGCGCTGGACGTGCCAACGGTGGTTACTGCCCCGGCCGATCCGATTGTACCGCCACCCACCACCCAACTGAGCGTGACGCTGGACTGGTACCTCAATCCCCAGCATGCCACCCTGCTGATAGCACGTGAAAAAGGCATGTTCCAGCGTCGCGGCCTGGACGTGTCGCTGATAGTACCGGCCGATCCCAACGTGTCCGCCAAGCTGCTGGCGGCAGGACGCACCGATCTTGCATTGGGGCGCCAGACTCAGCTGCACTTGCTGGTCGATAGCGGCATGCCGCTGGTGCGTATCGCCACCCTGATAGCGGCCCCCGTATCGGGGCTGATGCTGCGTGCCAATGCCGATTCGGAGAAACAGGAATTGGCCGTGGAAGGCATGCGCATCGGCTATACCGATGTCGATGGTCGTGACGCCATGCTGCAGAGCGTGCTGAGCGAACTGCTGGGGACGGCCAACGGGCTGGATCTGGTGGAGTTGAAGGACACCAACTACGCGATGCTCGATGCCATGCGTGCTCAGGACGTCGACGGCATGATGATGCATCATCGCTACCTGCTGCCGCGCCAACTGGCCGACGAAGGCATATTGACCCACACCCTGCCCATCGAGGAGTTCGGCCTGCCCCTGCATGATGGCTTAATCCTGATGGCCAACCGGGATCAGCTCAACGGCAAGCGCGATGCGCTGCGTCGCTTCGTGTCGGCCCTGGAAGAAGCGGCACTGTGGATCGTCAACCACCCTCTGGAAGCGTGGGCGCTGCTGGAAAAGGCCGAGCCCGCCCTGGCCGATCCGATCAACCGGGAAGCCTGGGCCGGCATCTCTCCGCGCTTCTCGCTGCAGCCGGCGGCCGTGGACAAGGGGCGCTATCTGCGGCTCGAGCAGTACTTGCTGGATGCCGGCATCATCGAGGTGCCAACGCCCCTCGAGCGGCTGGCGATAGACCTGGGGGCAGCAGTTCCCTAGCCGAAGCCAAATGCCGCCGTCAGGCAGACAAGGCGGCGAGGAAGTCGTTGACCTTGGCCTGGAAGGCCTCGGGCTGCTCGGCGTGCAGCCAGTGACCGGCGTCCTGCAGCGTCACCACCTCGGCTGTCGGCAGTACCTCACGCAGCGCGGGCAGCGCCGAATCCGGGACATAGTGCGAACGGCCGCCTCGCAGCACCAGCACCGGGCCATCGAATGCTCCCTCTCCGGCAGGCGCCTGCATGATGTCCTCGTAGCCGGCCTCTATCTGGTCGAGCCCCACGCGCAAGGCCAAGCCGCCGCTGGCATCGCGCTCCAGATTGGTGGCGAGAAACAGCCGTGTGGCGCGCTCTTCGACATGTTCGGCCAGCAGGGCATCCGCCTCGCGCCGGTTTTCCGGCCTGCCGCGCTGAAGGTTGCGCAGGCCGGCAAAGACCGCGTCGTGGCCATGGCCGTATTTCTGCGGTGCGATGTCTGCCACGATCAGCGATGCCACTCGATGCGGCGCCAGGCGCGCCAGGCTGATGACCACCTTCCCCCCCATCGAATGGCCCAGCAGATGAGCCTTGTCGATGCCCAGGCGGTCCATCAGGGCCAGCAGGTCCTCGGCCATTTCGCCATAGCTCATGCCATCGGCGTGCGGCGAGCGTCCGTGATTGCGCAGGTCGACCGCGACCACCCGGCGGTGCTCCTGCCACTGCTTGACGTGGGAGCGCCAGTTGTCGGCGCTGCCCAGCAGGCCGTGGACGACGATGAGCGGAGTGCCTGACCCGCCGCTATCCTGGAAATTGAGTTCGACGCTCATCCTTCCTCCCTTATCTGAGCATGTTGGCTTGAGCATGTGGGGCGTCGTTCAGAGCCGCTGCGGTGCCAGGTCCTGCTGCCCGGTGAGTTGCACCAGCCTGCGGCTCAGCCAGCTCAACAGCACGCCGTAGAGCGGCAGGAAGAACAGCAGGCTGATGCCCAGCTTGATGACGTAGTCCACGATGGCGATCTCGACCCAGTTGGCTGCCATGAAGGGGTCGGGGCTGCGATGGAAGGCCAGGGCAAAGAACGCGGCGGTGTCGGCGAGATTGCCGAGCACGGTGGAAACGGCCGGGGCGACCCACCAGGCGCGCAGGCTGCGCAAACGATCGAAGACCTGGACGTCGAGCAGTTGGCCGAGCACGTAGGCGGCAAAGCTCGCCAGGGCGATGCGCGCCACGAAGAGGTTCCACTCGCCCAACGCTTCCAGGCCGGCAAAGCTTCCCCGGGGGAAGACGACCGAAACGACGTAGGAGATCAACAGCGCAGGCAACATGACCCGCATGATGATGGCGCGGGCCGGCTCCTTGCCGAACAGCCTCACGGTGAGGTCGGTGGCGAGAAAGATGAAGGGAAAGCTGAAGGCCCCCCAGGTCGTATGGAAACCGAACAGCGTGAACGGCAGCTGGACGAGATAATTGCTGGCGGCAATGATCAGAATGTGGAACGACACCAGCAGCAGTAAGCAGCGTCGCTGCTGCGCTTCGGACAAGACGAACATGGATGAATCCTTTTTGGACGACCGCCACGGCGGCCGAATCGATGACGAGGGGTGAGGGAACCCTCGCCGACGCCCGTTTGATCGGGTGCCGGAATGAGGCAGGGATTATACGTGGCCCGTCGGCACTGGCCAATGCCTGGTCTGAAGACAGGAGCAGACCAAGTGAAGATTGAGCGATGAGCCGCCGGGCGGCGGCTCATCGGTTGAGGATCAGACCTGGCGTGCCTCGTGCGCCGAGCCCACGTCACGCGCCTTCATGGCTTCGTGCACGTCCTGCAGGCTTGCCGGGTCGTCGATGGTCGAGGGCACGCCGTACTCCTTGCCATCGGCGATGTTGCGCAGCAGTTTGCGCAGGATCTTGCCCGAGCGGGTCTTGGGCAGGCGGTTGACCACCAGCACCTGCTTGAAGCAGGCGATCGGGCCGATCTTCTCCCGCACCAGAGCGATCAGCTCGTTTTCCAGGGCGACCTCATCGCCGTCGAAGCCGTCCTTGGGGATGACCAGGCCGACCGGTATCTGTCCCTTCAGGGCATCGTGTATACCGATCACGGCGCATTCGGCCACGGCGCGGTGAGCTCCAACCACCTCTTCCATCTCGCCGGTGGAGAGCCTGTGCCCGGCCACGTTGATGACGTCATCGGTGCGTCCCATGATGAAAAGGTAGCCCTCTTCGTCGAAGTAACCGCCGTCGCCGGTCAGGTAATAGCCGGGGAAGGCGGCCATGTAGGCGCTGTGGAACCGCTGGGGATCTCCCCATACACCGATCAGACAGCCCGGCGGCATGGGTTGCTTGATGACCACGCTGCCCTGCTCCATCGGTGCGGCCTGCTCCCCTTCCCGGTTGAGGATCTGCACGTTGAACCCGGGCACCGGCACGGTGGCGCTGCCGGCTTTGGTCGGCATCGGCTCGAGCCCCTGCAGGTTGGCCGCAATCGGCCAGCCGGTTTCGGTCTGCCACCAGTGATCGATGACAGGCACGTCGAGCAAATCGTCCAGCCAGTGGAACGTCGGCGGATCGAGGCGCTCACCCGCCAGATAGAGCGCCTTGAGGCAGGAGATGTCGTACTGCTGCAGCAGGATGCCGTCGGGATCCTCCTTCTTGATGGCGCGGAAGGCCGTGGGCGCGGTGAAGAAACTCTTGACCCGGTACTGGCTGATCAGCCGCCAGAAGGCACCGGCGTCCGGCGTCTTGACCGGCTTTCCCTCATAGACCACGGTGGTACAGCCGCGTAGCAGCGGGGCATAGACGATATAGGAGTGGCCCACTACCCAGCCCACGTCCGAGGCCGAGAAGAACACGTCGCCCGGGGCCACGTCGTAGATGGTTTCCATCGAGTAATGCAGCGCCACGGCGTAGCCCGCCGTGTCACGCACCACCCCCTTGGGCTTTCCGGTCGTGCCGGAGGTGTAGAGCACGTAAAGTGGGTCGCTCCCCTTCACCGGCACGCAGTCGGCCGGCTCGGCGCTCTCGAGCAGCTCGGACCAGTCCAGGTCGCGCGGGCCGAGTTCGGCCAACTGCTGCTGACGCTGCAGGTAGATGCAGGCATCGGGCTTGTGCTCGCTCAGCTCGATCGCTGCAGCGATGTTCGGCTGATAGGCAATGACCCGGTCGATTTCGACGCCGCAGGAAGCTGCCACCACGACCTTGGGCTTGGCGTCGTCGATGCGAACGGCGAGCTCGTGTGGGGCAAAACCGCCGAATACCACCGAGTGCACGGCGCCCAGGCGCGCGCAGGCGTACATCGCTACCAGCGCCTCCGGCACCATCGGCATGTAGATGACGACGCGATCGCCCTTCTCTACCCCGAGCCCCTCGAGTGCGCCGGCGAACAGCGCCACTTCGTCGCGCATCTCGCGATAGGTCAGCGTGCGCTTGCCGCCGGTGACGGGCGAGTCCCAGTAGATGGCCGGCTGGTCGCCTCGCCCCTGATCGACATGATGATCCAGAGCGGCGTGACACAGGTTCAGCTCGCCGTCGGTGTACCAGCGAGCGTGCCCCTGCTCGTCGTACTCGAGAATGGTCTTGGGTGGCGTGAACCAGGGGATCCGGCGTGCCTGGTCGGCCCAGAAGGATTGCGGCTGTTCGATCGAGCGTTGGAATTCGTTCTTGTAGGCTGGCATGGGCATCTGTCCGACATCGAAGAGAACTTGATTGTTGACACTTTAGAGATTTTCTTCGGTTTTTCCTTCATACCATCGGCTAATATCGAGAAAAAAGCCGCGTGTTCGCCATGAGCAGCCGTTGAGTTGTTGACAATGAGACGCAAAAGTCAGAGGTCATGACGAGAAAATAGCGACTTTGGTTGATTCTCCGTTTGACAGGGCGGAAGTCACTATCAATGATGACTAAATCAGCAATGCCATGACCAAGATTGGGCGCTGCCGAACAGCAACGGCCATGACATGTCGTTTGCGCTGTCTTGTCACGGACCGAGGTAGATGCCTGAAGCCGCCGAACCCTGAGTCAAGCCACCGTGGCTCGGGCAATATGGGGAGAACTTTCATGAGCACCTCGCACAGTGCTGCAAGCCGGCTTCTGCAAGCCGGCAACCCGGCCATCGACAACGCCACTGCCCTGCTGAAGGCATTGGCCAACGACAATCGCCTGCGTATTCTGTGTCTGTTGGACGGTGCCGAGCTTTCGGTGACCGAACTCAACCAGCGGCTTTCGCTAAGCCAATCCGCCCTCTCGCAGCACCTGGCGATCCTGCGTCGTGAAGGACTCGTGTCGACGCGCCGGGCATCGCAGACCATCTACTACTCGCTGCAGGGCGAACAGGCGCGCCGCATGATCGACGCCCTGGTGCGCTTGCAGGAGGCGTGAGCGGCTGCATACCTGCGCTCAGCGTTTCTCCCAGCGGCTGGCGTCGAGTCGCTCGAGCACACGCATGATGGCTCCCTCGACAGCCTTGCTGGTTGCCATCCCCAGCCGTTCGCTCATCGGGTGGCGGGTTTCGAGACGAACGCCGACGATGCGTGCCTCTTCCATACGCGATACCAGATAAGCCTCGCTGGTACCGAGCACATCGATCAACCCCTTGTCCAGGGCGTCCCGCCCGTACCACACCTCGCCCGTTGCCACCGCTTCGATATCGAGATCGGGGCGCCGTTCGGCCACGTGACGCTTGAACAGCGCGTGAATGTTGTCGAGATCGGCCTGGAACTTTTCGCGCCCCTCTTCGGTGTTCTCGCCGAAGACGGTAAGCGTCCGCTTGTATTCGCCGGCCGTGAGCAATTCGACATCGACGTCATGGCGCTTCAGCAGGCGATGAACGTTGGGCAGTTGGGCGACGACGCCGATCGAGCCCAGCACGGCAAACGGCGCGGCACGCAGCTGGTCGGCGGCACAGGCCATGAGATAGCCACCGCTGGCGGCAACCTTGTCCACGCAGACGGTGGTCTTCAGCCCGGCCTCGCGCAGGCGATCCATCTGGGCGGCGGCGAGCCCATAGGAGTGCACCAGGCCGCCGGCGGACTCGAGACGCACGACGACCTCGTCTCCCGTTTCGGCCGCGGCGATCACGCTGGAGATCTCCTCGGCGAAGCGCCCCACGCCCGAGGCCTTGATATCACCGCGGAAATCCAGCACCCATACCGTGTGGCGCGGCTCGGGCGGCGACTTGCGACTGCGGGAACGGCTCTTGTCGTCACGCCGAAAGGCCTTGACCAGGCGTTTGCGCGCATTGGGTTCGGTGGCAGCCAGGGTCAGGCGGCGCCGGCGATACTCCAGCCGGTCGTTCAACTCCTCGACTTTCAGCCGGGTGCGATCGCGGCCCTCGCCCTTGATCCGGGCGATGATCACCACCGCCACGACGACCAGCAGCGTGAGTACCGACATCTGTACGATGAAGCGTCCGACATCCATCAGCCATTCATTCACGTTGCCACTCCCTCCGTTGGTTGATTGTCCAATCGTGACCTCGCCCGAGGACATTGACAACGGACTTGATTGAAACAATCGTTTGAAATAACCTCTGACAAACAGGTTCTCAAGTCCCCTGCTCAACACCCATAGGAACTCCCCATGTCCATCTCGACCCTCGATAAACTGCAAGAGCGCTTCGACCCCCAGGCCGCCAAGGGCATGGACGATGTCTTCCAGTTTCACTTCAGCGACAACGGCAGCCACTATCTGGTCGTCAAGGACGGCACCCTGGCAATCGAGGAAGGCGAGCATGACGACCCTTCCGTCTCGCTCTCCATGAGCACCGATACCCTGAAAGGCATCATGACCGGCGACGTCAACGGCATGACGGCCTTCATGACGGGCAAGCTCAAGGCCACCGGCAACGTGATGCTGGCCACCAAGCTTACCAGCCTGTTCCCGAATCGCTGATCGACCCGCGTCGACACAGCGTCGAAGGGCCGCCAACAGGCGGCCCTTCTCGTTTTCGGATGCTGCCGTCTGTCATTTGCGAGCGAACCCGCCTGCGACTTCGGCCAGGTGAGTCTCGATCAGCGCCCTGGAAATGGAGTAGGTCGGCGGCAACTGAGGCAGCCGGCCGGGCGTGAACCAGGCGGCATCGGCGATTTCGATACCGTCGATGTGAATGCGGCGGCTGGCGGCCTCGGCGAAGAAGCCCAGCATCAGCGCATGGGGAAAGGGCCAGGCCTGGCTGCGATAGTAGCGTATGCGTCCTACGCTGACGCCCACCTCCTCGTAAACCTCGCGATGTACCGCCTCCTCGGCCGATTCACCCGGCTCGATGAAGCCGGCCAGCGTGGAGTAGCGCCCCGGTGGGAAGCGCGGACTGCGAGCCAGCAGCATGGCTTCGCCGTGAGTCACCAAGGTGATGATGCAGGGCGAGATGCGCGGATAGTTGCGATGCCCGCACTGGGCGCAGTGCATGGCGAATTCGGCATCGAGTCGCGCCGAGGGCGCCCCACAGCGCCCACAGAAGCGATGGTCGCGGATCCAGGCCGCCACCTGCAGCGCGGTGGAGATCAGCGGAAACCAGGATTCAGGGAGTCGTGCAAGCCACTGCCGGCCATCGGGCCAACTCTCGTCGGCATGCTCTTCCACCACCAGCGCAATCGGCTCGTCATGCCAGAAGGCCAACGGCTGCACGCTCTGCGTCCAGGGCTGCTCCGGCTGCAGCGGGCTGCCGTCCGGGCCGATGGCGATGCGTCCATCGGCCACACGGATCAGTCGTCCCTGCTCACAGCCGAGGGGTAGTTCACGGCGCAGCATCGCCGGCCTCGTGCGTCGAGCCCAGCAGCGCGTCCCAGTGACAGCTGCCCGCCGCCTGACGAATCTGCTCGAGCTTGGCGCGATGAGCGGCCAGTTCCTCGGCGCCGGGTTGCACCACGCGTAGCGTGCCGGCGGGCAGTGAGAGACGCCGAATGGACAGGCCGCTGGCCATGGCTTCGCTGCTGCTGCTCTCCTCTGCATCCAGCGACAGCGCCGTCTGCCCACCGGTCATGGCCAGATAGACTTCGGCCAGGATCTCGGCATCGAGCAAGGCGCCATGCAGCACACGATGGCCGTTGTCGATCTCGTAGCGCTTGCACAGGGCATCCAGGTTGTTGCGCTGACCGGGGTGGCGCTCGCGTGCCAGTTGCAGCGTATCCAGGATTCGACAGTGCTCGGCCACCGGCCCCAGGCGTGGCTCGCCGCGAGCCGCCAGCAGCAGATTGAATTCGTGATCGATGAAGCCGACGTCGAACGCGGCGTTGTGGATCACCAGCTCGGCACCGCGCACGAACTCCCAGAACTCATCGGCCACGGCGGAAAAGACCGGCTTGTCCTCGAGGAATTCGTTGGTGATGCCGTGCACCCCGATGGCCTCGGCCTCGACCTCGCGCTCGGGATTGATGTACTGATGGTAGGTGCGCCCGGTGAAACGACGGTTCACCAGCTCGAGGGCACCGATTTCGATCAGGCGGTGGCCTTCCCGGGGGTCGATGCCGGTGGTTTCGGTATCCAGCACGATCTGACGCATGACTAGTACTCAGGTTGAGTGAGAGTGGGCTTGGCGCTGGTGCGGTGGGCATCGATGGCGGCGTTGGCCAGCGCATCGGCGCGCTCGTTGCCGGGATGGCCGCTGTGCCCCTTGACCCAATGCCAATGGATACGATGGCGCCGGGTCTCCTCGAGCAGTTCGCGCCAAAGCTCCGCATTCTTGACCGGTTGACGATTGGCCGTCTTCCAGTTGCGCTTCATCCAGCCGTGGATCCATTCGGTGATGCCGAGCCGCAGGTATTCGGAGTCGGTCCAGAGTTCCACCTCGCAGGGGCGCTTGAGGGTGCGCAACGCCATGATGGCGGCCATCAGCTCCATGCGATTGTTGGTGGTGTTCGCCTCGAAGCCGTTGAGGGTCTTCTCGTGACTGCCACTTTCCAGTACGGCCCCCCACCCCCCGGGGCCCGGATTGCCACGGCAGGCACCGTCGGTGTGTATCGTCACGCTGGGGAGGGGCTGATCGCGGTCGCTGTCACTCAACTTCGGTGGTCCTTCTGCTTGGTTCCGGCGCGGCACTTCCGACACGCGTTGCATGACCCAGGGCGCCGCCGCCCAGGCTGCTCTGAATGCGCAGCTTGGGTCGCTGACTCTGAACGAGGCGCGCTCGGCGTCTGGCCCGAATGACGTAGCTGTCGCCCAGCGGCACGTTATGCCGCCGCCCGAAGGTTTCGAGGGTGGCATTGCTGGGCAGACTGCCGGGAAGATGAAAGCCGCAATAGTCTACCCGCTCGATGCGAAAGTCGACAAACGCCAGCCAGTCACGGAGCTTCGATGGCGTTCTCCAGTGGCCGCGCCAGGGCAAGCGGTTCCGCCGCCTGGGCGAGAGCCGTGCCAGGCCGGTCACGCCCAGCGGCATCCAGCCCAGCACGATCAGGCAGCCATCGTCCGCCGTGACCCGGGCCGCTTCCTGCAGCAGCCGGTGCGGTTCGTCCACGAGTTCGAGCAGATGGTGCACGATGACCAGATGCAGGCACTCATCAGGCAGGGCAAGCGCATCCAGCGGACAGACCAGGCTCGATGCAGACTCGGAGAGCTCGGTGGTGGGAGCCCAGCGAATGTTGTGGCGGATGGGTGACATGTCGGTCAGCGAAGGCCCCATTCCCAGCTCCAGACTGTGGCCGCCGTGCAGGCTTTCGCATACGGGACCCAGACAGGCCCGTTCGGCGCGCCAATGGGCCTGACCGTTCTCGCTGGACCAGTAGCGATGCCCCTCTCGGTACAGCTGCGCCAGGGTGGCCGCTGCGTGCGGATTTGACATTTCCGACCATTACCTCCATGATCACCGGTTTTGCAGGCAATTTTTGGCAAATTGGCCGCTATTCGTCGCCATGTAACGCATGCTGGCGACCCCCAAGTGACGCCGGACGCAACGGGAGACACCGGCGAACTGCATTCATTTCGGTTGACATTCGGTTGACGACGCAACAAGGACATACCGCCTATGCTGAGCGTGACACCGATTCCCGCTTTTAGCGACAACTATATCTGGCTATTGCGCCAGGATACGAGCCCGGAAGCCTGTGTCGTGGATCCAGGCGATGCGGCGCCGGTCATCCAGGCGCTGGAGCAGGAAGGCCTCTCCCTCGGCAGCATTCTCGTCACTCATCATCATCACGACCACACGGGTGGCCTGCCGGAACTGATCGAGCGCTATTCACCCGAGGTCATCGGCCCCGACAACCCGGCCATTGCAGGCCTGACGCAGCGCGTCGGTCAGGGCGACACCTGTCGCGTGCTGGGTCGTCGCTTCGACGTGCTAGAGGTACCCGGCCATACCCTCGACCATATCGCTTTCTTCACCGCCGGCATCCCGCCCCTGCTGTTCTGTGGCGACACGTTGTTTTCCGGTGGCTGCGGCCGACTGTTCGAAGGCAGCCCGGAGCAGATGCACCGCTCCCTTCAGACCCTGGCCGCTCTGCCGGACGATACCCTGGTCTTCGCCGCTCACGAGTACACCCTGGCCAATCTGAGGTTCGCTCAGGCGGCAGACCCGCACAATCGTGACGTTGCCGATGCCCTGGCGGAAGCTCGGCGTGCCCGTGAGCACGACCGGCCTACTCTGCCCAGCCAGCTTGCACGCGAGAAACGCATCAATCCTTTCCTGCGCTGTGCAGATCCGGACGTGCGTGCCACTGCTTCTCAGCATGGCAATACCGAAACCGTCCAGAGCACCTTTGCGACCCTGCGGGCCTGGAAAGACGGTTTCTGAGAACGTTTTTCAAGACACGGCTTTTCAAGAATCGACGCATCCCATGGGCAGCTTGACCGCTCAAAGCCCAGAAGGAGAACGTATGACCTATCGAACGACGAGGCAGTGGACGCTGGCACTCGCCGGCGGCATTGCCATGATCGGCGCGCTGTCGGCAACCAGCCCGGCGCTGTTGGCCTCCCCTCATCCGGGCGCCACGCCTGCCTTCCCCACTCACCACTTCTGGGACGACCTGAATCTCGAGGCCATGCCGGGAGATGCCTGGGAGCGGCTGCGCGAGAACCTGGCGTGGCAGGAGCGTCGCCATGACGCTCGGGTGCAGCATTGGATCGAGCATTACCGCGCCAACCCCGGCAACGTGGTCGAGATCATCGAACGCGCCCGCCCCTGGATGGCCTGGATCACCGAGCAGGTGGAACGGCGAGGACTACCCGGCGAAGTGAGCCTGATCCCCTTCATCGAAAGCTCCTACGACCCGCACGCCCGCAGTCACCGCGGAGCTGCCGGCCTCTGGCAGTTCATGCCCGGCACCGCCGACGCCCTGGGGCTGCGCCGCCAGGGGGGCTACGATGGCCGCCTCGACGTGATCGCCGCCACCAATGCGGCCCTGGACTACATCGAGCTGCAGGCTGAGCAGTGGTACGAAGGCGACATCGAACTTTCGCTCGCGGCGTACAATGCCGGGGCCGGCACGGTCAACCGCGCACGGCATGCTGCCCTGGCACGCGGCGAAGCCGGCGAGTACTGGCAACTGCAGCTGCCCAACGAGACGATGCAATACCTGCCCAAGCTGAACGCCATCGCGGCGATCATCGACGATCCCGACGCCTACGGTGTCGCTCTCCCCGAGATCGACGATGCGCCCGCCTTTGCCAAGGTGCCGGTCAACCGGCCCATCGAACTCTCCCAGCTGGCCCGGGTCACCGGCGTGGACGCCTCGGAGCTCTCTGCGCTCAATCCCGGCCTGACCAACGGTAGCGCCAACCCCTCCACCGTCGAGGTGGTGCTGGTGCCGGTCGAGCAGGAACAGGTGGTGCTGGCCGAGCTGAGCGCTCCAGCCCCCCAAGCGCCGGCTGGCGACAGCCAATATCTCGTGCAGCGCGGCGACAGTCTCTCCGCCATCGCGGCGCGCCACAGCATCAGCGTGGCCGAGCTGCGACAGCATAACGGCCTGCGCGGCGATACCATCCAGGTGGGGCAGACGCTCGAAATTCCGCGGCGCAGCCTGGCCGCGCGGTAAGATGGGCGGCAACGCAGCACAAACCGAGGTTTACAAGCGACGGGTGGCCTGACACCTTATGGCGGTAATGCTCGTTTTTCCGGGATTGCCCCTACCAAGGATGTCTTAGATGCGGTTCGTCTTGCGCTCCACTCTGTGCTGCTGCCTCTTGTTCGGTGGTTGGACCTTGCCGCTCGCGGCCGACACCGATCCCGATACCGTTCCCACCGTACACGGTCTGGCACTCTACGATGAGCCTGCCCTGCCCGAAGATTTCAGCCACTTTCCCTATGTGGAGCCCGAGGCTCCCAAGGGTGGCACCATGACACAGGCGGCGGTAGGCAGCAGTTTCGATTCGACCAACCCGTTCATCATCCGTGGCACGCCGGCCATCGGCATCGGCCAGATCTACGATACGCTGCTGACCGAGAACGCCGACGAGCCGTTCAGCGTCTATGGCCTGTTGGCCGAAGGTATGCGGCTCGACCCGGAACGCTACTGGATCGAATTCGACCTGCGTCCTGAAGCCCGCTTTCACGACGGCGAGCCGGTAACCGCCGAGGACGTGGTATTCAGCTTCAACCTGCTGATCGAAGAGGGCAATCCGTTCTATCGCGGCTATTACGCCGACGTCGAGCGCGTCGTGGCGCTGGACCCACATACCGTGCGCTTCGAGTTCTCCACCAACCACTCACGCGAACTGCCGCTGATCGTCGGCCAGCTGCCGATCCTGCCCAAGCACTACTGGGAAGAGCGCGACTTCAGTGTACCGACGCTGGCGCGGCATCCCGGCTCGGGGCCGTATCGCATCGCCAGCGTCGAGCCAGGTCGGCGCATCGTCTATCAGCGCGACGACGACTACTGGGGGCGCGACCTGCCGGTCAACGTCGGTCGCCACAACATCGACCGCCTGATCTACGACTACTACCGCGATCGCGACATCGCCTGGGAAGCCTTCAAGGCAGGCGTGATGGACTACCGAATCGATGCCCGCGCGGCCACCTGGGCCATCGGCTACGATTTTCCTGCCTATCGCGACGGTCTGGTCAAGCGGATCACCGTGCCGGACGGTCAGCCTTCGCGCATGCAGTCGTTCGTGTTCAACCTGCGCCGCGACAAGTTCCAGGATCCCCGCGTTCGCGAGGCGCTGAACCTGACCTTCGACTTCCCCTGGCTCAACGCCAATCTGTTCTACGACTCCTATCACCCCACCCAGAGCTACTTCCAGAACTCCGAGATGGCCGCTGAAGGCCTGCCGAGCGAGGCGGAGCTCGAACTGCTCGAGCCCCATCGTGACGAGCTTCCTTCGCGCGTATTCGACAGTCCGGTGCCCATCGACCACCCCGAAGATCTTCGCGAGCGCCTGCGGCTGGCCTACGACCTGTTGCTCGAAGCCGGCTACGAGGTACGCGACGGCCGGCTGGTCGATGAGCGCGGTCGCCCTCTCACCGTCGAGGTCATGCTGTTCGACAGCGGCATGGAGCGCGTGGTGCAGCCGATGCTGCGCAACATGTCGCGGCTGGGCGTGCAGGGGCGGCTGCGTATCGTCGACATCAACCAGTTCCTCAACCGCCTGCGCAGCTTCGACTTCGACATCGTGGTCGGCCAGTTCCCCCAGTCGAACAATCCCGGTAACGAACAGCGTGAGTACTGGACCAGCGAGTTTGCCCACTCGCCCCAGAGCCGCAACCTGATGGGGCTCGAGAGCCCGGCGGTGGACGCCCTGGTGGAACGCATCATCCGCGCCGACAGCCGCGAGGAGCTCAATACCGCCACGCGGGCGCTGGACCGGGTGCTGCTGTGGAGTTTCATCACCATTCCCCAGTACCATTCCGGCGAGACCCGCATAGCGGTATGGGACAAGTTCGGCTATCCGGAGCCGTTTCCCAAGTATGGCTTGGACCTCTCGGCCTGGTGGGTCGACACCGACCGCGAAGCCGAGCTGAACCGCCGTCTGCGACGCAGGTAGGCAGTCGCCGTTCGTCACCCAAGCTCCTACGAGGATGATCTATCGTGAGTCGCTACATCCTGCGCCGCCTGCTGCTGATGATCCCGACCCTGATCGGCATCATGCTGCTCAACTTCATCATCGTGCAGGCCGCTCCGGGCGGCCCCATCGACCAGATGCTGGCCCGCTTCGAGGGCATGGACGCCATGGCCAGCACCCGTCTGGATGCCGGCGGCGGCGATGTGGTGGTGCAGGATGAGTCGCGCGGCGCCCGCGGCGTCGACCCGCGCTTCATCGAGCAGCTCGAGCAGCAGTTCGGCTTCGACCAGCCGGCGCACATCCGCTTCCTGACCATGATGCGCGACTACGTGACCTTCGATTTCGGCAACAGCTTCTTCCGCGACCGACCGGTGGTGGAGTTGATGATCGAACGCCTGCCGGTGTCGATCTCGCTGGGCCTGTGGACCACGCTGCTGGTCTACCTGATCTCGATCCCGCTGGGGATACGCAAGGCGCTGCACCACGGCTCACGCTTCGATGTCTGGACCTCGGGGCTGGTGATCGTCGGCTACGCCATCCCCGGCTTCCTGTTCGCCATCCTCTTGATCGTGCTGTTCGCCGGCGGCAGCTACTGGGATCTGTTCCCGCTGCGAGGCCTGACCTCGCCGGACTTCGATGAGCTCTCCACCTGGGGCAAGATCAAGGACTACTTCTGGCACATCACCCTGCCGGTCACGGCCATGACCATCGGCAGTTTCGCCACCCTGACCATGCTGACCAAGAACAGCTTCCTCGACGAGATTCACAAGCAGTACGTGCTGACGGCGCGGGCCAAGGGCGCCAGCGACCGGCGCACCCTGTACGGGCACGTCTTCCGCAACGCCATGCTGATCATCATCGCCGGCCTGCCGGGGGCGCTGGTCACCATCTTCTTCACCGGGTCGCTGCTGATCGAGGTGATCTTCTCGCTGGAAGGACTCGGCCTGCTCGGTTTCGAAGCGGTGATGCAGCGCGATTACCCGGTCATTTTCGGCACCCTGTTCCTGTATACCCTGATCGGGCTGATCCTGAAGCTGATCTCCGATCTCACCTATGTCTGGGTGGACCCGCGCATAGATTTCGAGACCCGGGAGTCCTGAGACGATGCTGACTGCCTTCACCGCCAAGCTCTCGCCCATTGCGCGCCGTCGTATCGATGTGTTTCGCAGCAACCGGCGTGCCCGGGTCTCGCTGTGGATCTTCCTCGCCCTGTTCGTGGTCAGTCTGGCGGCAGAGCTGATCGCCAACGACAAGCCGATCGTCATGCAGTACGACGGGCAGTGGTACGTGCCCCTGCTGGTGGATTACCCCGAGACGGAGTTCGGCGGCTTCCTGCCCACCCGCACCGACTACCACGACCCCTTCATCCAGCAGCAGATCGAGGAGAACGGCTGGGCGCTCTGGCCGCTGATTCCCTTCTCCTATCAGACGCTGGACATGCAGATGATGCGGCCCTCGCCCTCTCCGCCCGACGCCCGCCACTGGCTGGGCACCGACGACCAGGGGCGCGACGTGCTGGCAAGGGTCATCTACGGCTTCCGCCTGTCGGTCTTCTTCGCCCTGGTGCTGACTGCCGGCTCGCTGGTGATGGGGGTGATCATCGGCGGCATACAGGGTTACTTCGGCGGCAAGACAGACCTCATCGGCCAGCGGCTCACCGAGATATGGTCGGGACTGCCGGTGCTGTTCCTGCTGATCATCCTGGCCAGTCTCGTACAGCCCGGCTTCTGGTGGCTGTTGGGCATCATGCTGCTGTTCTCCTGGCTCGGCCTGGTGGACGTGGTGCGCGCCGAGTTCCTGCGCGCGCGTAACCTGGAATACGTCCGCGCGGCCAAGGCGATGGGCCTGCCGTCGCGGCTGATCATGTGGCGTCACGTGCTGCCCAACGCCATGGTCGCCACGCTGACCTTCATCCCGTTCCTGTTCACCGGCGCCATCACCACCCTGACGGCCCTCGACTTCCTCGGCTTCGGCCTGCCCCCCGGCTCGCCCTCCCTGGGCGAACTGGTCGCTCAGGGCAAGAACAACCTGCATGCTCCGTGGCTGGGCATCACCGCCTTCGTCAGCCTGTCGTTGATGCTGTCGCTGCTGGTCTTCATCGGCGAAGGGCTACGCGATGCCTTCGATCCACGCCATATCCAGCACGCCCCAAGCGCCACCCCGTTGACCAGGACTCAGCCCAATGCCTGACTCACAGCCCTTGCTTCGCCTCGACAAACTGTCGATCGCCTTCGGCGACAAGCCGGTTCTCAAGGAGCTCTCGCTGGAGGTTCACCGGGGGGAAACCCTGGCACTGGTGGGCGAATCCGGCTCCGGCAAGTCCGTTTCGGCACTCGGTGCCATGAACCTGCTGCCGGACAACGCCGACGTCAGCGGCGGGCGCTGGCTGGGCGAGACCGATCTCGCCGCCCTGAAGAAGCGCCAGTGGCAGTCGCTGCTGGGCAGGCGTGTAGGCTTCGTGTTCCAGGAGCCGATGACTTCGCTGAATCCGCTGCACACCATCGCCAAGCAGATCGGCGAGACCCTGCGCCTGCATCAGGGGCTGTCAGGGCGCGCAGCGCGTGAGCGCAGCCGCAAACTGCTCGAGCAGGTCAAGCTGCCGCGGCCCGACGAGCTGCTCGACGCCTGGCCGCACCAGCTCTCCGGCGGCCAGCGCCAGCGCGTGATGATCGCCATGGCCATCGCCAACGATCCCGAACTGCTGATTGCCGACGAGCCCACCACGGCGCTCGACGTGACCGTGCAGCAGGACATTCTCGCTCTGCTCGCCGAGCTGCGTGAGCGCCATGGCATGGGCATGCTGTTCATCACCCACGACCTCAACCTGGTGCGGCGGCACGCCGATCGCGTCTGTGTGCTCTACAACGGCCAGGAACAGGAGACCGGTCCGGTCGGCGAGGTCTTCTCCTCGCCGCGCAGCGCCTATACCCGCACCCTGCTGGATGCCGAACCGACGGGGCGCCCCGCCCCCGTCACCTCGACGGCGCGGCTGCTCGAAGCACGCGGCGTCTCGGTCAGCTTCCAGCGCTCCAAGCGTCTGTTCGCCAAGCGCCCGCCCGCATTCGAGGCGGTGAAGCCGATCGACCTGCACCTGGCTCCCGGTGAAACCCTGGGCATCGTCGGCGAGTCCGGCTCCGGCAAGACCACCCTGGCCATGGCCCTGCTGCGTCTGGTGGAGTCGCGCGGGGAGATCGAACTCGACGGCGAACGGCTGGACCGTCTGACCGGCAATGCCCTGCGCAAGCGGCGTCGGCGTGTGCAGGTGGTGTTTCAGGATCCGTACGGTTCGCTGTCGCCGCGCATGCCCGTCTCGGACATCATCAGCGAGGGGCTGCGCTTCCACTATCCCGAGCTGTCCGAGCATGAAGTGGCCGAGCGTGTGAAGGCAGCCATTCAGGAGGTCGGGCTGCCGCCCGACTGTGCCGCCCGCTACCCGCATGAGTTCTCGGGTGGCCAGCGGCAGCGCATTGCCGTGGCACGGGCTCTGATTCTCGAGCCGGCGCTGGTGGTGCTCGACGAGCCGACCTCGGCACTCGATCGAACGGTACAGAAGCAGCTTGTCGAACTGCTGCGTGACCTGCAGGCTCGCCGCGGCCTGAGCTATCTGTTCATCAGCCACGATCTCGCAGTGGTTCGCGCCATGGCGCATCGGATTCTGGTGCTCAAGGACGGCGAACTGGTGGAACAGGGTGAATGTCTTCCGCTGCTGGCCGAACCGACCAGCGGCTATACGAGGGCTCTGGTCAAGGCGGCCGGTCTGTCTGCGCAAGAATGAATTTCCGCAAAGATGGCAATGCGTAAGGGAACTGAAGGAAGATAACGGTATAAAACGACCCTAGAGAACATCTTGCGCGATTTCAACACACACCATGACATAATGTGAATCCTACTGACCGGAACGTCACCATGCGCCGCCTTGTCCCGCTACTGTGGCCCTGCATAACGCTGTCTCTGGCGCTGCTTCTGTGGCCGGCCATGGGCGTTGCCTCGACACCGGCGCTGGATCTCGACGAGGGCTGGGAATATCGCTGGGGAGACTCGCCGCAGCTGGCCGACGGCACACCCGCCTGGCTACGCGAAACCGCCCCTGAGGGCACTTGGCAAAGCATCGACTTTCCCTCCAACCCGCCGGGGCGAGAAGGCAGACGTCATGCCTGGTTCAGGATCACCCTGCCGGCTGGCGAGTGGCGCGATCCGGTGCTGTACGTCTACAGCATCGACCTCATTGCCCAGGTCTTCCTGGACGACGTGCTGATCTATCAGCATGGCAGTTTCGACGAGCGCGGCGAGGGGCCGTTCGTAGGCTGGCCCTGGCACATGATCAGCCTGCCGGAGGATTTCGCCGGCCGCCAGCTCTCCTTCCGGGTGTATTCCGACTACACCGATATCGGCCTGTGGGGCGAAGTTCGACTGATGGATCGCCCCGATCTGTTCACCATGATACTCCAGCGCTCGGCGACCGACCTGGCCGTCAGTGCCTTCTGCCTATTGCTCGCCCTGCTCGCCGCCGGCTTTGCCCTGGTGCAGCAGCGACGCCGAAACTTCATCGGCATTGCGCTGTTCTCCTTCGCCACCGGTATCATGATCCTGGCCGAAACCCAGGCCAGCCAGTTCCTGCTGGCCAGGCCGCTGGCGTGGGACTATATGGCTGCGGGTGGCTACTTTGCCCTGCCAGTGGGAATCGGGCTGCTACTGGAAACCTGGTTCTCCGGCCGGCAGAAGCGCTGGATTCGGTACCTGTGGCAATTCCACCTGGGTTATTGGTTGCTGGCAATCGGCCTGGCTCTCGCCGGCGTCGTCAATCTGTCCAGCACCTTTCCCGTCTACGATGTCCTGCTGGCCATCAGCCTGCCGCTACTGTTCACCCTGCTCATCGCCAGCCTAAAACGGCTCGGCGGAGAGCAACGCCTGATCATCGCCGCCTATGGCGTGTTCGCCTTGCTGCTCCTGCTGGACATGTCGGTCGCTCATGGTCTGCTGGCCTGGCAGCGCATTCCGGTCAGCCTGGGCGCGCTCCTGTTCAGCCTCGTCATCGTGGCCATCTCGCTGCGCCACTACGCCCGTACCCAGCGTGAATTGGTCGTGCTCAACCAGCGCCTGGAAAAGGAGGTGGCGGAGCGGACCGGGGAGCTGCAGCAGATGGTCGAACGCTTTCGCATCTTCTCCTACCAGGATCCCCTGACAGGACTCAAGAACCGGCGCTACTTCAATGAGATGCTTGCCCGCGAGGCCGCCCTTGCCAAGCGCGGCACGCCTCTGACCTTGGCCATGCTCGATATCGACCATTTCAAACTCTTCAACGACCTGCACGGCCATGAAGCCGGGGATAGCGTCCTGGTCACCACGGCCAGGCTGATCGGTGAGCATTTCCGCGAGGCGGATGTGGTCTGCCGCCTTGGTGGCGAGGAGTTCGTCATTCTCATGCCCTCGACGGCGGAAGGACAGGCCAGAGAAGCCATCGAGCGCCTGCTCGAGGCGGTTCGCAGGCATCGTTTCGAGCATGGCGACAGCGCACTCGGACGTGTCGCCCTGTCCTGCGGGATCGCCAGCTATCCGACCCATACCGACGATCCCTGCGCCTTGGTGCAACTGGCAGATACGGCGCTCTACCATGCCAAACGCAGCGGACGCGATCGCTGCGAAACGTATGCATCTACCGTCACTTGATCAGTCGAAGGCAGCCACTTCATCGGGGCGCAGCTCGCGCCACTGCCCCGGGCCGAGCGAACCCAGCGTCAGCGGCCCCACACTCTCCCGGTGCAGTGCCGTGACGTGATTGCCGATAGCGGCGAACATGCGCTTGACCTGATGGTAGCGCCCTTCGTACAGCGTCAGTTCGGCGTCACGATCGCTGCGCATGACGAGTTCCGCCGGCAGTGTCGGCTTCTCCTCGCCATCGAGCAGAAGACCCTCCTCGAAGCGCGCGATGGCAGCTCTGAGTGCATCGCCCGTCAGCGGTTCGGCCAGAGTGGCACGATACACCTTGGCGCAGCGCCGGCGCGGCGACGTGACACGATGCGCCCACTGACCATCGTCCGTGAGCAGCACCAGGCCGGTCGTGTCGACATCGAGCCGCCCTACCGTCTGCAGTCGTTCGGCCTTGGGCAGCTCGATCAGATCCACGGCGCGTGGATAGAGTCCGCGCCGCGCGCTGCACTCCACCTCGGTGGGTTTGTGCAGCATCACATAGCGCAAACCGACCAGGGCAAGGGGCTTGCCGCCCCACTCCACCCTGTCGTCTTCGCCTACCTTCGTCGCGGCCTGCTTCGTCACTACCCCATTCAGCGTGACCTCACCGCGCTGCAGCGCCTTCTTGGCCAGGCTGCGCGTCAGCTCGGTGGTTTCCGCCAGAAAACGATCCAGGCGCATCAGAACCCGACCCCATCGGCCAGCGTGAAGTGGTCGGCGTCGCGCCAGGCGGGAAACTTCTCGCGGAAGGCCGCGAGATCGTCATGCGAGAGCGTGGCGGTCTTGATGAAGGTGGTTCCGTGGGGCTCATCGATGATCGCCTCGCCCTTGAAGTCCACCAGCATCGAGTCGCCGGCGTACTGCATGCCGTTGGCATCCTCGCCGACCCGGTTGACCCCGATGACCGGACACAGGTTCTCGATGGCACGGGCCTGCAGCAGAATTCGCCACGGGTGTCGCCGTGGTGCCGGCCAGTTGGCCACGCACAACAGCGCGTCGTATTCGAAGTGTTCGCCCGGCCCGGGGCTCTGGCGCAACCACACCGGAAAGCGCAGGTCGTAGCAGACGCTGAGCAAGATGCGAAATCCCTTGAGCGTGACGATGACCCTGTCGTGCCCCATGGAGTACCGCTCATGCTCACCGGCCATGCGGAACAGGTGTCGCTTGTCGTAGGTGGCAAGACTGCCGTCCGGTCGCGCCCACACCAGGCGATTGTAGTAGCGGCCGTCCTCGACGATCGCCACGCTGCCGGTGACGACGCAGTTGCGCTTGCGTGCCTGCTCGGTCAACCAGGCCACGGCGCGACTTTCGGCCATGGATTCGGCCATTTCACGGGAGTTCATGGTGAAGCCGGTAGAGAACATCTCCGGCAGCACGATGAGATCGGTCTCTTCGCCGTCGAGCTCACCCAGCAGTTCGTCGAGCAGGCGGCAGTTCGCATCGGGGTCCTCCCAGCGCAGGTCGCACTGCACCAGGGTGGTACGCAAATCGCTCATGTTGATTCCCTTGCTGTGTCTTGCCCGAGATTGAAGGTCCAGCCTACCCCAGGCGTCGCCGTGCGTCAGCCCGGATGCCGTTGCGCCGGTGGCTGCATCAGAGCATGGTGATCAATACCATAGCCTGCTAAGTTTAAGCCTTTCCACACTACAGAGAATCGCAAATGTCAGCGTTGCCCCTCACGGATCGTGAAGCCGCCAGAGGTGTCGGGTTCGGCCTGCTCGCCTATGTCATGTGGGGCTGCTTTCCTCTCTTCTTCGCCCTGTTCGAGGGCGTTCCCGCTTTTGAAGTGCTGATCCATCGCATCATCTGGTCTTGTCTGTTCCTGGTCGGGCTGGTGACACTGCTCAAGCGCTGGGGGCCGATTCGCAGGGCGCTGTCAGAGCCACGCCGCCTGGGCCGGGTGCTGGGCTGCGCCGTGCTGATAGCCACCAACTGGGGACTGTACATCTATGCCGTCGAGACCCGCCAAGTGTTTCAGGCCAGTCTCGGCTATTTTCTCACGCCACTGGTCAACGTGGCGCTGGGCCTGCTGGTACTGCGCGAGGCCATGGCGGGACTGCAGCGAATTGCGGTGCTGCTGGCAGGCACGGCCATCGTCATCCAGCTCGTGCTGCTGGGTGAGCTGCCATGGATCAGCCTGACGCTGGCGTTGACCTTCGGCACCTACGGCCTGCTACGCAAACAGGTACCGTTGGATGGGCTGTCCGGACTATTCGTCGAAACCCTGCTGCTGCTCCCGCTGGGGCTGATGGCCCTGGCCTGGCTCAGTGCTGCCGAACTCTCCCACTTCATGGACGGGCCACGGCTCACGCTGCTGTTGATCGCCAGCGGGGTGATCACTGCCCTCCCCCTGCTGGCCTTCGCCGGTGCGGCACGACGCCTGCGTCTGGCCACGCTGGGCTTCTTGATGTACCTGAACCCCACCATTCAGTTCTTCATCGCCCTGCTGGTGTTCCGCGAGCCCCTGTCGCTGGTGCAGTTGGGCACCTTCGGGCTGATCTGGGCCAGCCTGGCGCTCTACTCATGGTCGGCCTGGAACGACAGATCTCGCTCCACTCTCGCGCCGGCCGGCGCACCGCAACAGAGCGAGAGGCTCTGATCCCATGTCGGCGCTGCGAGGGGGTGGCCGGCCGCATATCGTCCTGATCGGTGCCGGCCATGCCCACCTCTACCTGATGCGCCATCGCCACCGGCTGGCCGATGCAGACATCACCATCGTCGATCCGGGCGCGTTCTGGTATTCCGGCATGGCCGCCGGCATGCTGGGCGGCGCGCATGACCCCGCGGAGATCCGCAGCGACCCGCGACGGCTCGCCCGGCAGTACGGTCTCGACAGCGTTCGAGGCCGCCTCGTGGGGCTGGACCGCGCCGGACGCCAGGCCCAGCTGGCGGATGGTCGCACGCTCGGCTATGACCTGATTTCCCTCAGTCTGGGCTCTTGTGCACCTACCCCCTCTGCCGCTTCCCACGGTCCCGGGGTATGGGCCGTCAAGCCCATTGCACAGCTCGTCGCTCTGCGACATTACCTGTCAAACGCCTTCGAACGAGGCGAGCGCCCCGCGCTGGTGGTGGTGGGCGGTGGCGCCAGCGGCGTGGAGCTGGCCTGCAACCTGCGCTCCCTGGCGACAAGGCATGCGGCGCAGATTGCCATCACCCTGGTCTCCCGTTCACGCAAGCTGATCCCGACCGCTCCATCCGGCGCACGTCGTTGGCTGGAAGGTTATCTGCGTCGCATCGGCGTGGAAGTGCGAGTTGGCATGCGCGCCGTCTCGCAGCATCGGGACGGCCTGCTGATCGCGGAGGAGGGCGCGACCATGGGCCAGGACGCCTTGCGGCTGCTGGAGTGCGGCCATGTCATCCACGCGAGTGGGCTGGCGCCGCCGGATACGCTGGGTGGCCTGGGGCTGACATTCATTGATGGAAGGGGGCTGGCTCTGCACGACACCCTGCAGAGCGTGGACGACCCTGACGTGTTCGCTGCCGGCGACTGTGCCGCCCTGGTGGCGCACGCCTTGCCCCGGCTGGGCGTCTACGGCGTACGACAGGCACCGGTACTGCTGGCCAATCTCGAAGCCCGGCTTCACGGGCGCCCGCTGCAGCGCTACCGCCCCCAGGCTCAGGCGCTGACGATTCTCGATCTGGGGCACGGCCAAGGCTTGGCCATCCGTGGCCGGCTGTGGTGGGCCGGCCGCAGCAGCCTGCTCTGGAAGCGCTGGCTGGACGATCGCTTCATGGCCGACTATCGCCAATGAGCCTCGCTGCGTCGTCGCGGCCGAATCAGGCGGCTTCCGGCTTGTAGCCTACGCGAAAACCACCCCAATGCTTGCCTTCGACGTAGATCGGCACGGAGAGGTCGTGCATGATTTCGCCGGTATCGCGCTTGTAGGTTTGCAGCAGCAACGTCTGCTCGTGGGTACCGCAGCGCTGCCCCGTCGCATCTTCGTAAATGCGCCGATTGCGGCAGAACTTGAGATCGTGCTCGTAGTCACCCGTCGGCGGCCGACTGACGCTATCGTTGTGCGTCGGAATGTAGCCGCGACGGTCGATGCCGATGGCGTAGGCAACGCCCAGACGCTCGAGCAGCGGCTCCTGAATGGGCGGGAAATGCTCGTCGGTGTAATCGACGAAGCCGGTCACGTACTGCTGGGGGTTGGTGCCGGGAATGGGGGTGTAGGTCGCGTGGAACAGGGTTTGCTCGTCGAGTTCGCCCTTCTTGATGGCGGATTCGAGCAGCTTGCCGAGCTTGACCGCCGTTTCCCGGGCCGCTTCGAACACCTGCTGATGACGCCCTTCCAGGCGCTGCTGTGCCAGCGCCGCATCGACCCCCTCGGCGCCTGCCATGAGCGCTCGGGCCTGGCTGGCCAGCCCGTGCATGTCGCGATTGCCCTGCTCGGCATCTTCCTGCAGCGTGCCCAGGGTACCGGCCACCCGCTGCGAATGCTTGTTGGTGTCTTCCATCGCCACGGCAATGGAGCGAATCTCGCCCTCGACCTGATCGAAGTGCCCGGTCATCTCGGTGAGCTGCTCGCCCACCTTGCTCATCTCCTTGGCCCGCTCTCCCACCCGCTGCATCAGGTGGCCAATGGTATCGACCACACGATGACTGCTGTCGCCGATGTCGCCCACCAGGGCCTCGACGTTGCGGGTCGCGTCCGCCGTACGGCCGGCAAGCTGACGCACCTCGCCGGCCACCACGGCGAATCCGCGGCCGTGCTCACCGGCGCGGGCGGCCTCGATGGAGGCGTTGAGAGACAGCAGATTGGTCTGCTCGGCGATCTCTTCGATCAGGGAGGTGACATGGCGCACGCTGTCGGCCTTCTGACTCAGCACGTTGAGCAGTTCCAGGGCTTCCTCGGAACGCTCCGCCAGAGCCTGCATCTCTTCGATGACCTGGCTCAGCGACTCGCGGCTGACGTGGCTGGCATCGCGTGAACGGCTGGCCAGAGTGGCCACGTTGGCGGCGCTGGCGGCTACCTGCTCGATGGCCGAGGTGATCGCGGCCATGCTCGATGATGCTTCCCGGACCGTCTGCTCCTGGCGCTCGAGGCGATGGTCCATGCGGTCGGCATGGTGGGACACCTCGGCCGAAGCGATGGCCGTGGCGCTGGCCTGGCGGATCAGGCCATGGGCCATACGACGCAGCGAGAGGTAATCACGGGTGGTTGGAAGCCAGCCACGGATAGCGGCCAGCGAATTCGCATCGGCACGGTAAACTGCAGCTGCCCCGCTCAGCGCCAGCAGCATACCTGCCAGCAGTCCCAGACCCAGAGCTGGCCAGGCCTGCCAACCCGCACCGCTGAGGGTGACGAGAAAGAATCCACCGGCAAGCGAAACGACAGCCAGTAGAAGCATCAGAATACGCATGACGTCTCGTCTCTTTGTTATTGGAGGTGATGAGAGATTAACGCCATGTAAGTGGCATGCACATCACCACTTTGGCCTGACATACCAAAGCACGACTCAAGCCGCGCATCTTGCGGCCGATAGGAAAGAGATTGGACTGCGCTCCGAGTCGGCAGATGCGGGCCGCCCACGCAAGGGCGGCCCTTGGCATCAGCGCTGGCTGGCGGCCAATGCCTGTTCCAGGTCGGCGATGATGTCGTCGACGTGCTCGATACCGATGGAGAGCCGCACCATGTCCGGTGTCACGCCGGCCGCGGCCAGCTCCTCGTCGCTCAACTGGCGATGGGTGGTCGACGCCGGAATCGAAGAGCAGGTCTTGGCATCGCCGATGTTGACCAGGCGCAGGATCATGCCCAGCGCATCGTAGAAGCGTGCCCCCGCCTCGCGGCCGCCCTGGATGCCGAAGCTCAAGATGCCCGAGGCCCTGCCACCCATGTAGCGCTGCGCGAGCTGATGGTCCTTGTGGCCGGGCAGGCCGGCATACTGCACCCAGGTCACCGCGTCGTGCGCTTCAAGGTACTCGGCCACTTTCAGTGCATTGTCGCAGATACGCTCGATACGCAGCGCGAGGGTCTCCAGCCCCTGCAGCAGATTCCAGGCCGCCTGAGCCGAGAGCGCAGCGCCCATGTTGCGTAGCGGCACGACCCGGGCCCGGGCGATGAAGGCAGCCTCCCCGACGTCGCGGGTATAACACACGCCGTGGTAGGAGACGTCCGGCTCGTTGAGCAGCGGGAATCGCTGCGGATGGTCGGCCCAGGGAAACCTGCCCGAATCGACGATGACGCCGCCGACCGTGGTGCCGTGCCCGCCGATGTACTTGGTGGCCGAGTGAATGACGATGTCGGCGCCATGCTCGATGGGCCGCCACAGGAAGGGTGTCGGTACGGTGTTGTCGACGATCACCGGCACGCCATGCCGGTGGGCGACCTCGGCCAGCCTGGCCATGTCGACCACGCTGCCGGACGGGTTGCCGACACTCTCGCAGAACACCGCCTTGGTGCGCGCATCGATCAGCGACTCGATTCCGTCGATGTCGTCCTTGTCGGCGAAGCGTACCTCGATTCCCTGACGCGGCAGAGTATGGGCGAACAGGTTGTAGGTGCCGCCGTAGAGTTCGCTGATGGAGACGATGTTGTCGCCGGCCTCGGCGATGGTCTGGATCGCATAGGTGATCGCCGCCATGCCGGATGCCACGGCCAGGCCGGCGATGCCGCCTTCCAGTGCGGCGACGCGCTGCTCCAGCACCGCGCAGGTGGGATTCATGATGCGCGAGTAGATGTTGCCCTCGACCTTGAGATCGAAGAGGTCGGCGGCGTGCTGGGCACTGTCGAAGGAGAATGAGGTGGTCTGGTGGATCGGCACCGCCACGGCGTGCTGGTCGTCGGGAGCGTAGCCGTGGTGCAGGGCAATGGTTTCGGGCTTCATGGCGTGTCCTGATTGTGGGAAACGCTGAACAGGTGCGCGAACGAATCACGGCGCTGCACGGTGCGCCTTGCGACCCACAGGGATGTGGGAAGTGCGTTGGTTCGTCGGGAACGAACCTAGCCGATTCATTTCGCTCATCGATTTGTTCAGCATTTCCTGAGTTAGTATGAGTGGTCTTGCTGAGTACGTTGTTTCACCTGATGCTAACCAAGACTCAACCCCACCACCAATATCGTTTAGTCTGGTTAGCCCATTCCCCTGACGACCAAGAGACGGGATGCTCAGACGCTACCTGCCGATCCTGACATGGCTCCCCCACTACAACCGCCGCCTGGGCGGTGCCGACCTGCTGGCGGGCGTGATCGTCACCGTCATGGTCATACCCCAGTCGCTGGCCTACGCCGTACTTGCTGGGCTACCGGCGGTGGTGGGCCTGTATGCCAGCCTGCTGCCGGCACTGGCCTACGTCGTGCTGGGGACCAGCCGCACCCTGGCCGTTGGTCCGGTGGCCATCGTCGCGCTGATGACCGGCGCGGCGCTGTCCGGCGTCGCCACGCCAGGCACGCCCGACTATCTGCAGGCCGCCCTGGTCCTCTCTCTGCTGTCTGGTCTCATGCTGTTGCTCATGGGGCTGCTGCGCATGGGGTTCGTGGCCAACTTCCTCAGCCACCCCGTCATCGCCGGCTTTCTGGCCGCCTCGGGCCTGCTCATCGCCGCCAGTCAGATCGGCCATCTGCTCGGCGTGGAACTCGTCGCCCGCGATCTGCTGCCACGACTGGTCGAGCTCGTTGGTGGCCTGGCCGACATCCATCTGCCGACCCTGGCCATCGGCGCCGGCAGCCTGCTGTTCCTGCTGCTGCTGCGCCAGTACGGGCGCTCCACGCTGCGTGGCCTCGGCCTTTCTCGCCCACTGGCCGACCTGCTCACCCGCTCGGGCCCCGTCTTCGCCGTGGTCGTGACCACCCTCGCCACCTGGCAGCTGGAACTCGACGCCATCGGCGTCGCCGTGATCGGCGACATTCCCCAGGGTTTGCCACCCTTGAGCATACCGGGCTTCGATGCCTCGCTGTGGCAGGCGCTACTGGTTCCCGCCTTGCTGATCAGCGTGGTGGGCTTCGTCGAATCGGTTTCCATGGGGCAGATGCTCGCCGCCCGACGCCGCGAGCGCATCTCGCCCAATCAGGAGCTGGTCGGCTTGGGCGGGGCCAACCTCGCCGCCGCCTTCACCTCGGGAATGCCGGTCAGCGGCGGCCTGACACGTACGGTGATCAACTACGACGCCGGCGCCCAGACGCCGCTGGCCGGCATGTTCGCGGCCATCGGCATCGGCGCCGTGACGCTGTTTCTCACCCCGGCCCTGGCCTACCTGCCCATCGCCACCCTGGCGGCGACGATCACGGTCTCGATCCTGACCTTGATCGACATTCCCCTGATCCGTCAGACCTGGCGCTACTCGCGCAGCGACTTCGCGGCCATGGCGGTCACCATTCTGCTGACCCTGGTGGAGGGCGTCGAGACCGGCATCATCAGCGGCGTCGCCATCTCGATCGGTCTGTTTCTCTACCGCACCAGTCGTCCTCACAGCGCCCTGGTAGGGCGTATCCCCGGCACCGAGCACTTCCGCAACGTCGAGCGCCACGAGACCGAGACCGTCAGTCACGTGGCCCTGCTGCGCATCGACGAAAGCCTCTATTTCGCCAATGCACGCTACCTCGAAGACACCGTCTACGACCTGGTGGCCACTCGCCCGGAACTCGAGCATGTGGTGCTGATCTGCTCGGCCGTCAACCTGATCGATGCCTCGGCACTGGAGAGCCTCGACGCCATCAACGCGCGGCTCAAGGACTCCCGCGTCACCCTGCACCTGGCCGAAGTGAAAGGCCCGGTCATGGATCGCCTCAAATGCAGCGACTTTCTCGACGACATGACGGGGCGCGTCTTTCTCAGCACCTTCGCCGCCTGGCGCGAACTCTCACGTCCCTCACAATGATCCAGACGCCCGGAAAGCACTTGTCCGGGCATTGAACCTTGGTCTAATCACCCCTTCTTCCGACGCCACTCACTCGCCGGCAACTCGTTAATTCGACGGCCTTTTGAAAGTCATCCACAGGCCGGTTCCGCGTGGCGGAAACTTGCCGGCATACGGCACTCGCGCATTCGTTGACACCGGCGTACCGGCTTCCTAGTATCGGTTTCAGTTTCGGAATTAAATACCGCACAGCAAAACAACAATCACTCACAGCACAGGAGCCTCCTATGCGCCAGCTGTCCCGTTCACTCGCCCTCGCGGCACTTCCGCTCTCGCTGCTCTCCGCCGGTGTGATCCAGGCCGGCGAGGTCGAACTCCCCCGCACCATGGCCTGGACCGCCTACGGCACCAACTCCAGCGGCTATGCCCAGGCGGTGGCCATCGGCAACATGCTGCAGAACCATTACGGCACCTCGGTGCGTATCCTGCCCGGCGACAACGACGTCTCGCGCATGACCCCGCTCAAGCAGGGTCGCGTCGATCTCTGTGCCTGCGGCATCGCCAGCTATTACGGCGCCGAGGGCGTGATGATGTTCGCCAACCGCGACTGGGGGCCGCAGCCGATCCGCGTGATCACCACCTCCACCGCTTCGTTCGGCCTTTCACTTGCCGTAGCCGGCGATCTCGGCGTCGAGACCCCGGCCGACCTGGCCGGCAAGCGCATCGCCTACATCCGCGGCGACGACGCCCTGAACAAGGGCACCGAGGCCTACCTGGCCTTCGGCGGCCTGACCTGGGACGACGTGGAACGCGTCGACTATCCCGGCTACTCGCGCTCCTTCGACGGCATCATCGCCGGCGACGTGGATGCCTCCTTCACCACCACCGTCACACCGCCGGCGCAGCAGCTCGCCAGCAGCCCGCGCGGCATCAGCTGGCCGGTGCTCGACCCCGACGACGCCGAGGGCTGGGAGCGCATGATGGCGGTGGCGCCATACTTCCGCCCCCACGAGGTGACCGCCGGGGCCGGCAACGTCAGCGCCGACAATCCGGTACCCAGCGCCAGCTACCCCTATCCGATCGTGGTGGCCAACCAGGATCTCGACGACAACGTCGCCTACGGTCTGATCAAGGCGCTGCAGGACAACTACGACGACTACAAGGATGCCGCTCCGGGCGCCGTGGGCTACGCCTTCGAGTATCAGGATCTGCAGTGGGTCGTACCGTTCCACGACGCAGTGGTGGCGTACTACGAGGAGATCGGCGTCTGGACCGACGAAATGCAGGCGCACCAGGAGGCGCTGGTGGAACGCCAGGAGCTGCTCCTCGCCACGTGGAACGACTTCCTCGCCGATGCTCCGGACGACGAGGACGCCTTCGAGGAGGCCTGGATGCAGGCTCGCGCCGCAGCGCTGCAAGAAGCCGGCCTCGACCCGGTATTCGAGTGAGCCAGGGCCCCAGGCTCTGTACCGGGGGCGGCCTGGCCGCCCCCTTCTCCGCTACACGGACGCCGCCATGACCCCTCCCACCGCCCCTAACGAATCGACGCGCCAGCTTAAGGAGAAGGTCACCCATATCCGCACGCTGCCGCTCGCGCTGCGCCCGATCCCCGGCACGGTGACCGTGGTATTGATGGCGATGACGCTGGACTATCTGTTCAACCTCGGCTGGCTGCACTTCGTCACCGGGCTCGAGACCCAGTTCTATTACGCCGTGGTGGCGCTGCTGCTGCCGCTGGTCTACCTGCTGTGGCCGATCACCCCGTCTCTGCAGCACCGCCCGGTCCCCTGGTACGACTACGCGCTGAGCCTGGCCACGCTGATCGTCGGTGGTTACTTCGTCTACCATGCCGAATCGATCCTCGAGCGCGGCTGGGCCTTCGCCGCCCCCGACACCGCCATCCTGGCCAGCTACGCCTGGTGGTTGCTGATCGTCGAAGCGGCCCGACGCGCCGGCGGCTGGCCCATCGCCGTGATCGTGGCCATGTTCTCGCTCTACCCGTTGGTGGCCGACGTCGTCCCCGGGCCGATCCAGGCGTTCCCCTCCACCCTGGAGGAGACCGCCATATACCACACCATGAGCACCGAGAGCATCATGGGCGTACCGCTGCAGGCCTTCGCCGGCCTGGTGATCGGCTTTCTGGTGTTCGGCGTGGTGCTGCAGAAGAGCGGCGGCGGCAAATTCTTCATCGACCTGGCCTTTGCCCTGCTGGGGCACGTGCGCGGCGGGCCGGCCAAGGTTTCGATCTTCTCCAGCGGTCTGATGGGCTCGATGAGCGGCAGCGTGATCAGCAACGTACTGACCACCGGCGTGCTGTCGATTCCCGCCATGCGTCGTATCGGCATGGGCCGCTCGTTCTCCGGCGGGGTGGAAGCCTGCGCCTCCACCGGCGGGGTGCTGATGCCGCCGGTGATGGGCGCCACCGCCTTCGTCATGGCGATGTTCCTCGACGTGCCCTATGCCGCCGTGGCGCTGGCCGCCATCATCCCCTCGATCCTCTACTTCCTCGGTCTGTTCATCCAGATCGACGCCTATGCTGCGCGCCACGACATCAAGGGCCTGCCGGCGGCCGAGCTGCCTTCGCTGTGGCAGACCCTCAAGCAGGGCTGGTACTTCATCTTCGTCTTCGCTCTGCTGGTATGGATGCTGCTGGTGATGCAGCGCGAAGCCGTGGCGCCCTTCTACGCCACCGCGTTGCTGCTGGTGCTCAACCAGTTCTCGCGCCGCAACCGCTGGGGCTGGCACGAGATCGGCGAGGCGCTCTCCTCGGCGGCCAAGCTGTTCGCCGAGCTGATCGCCATCCTGGCCGGCGTCGGCATGCTGGTCGGGGCACTGTCGATGACCGGCCTCTCCGGCACCATCGCCAACGACTTCATTCACATCGCCGGCGGCAGCGTACCGCTGCTGCTGATCATGGGGGCGCTCACCAGTTTCGTGCTGGGTATCGGCATGACCGTCACCGCCGCTTACATCTTCCTCGCCGTGGCCCTGGCCCCGGCGCTGATCCAGGGTGGCGGCCTCGACCCCATGGCGGTGCACATGTTCATCCTCTACTGGGGCATGCTCAGCTTCATCACCCCGCCCGTGGCGCTCGGCGCCTTCGCCGCCGCCACCGTCGCCGGTGCGCGGCCCATGGCCACCGGGCTGCAGGCCATGCGCCTGGGCAGCGTGATCTACTTCATCCCCTTCCTGTTCGTGCTCAATCCGGCGCTGATCATGCAGGCCGAGCCGCTGCAGATCGGGCTGGTCTTCGTCCAGGCGCTGATCGGTATCGTGCTGTTCGCCTCCGCCATGCAGGGCTATCTCATCGGTGTGGGCCGTCTCGGCATTGGCGCCGTCAGCGAAACCGTCACCCGCGGCCTGGTGCTGGTGGCAGGACTGCTGTTCGCCCTGCCCGGCGGCGGCATGGTCCCGCTCAGCCAGCTCGAGCTGTTCGCCTTCGCCCTCGCTGCGCTGGTGCCCGCCGTACTGCTGGCGCGCTGGAGTCAGCGCCTGGCGCGGCCACGTTCGGCGACCCTGACGCCCCCCATCGATTCATGAGCCTGACGATGCGCGATACGCTTACTCTTCAACCAGCCACTGAGAGCCATGCCCCATGACGACTCCGGTCAGCTACCAGCGCCATGACGACATCGGCGTGATCACCATCGACAACCCGCCGGTCAACGCCCTGGGCCAGGCCGTCCGCCAGGGCCTGATGGAGACCATCACCCGGGGCAACGAGGATAGCGAGGCGCGGATGCTGGTACTCCTCGCTCGCGGCCGCACCTTCATTGCCGGCGCCGACATTCGCGAGTTCGGCAAACCGCCCCAGGCGCCGATCCTGCCGGAGGTGATCGCCACCCTGGAAGCCGGTGACAAGCCCATCATTGCCGTGCTGCACGGTACCGCGCTGGGCGGCGGGCTCGAGGTGGCGCTGGGCTGCCAGTTGAGGGTGGCCCTGCCCGGCACCAAGCTGGGCCTTCCCGAGGTCAAGCTCGGCCTGCTGCCGGGCGCTGGCGGCACTCAGCGTCTGCCACGACTGAGCGGCATCGAGGCGGCCCTCGACCTGATCACCAGTGGCCGCTTTGCCGATGCCGACGAGGCACTCGCCCTGGGTATCGTCGACGCCGTGGCGGACGCTGACGACCCGCTCGAGGCGGGACTGGCGGCGGCGCGTGACGTCCTTGCCGGCAAACGTACGCCGCGGGTCACCGGGGAGCTGCCGCCCCCTGCCGCCGACCCGGCGGCCATCGAGCGCTACCGGGCCCAACTGGAAAGCGAGGTGCCGGAACTCTACTCCCCCTTCCGCTGTGTCGAAGCGATTGCCTTCAGCAGTGAAGGCAGCCTGGCCGATGGCCTGCGTCGTGAGCGCGAACTGTTCTTCGCCTGTATGGATTCACCCCAGCGCGCCGGGCTGATCCACGCCTTCTTCGCCGCTCGCGCACCGCACCGGGTGCCCGACGCCGGTGAGCCGCCGACATTCGATCACCTCGCTCTGCTGGGCGAGCACCCGCTGTTCGAGCGCCTGCATGGAAAAGCCGAGCGAGCCGGCATCGTTCTCGCCGACCGTCCCGCCGAGGCCACTCAGGCGTGTCTGATCGCCGGTTCCGACACGACCTGTCCGAGTCATTGTCTGAGCATCGTTGTGCTGTCGCCCGGGGCGGCAGAAGACCTCACCGCCGTCGATGCCGACCTGGCGCTGGTCGTGGCCGCCGGCATGACCGAACTGGTCGCGCTGCGCGCCGACGCCGAACGGCAGCAGGCCGCGGCCAATGCGCTGAAGGCGCTGCGTCTGCCCGTGACGGTGAGCCGTCAGGGCAGCCTGCTGGCCACGCTGGCCAAGGCAGCACGCGACGACGACGCCAATGCTCGGGCGGCCATGGAGGCAGCGAGCCTGATGCTGGCCGAGCGCGGCTGGGCCTACCGCGAGAGCGATATCGACCTGCTCGCCATCGAGGCGCTCGGCTACCCTCGCCACCTGGGCGGCCCCCACCGCCAGGCCAGCCTGGCCGTAGGTGAGGAGCGTGCCTCATGAACCTCGACTTCACCCCAGAGGAGCAGGCTTTTCGCCACGAAGTCCGTGAGTTCCTCGTCGCCGAGCTGCCCGACGACATCCGTGAGCGCGTGCGCCTGGGCCGGCGGCTCTCCGCCGACGATCACCTGCGCTGGCAGAACGTGCTCAGCCGGCGTGGCTGGCTTGCCGCCGGCTGGCCACGCGAGCATGGCGGCCCGGGCTGGGGGCCGGTGGAGCGACATATCTTCGACGAGGAGTGCGCCGCCGCCCACGCGCCGACCATCGTGCCCTTCGGCGTGAGCATGGTCGCTCCGGTGATCATGAAGTTCGGCAGCGAGGCGCAGCAGCGCCATTATCTGCCGCGCATCCTTGCCAACCGGGACTGGTGGTGCCAGGGCTACTCCGAACCCGGCGCCGGCTCCGACCTGGCCAGCCTGCGCACCCGCGCGGTGCGCGACGGCGACGACTACGTCGTCAGCGGCCAGAAGACCTGGACCACCCTGGGCCAGCACGCCAACATGATGTTCTGCCTGGTGCGCACCGACCCCGAGGCCAGGAAGCAGGCCGGCATCAGCTTCCTGCTGATCGACATGGCAAGCCCCGGCATCAGCGTGCGCCCCATCGTCACCCTCGATGGCGCCCATGAGGTCAACGAGGTATTCCTCGACGAGGTGCGCGTGCCGGTGGCCAACCGCATCGGCGAGGAGGGCCAGGGCTGGACCTGCGCCAAGTTCCTGCTCACCCATGAGCGTACCGGCATCGCCGGCCTCGGCCACGCCAAGCAGGCGCTGCGCTATCTCAAGACGCTGGCGGGGCGGATCCGGCACCGCGGTCGCCCGCTGCTCGAACTGCCGAGCTTCCGCCAGCGGGTGGTCAGGGCCGAACTCGAGCTGATGGCACTCGAGATCACCCACCTGCGCGTGCTCGCCAGCGCCCGTGGCGGCGACGCGCCCGGCGCCGAGAGCTCGCTGCTCAAGGTGCGCGGCTCGGAACTACGCCAGGAACTCAGCGAGCTGACCCGTCGTGCCCTGGGCCCGGCGGCGCTACCCTTCTTCCCCGATTTTCTCTACGGCGACGCCGAGCTGGAGCAGGATCGCGCCGAACAGGCCGCCATCGGCGCTCAGTACCTCAACCGGCGCAAGCTCTCGATCTACGGCGGCAGCAACGAGATTCAGAAGAGCATCGTCGCCAAGACGCTGCTCGGTATGTAACCGGTCGGCAGGCAAGGAGCCCTCATGGATTTTTCCTACAGCGACGAGCAGCGCATGCTCGCCGATACCCTGGAGCGTCTGGTTGCCGATGCCAGCGCCGGCAGCCCAACCGCACCCGCTTCCCTGTGGCGCACCTTCGCCGAGCTGGGCCTGCTGCAGCTTCCGTTCGCCGAGGAGCTCGGCGGCCTGGACGGCGACGGCATCGACGTGATGATCGTGATGCAGGCGCTCGGCCGCGGCCTGATCCGCGCGCCCTACCTGGGCGGCCTGCTGTTGCCCGGCACCCTGCTGGCCCGGCTGGCGAACTCGGCGCAACGTGAGCGCTGGCTGAGTCCACTGCTGGCCGGTGAGTCTCGGCTGGCGCTGGCGTGGCAGGAAACCGCCTCGCGCTACGACGCGCAGGCCATCGCCACCCGCGCGCGGCGTCAGGCAGACGGTTGGGTGCTCGACGGCACCAAGCAGGTGGTGCTGGCCGCTGCCTCGGCCGATGCGCTGGTGGTCACGGCCCGGCTCGACGACGGCAGCCTCGCCGCCTTCCTGGTGCCGAGCGACAGCACCGGTCTCGTGCGTCGCGACTACGCCACGCTCGATGACCAGACAGCCAGCGACGTGCAGTTGGACGGCGTCGCACTACCCCACGACGCCCGCCTCGGCGGCGATGCCAGCGACGCGCTCGAGGCGACCCTGGCGCAGGGGCGTGCCGCGCTCTGTGCCGAGGCGGTGGGCGCCATGCAGGTGGCGTGCGAGCAGACGCTGGCCTATCTCAAGGAGCGTCAGCAGTTCGGTGCACCTCTGGCCAGCTTCCAGGTGCTGCAGCACCGCATGGTCGACATGCACCTGAGCCTGGAGCAGGCGCGCTCGATGGCGATCCTCGCCGCTGCCAGCCTCGAGCGCCCCGCCGAACAGCGCGATTACCGCGTCTCCGCCGCCAAGGCCTACTGCGGCGAAGCCGCTCGCTTCGTCGCCGAGCAGGCAATCCAGCTGCATGGCGCCATGGGCATGACCGAGGAGTGCCAAGTGTCCCACTATGCCCGACGGCTGATCATGTTCGACCATCATCTGGGCGATGTGGACCATCACCTGGAGATCGTCAGCGAGCGGCTTACGGCGGCCTGAACATCGGCTGACCATCAATGCCAATGGCTCAAGAATGTAGGCCATTGGCGTTGCCTGGAGTGGGACGCCACAGGACCATTTCCTGCTCTTCAGTTCTGCTGCAACCCATCACCAGGCGGCATACAGAAACCATCCTGCCAACAGCGGAATGCACGCCAGCAGGAAGCGGGCATTCCAGCGATAGCCGATATGGATCGAGGCCACACCAGTGAAGCGCGACAGGATCAGCATCGAGGCCGTTATGGGCGACGACATCAGCGCCAGCGCCCAGCCAACCATTAGTGCGGCACCGGTCAGCGCCGGCGTCAGGCCTTCGATGGCAAGCGTCGGCAGCAGGCCAACGAGCAGCGTCACGGTGACGATGGGGTTGACGCCGACCTGGGCCAGCCCCACCACCAGCAGCATCGCCAGCACCGCATTGGCCGCCCCGAGCGGCTCGATGATGCCGAGCAGCGGCCCCAGACTCTCCACCGGTATCAGCCCTACGCAAAGATGGCCAAGGTAGCCCGCCCCTCCAAGTATCACGACCTCGTTACCGATGGGAGCTACCAGCCACGGCAACTGGCGATGCAGGCTTGCCACCGCCGCCGGCACGCCCAGCAGGCCGAGTCGATGCCGCTGCCAGGCGAGCCAGGCCATTGCGCTGAGCGGCGCGCCGACCAGGGCGGCAATCGGCAGGCGCAGATCGAGTGCCCAGGAGAGCACGAACACCAGCGTGACGATGCCCAGCAGCAGCAGACAGAACTGTCCCAAGGGAGCCAGCGAAGGCGCCGGCTGGCTGACACTGCGCGCTGCCGTGTTCGGGCCGGTCAGAAAATCGACACTCCAACCCACCAGGAAGATGAGCAGCGCCGCACCGATCACATAGGGTGCGAGGTCGATCCAGCGCAGCTCGGGTAGGCTCGAAAGCACCACCGCCACACCGATCCCCATCGGCGAGATCAGCGGGGCCAGGGAGAACCCCCGCAGCAGAGCCAGCATCATACGGCGCTGGCGCGCTCGACGTACCCACTCTCGCCCCTGGGCCGCCGCCAGCGTGTTGCTCTTCTCGATCATGCCGGCGAACAGATTGAGCACGCCGATATTGAGAATGATGCCGAACAGCGCCGAGCCGGCGGAAAGAATGGGGTATCGGCGAGCGGGCGGCTGCAGCAGCATGGCTGTACCGCAGCGACGCACCAGCCGCGAGCGATAGGCCGGCAGGCGCAGCAGGCTCAATGCCACGACGAAGGTGGCGAAGAAGGCGAAGCGCCCGGCAGCCTCGAACAGCAACCATCCCGCTGCCTCGGCCCGCCATAGCACCACCAGGGTCGCCAGGCAGGCGCTCAGCAGCAGTACTCGGGCCATGTGGGAGAGCACTGCGCCCAAGGTGACCAGATAAGCCGCCAGGGCAAGGATGCCTACTGCCTGCAGCACGATGCTGTAAAAAACCAGATGGCTCAGAGTGGCCAGCGTGACGATAACCAGCAGGCCGGCGCGAAGTCGCGCCATGCTCACTCGGGCAGACCCACCGGCGACTCGCTGCCGCTGCGCCTGCGAAACGCCCCTTCGGCGATGGCCAGCAGTTCGCCATCGGCGCCGACGACTTCGCCGCTGGACATGTACACCTTGCGCCCACCGCCGCGCACCCGGCCGGTGGCGCGCAGCACGCCGGCCCCAGCAGGCCCCACGAAAGTGGTGGTCAGCGACAGCGTCATGCCGCGGCGTACCCGTCCAGGAGTGGCACAATAGAGCCCGGCGAGACTCAGAGCACTGTCGAGCATGGAGGTGAGTACACCGCCGTGCACGATGCCGCTGCGATTGAGATGCCGTTCATCGGCTACCAGCTCCACTATCGCGAGCTCTTCCGCCCACTCGACCACTCGCATGCCGAGCAGCTCGTGGTAGCCCATCAACGCCGTCCGTTCGGATTCACTCATGTCGCGCCCTCCCGATCGGCCATGTTGCGCAGGCACCCTTTGAGGATCTTGCCGCTGGCCGTGGCCGGCAGCGACTCCATGAGAATCAGACGTGCAGGACGCTTGTAGGGAGCCAGCCGGGCAGCAAGAAATTCGCGCAGCGCTTCCTCGCTGAGCATGGCGCCGGGCTCGCACTGGACGAAGGCGACCACCTCCTCGTTGCCCTCCACCTGGCGCCCGACCACCGCCGAGAGTGTCACGTCCGGGTGTTCGTTGATCACCGCCTCCACGTCGGGCGGATAGATATTGAAGCCCGAGCGAATGATCAGCTCCTTGCTGCGTCCGACGATGTAGAGCTGATCGTCCTCGTCGAAGCGCGCGATGTCACCGGTATTGAGCCAGCCATCCTCGCTGAGGCAGGCGCGAGTGGCCGAAGGCTGACGAAAGTAGCCTTTCATCACGTTGGGGCCGCGCACCCATAGCTCACCGGCCCCGGCGTGCTCGGGCTCGTCCTCGCCCCCTTCCCCCAACGGCTCCAGACGATACTCCAGTAACGGCAGCACCCGGCCCACGGTATTGCTGTCGAAGCGATCCTCGATACGGGTCTGGCTGATGGTCGGGCTCGCCTCGGTGAGGCCGTAGCCGTTGTGCAGCGTCAGGCCGAACAGCGCCTGGACACGACGCTTGAGGTCGGCATCCAGGGGCGAACCGCCGGCGGAGATATAGCGCAGCGCGGGAGCCGCCAGCGCTCGTCCTTCGCGACGCAGAAACTCCAGCGTGCGCGCGAACATCGCCGGCACGCCCTGCAGCACGGTGATGCGCTCCTGCTCCAGCGCCGCCAGCATGGCGGCGGCGTCGAAGCGCGGCACGCTGTAGAGGCAGGCGCCGTTGTAGAGCGAGCCCATGCACACCGACGACAGGCCGAACACGTGCGACATCGGCAGCACGCCGTAGACCCGCTCGCCCTCACGCAGATGACGCATCCCCCCCGAGAGCGAGGCGATGTAGAGGATACCGCGATGGGTCAGCATCACTCCCTTGGGTGTGCCGGTGGTACCCGAGGTGTAGATCATCGCCGCCACCTGCTCGGCGCCACTGGCCTCGACCGGCTCCGGCTCCACCTCTATCAGCGGCGATATTCTCAGACGTCCCAGAGTCGAATGTGCGTGGACGGCGGCGCCGTGACGTTCTCCGTGGGCCTCGGCGTCCGGCGAGGCTTCGCTGGTGTAGAACACCCGTCGCGGCTGGCAGTGGTCGCGGATCGCATCGACCTCCTGCGCCGGGAGGCGCGAGTTGACGATAGCCACCCAGACGTCGCGTTCGCTGGCCGCCAGCAGCAGCGTGACCAGCGCCCGGCCATTCTCGCTCACGGTCATGATGCGGTCGCCCGGGCGTACGTCGAGCGAGTCGAGCCAAGCGGCGGCGGCGCGAATCTCGCGCCCCAGCTCGGCATAGCTCCAGCGGATCTCGCCATCGACCAGCGCCGGCTCGGCGGCCAGGCGCTCGGCGTTCTCCAACACCCGGGTACTCAAGCGTTCGGGCAGTTCGGCCACCAGCTCGCTCGCCAGGCGGCCGAAGATCGCCTCGTCAGGCGCCCGGCGGCACACCGAGAGCGCCATCAGCTCACCTCCCGCACCATGTTGCGCGCGATCACTACCTGCTGGATCTGGGTCGTACCCTCGTAGATGCGGAACAAGCGAACGTCGCGATAGAAACGCTCCACCGCGTATTCCGCCATGTAGCCGGCACCGCCGTGCACCTGCACTGCCCGGTCGGCCACGCGGCCCACCATCTCGGCGCAGAACAGCTTGCAGCAGGAGGCCAGCGTCGAGACGTTCTCGCCGGCATCCTTTCGCCGCGCAGCGTCGAGTACCATGGTGCGGCCGGCGTAGGCTTCGGTCTTGCTGTCGGCAAGCATCGCCTGCACCAGTTGGTGCTCGGCCAGCGGCACGCCGAACTGCTTGCGCTCGATGGCGTAGTTGAGCGACTCCTCGACCAGCCGCTCGGCCACGCCCACGCATACCGCCGAGATGTGCAGGCGGCCGCGGTCGAGTACCTTCATCGCGGTCTTGAAGCCCTTTCCTTCCACACCGCCGATGATGTTTTCGGCCGGTACCCGGCAGTCCTCGAAGATGATGTCGCAGGTGTGAGCGCCCTTCTGGCCCATCTTGCTGTCGGCCGGGCCGCGCTTGAGCCCCGGGGTATCGCCTTCGACGATGAAGGCAGTGATGCCACCGGCGCCCTTGTTGCCGGGGTCGGTGCGCACCATGACGGTGAAGACGTCGGCCTCGGGGCCGTTGGTGATGAAACGCTTGGTGCCGTTGAGCACGTAGTGATCGCCGTCGCGGACCGCGGTGGTGCGCAGGCTGGCGGCATCCGAACCGGCGTCGGGCTCGGTGAGGCAGAAGGAGCTGAGCAGTTCGCCGGTGGCCAGTCGCGGCACGTATTTGGCCTTCTGCTCCGGGGTGCCGTCGATCAGGATGCCCTGAGCGCCGATACCGTTGTTGGTGCCGAAGATCGAACGGAAAGCCGGTGAGGTCTTGCCGATCTCCATCGCCACCAGCGCCTCCTCCTCCATGGTCAGCCCCAGGCCGCCGTACTCCTCCGGAATCGACAGGCCGAACAGCCCCATCTCCTTCATCTCCTCGAGCAGCTCCGCTGGCACCGCGTCCTCCTCGGCCAGCCGCGCCTCGTTGGGGATCAGGCGCTCGCGCACGAAGCGGGAAATGGTATCGATGAGCTGAGCGAGCAGTTCGGGATCGCGAATCATGACGTGTCCTCACGCAGGGAAGGCGGCTGATCGGGACGAGACACTCTTGAATCCGGTGAGCGTATCTGTCCTTATTTGGCTAAGCAGAATTTCGCTAGGCAGAATCAAAGACCGCATTTGATTGTCAGGAAATGTGGCATAGCCTAGGATGGCAGTCAATAAACGAAATCACGTTCCGCAATGCAGAACAAAGGTGCCAGAGGAGCTTTCCATGCCGAACGCAACAGCGACCCCGCCCTTCAAGACGCTGGGTATTGTCGGGACCGGCGCCATGGGCCGCGGTATCGCCCAGATCGCCGCCCAGGCCGGATTGACCGTGCTGCTCCACGACCTGCGCGAAGGCGCCGTCACTGAGGCGCGGGAGTTCGTTGGCGGCATGTGGCAGCGCGCCGTGGACAAGCAGCGCCTGAGCGAGGCCGAAGCCGAGCGCTATCGCGCCAACCTGAAGGAAGCCGCCACCCTCGGCGAGCTTGCCGGATGCGACATCGTCGTCGAAGCCATCGTCGAGAAGCTCGAAGCCAAGCAGGCGCTGTTCCAGCAGCTCGAAGAGATTCTCGACGACCAGGCGGTACTGGCCACCAACACCTCGTCGCTGTCGGTGACGGCGATCGCCTCGAGCTGCCGCCTTCCCCAGCGCGTGATCGGCTTTCACTTCTTCAACCCGGTTCCGCTGATGAAGATCGTCGAGGTGATCCCGGGGCTGCGCACCGCCAGCGACGTCGCCGACCGGGTGGAAGCGCTGGGCCAGGCCATGGGGCACTTCACCGCGCGTACTACCGATACCCCGGGCTTCCTGGTCAACCACGCCGGTCGTGCCTTCGGTACCGAAGCGCTGCGCATCCTCGGCGAGCGCGTCACCGATCACGTCACCATCGATCGCATCCTGGTCGATCAGGGCGGCTTTCGCATGGGGCCCTTCGCCCTGCTCGATCTCACCGGGCTCGACGTCTCCCATGCGGTGATGGAGTCGATCTACCACCAGTACTACGAGGAGCCGCGTTTTCGCCCCTCGCCGCTGACCCGTCAGCGCCTCACCGCCGGCCTGCTCGGGCGCAAGACGGGCGAAGGCTTCTACCGCTATGTGGAAGGCAAACCCCAGGTGCCCGACGAGACCCCGCCGCCCCCGGTCGAACCGCGACCAGTGTGGATCGGCGCCGAGGATGACGAAGCCCGCCGCCAGCTCATCGGGCTGGTAACCGCAGCGGGCTGGCCGCTGGAGAATGCTGAAGAGAGCCACGAGACGCCCACCCCAGACGCGCTTTGCCTGCTGGCCCCGCTGGGCGAGGACGCTACTTCCTGCGCCCTGCGGCTGGGCCTGCCCGCCGAGCGCTGCGTGGCCGTGGATCTGCTGGCCGGCCTCGAACGGCGTCGCAGCCTGATGCTCACACCGGCCACTCGCGCGGCCTACCGTGATGCCGCCGCCGCCCTGTTCGCCCACGACGGCACGCCGGTCAGCTTGCTCGACGACAGCACCGGCTTCGTGCTGCAGCGGGTGGTGGCCTGCATCGTCAACGTCGGCTGCGAGATCGCGCAACAGGGCGTGGCCGCACCGCAAACCGTCGACCGCGCCGTAGAGCTGGGTCTGGGCTATCCCCACGGGCCGTTGGCCATGGGCGACCACTACGGCAGCCGTCGGATCCTGACCATTCTCGACAACATGCTGGCCGCCACCGGCGATCCCCGCTATCGCGCCAGCCCCTGGCTGCGCCGCCGTGCCACCCTCGATATGCCGCTGACAGACGTCTGATGCCTCAAAGGAGCCACCATAAAGGAGCCACCATGCAAGACGCCTACATCTTTGACGGACTGCGCACTCCCTTCGGCCGCCACGGTGGCAGCCTGGCCGCAGTGCGTCCCGACGACCTGCTGGGTCATGTGCTGAAGGCGCTGGTCGCACGCAACGGCTTTGCCGCCGAGGCCTACGAAGAAGTGCTGGCCGGTTGCACCAACCAGGCCGGCGAGGACTCGCGCAACGTGGCCCGTCACGCGGGGCTGCTGGCCGGGCTGCCGGTCGAAGTGGCGGCCCAGACGGTCAACCGCCTGTGCGGCAGCGGCCTGGCCGCGGTGATCGATGCCGCGCGGGCCACTCGCCTCGGCGAGGGCGAACTGTTCCTTGCCGGCGGCGTGGAGTCGATGTCGCGCGCCCCCTACGTGCTGGGCAAGGCGGAGTCGCCCTTCGCCCGCAACCAGCCGCTGTACGACACCGTGATCGGCTCGCGCTTCCCCAACCCCTGGCTCGCCCGCGAGTACGGCAGCCACAGCATGCCCGAGACCGCCGACAACGTGGCCCATGACCTCGGCATCGGCCGTGACGCCAGCGACGCCTTCGCCGCCCGCTCACAGGCGCGCTACGCCGAAGCCCTGGCACGGGGCTTCTATGACGACGAGCTGCTCGCCGTCGAGGTACCCCAGGGGCGCAAGCAGCCGCCGCTGACAGTGGACCGAGACGAGCATCCGCGTCCGGGTACCGATGCCGGCAAGCTGGCCCGGCTCGGCCCGCTGTTCGAAGGCGGCGTGGTCACCGCCGGCAACGCCTCCGGCCTCAACGACGGTGCCGCGGCGTTGATCGTCGGCAGCCTGGCCGCCGGCGAGCGTGCAGGCATGGCCCCGCGGGCGCGTATCGTGGCCAGCGCCGTGGCCGGGGTACCCCCTCGGGTGATGGGGTTGGGGCCGGTACCGGCCAGCCGCAAGGCGCTGGAACGCGCCGGCCTGAACCTCGCGCAGATGGACGCGATCGAGATCAACGAGGCCTTCGCCGTTCAGGTATTGGGATGCACCCAGCAGCTCGGACTCGACCCCGACGACAGCCGGCTCAATGCCAACGGCGGGGCCATTGCCATCGGCCATCCATTGGGCGCTTCGGGCGCCCGCCTTGCGTTGACCGCCCTGCGTCAGCTCGAAGCCGGCGGTGGCCGCTATGCGCTGGTCACCATGTGCATCGGCGTCGGGCAAGGCATCGCCTGCATCATCGAAAGAATGAACGGCTGATCGCCACGCCGCCCCGGAGCGGCGCCGCCAACGCACCCGCCCGGGGCAATATGCGATACTCCGCCCAACGATTTCGCGACAGGGAACCGCCATGAACAAGCCCGCCCAGTTGGAAGACGACACCCCGCCGACCAAGGACCGCAACTTCGTCACTGCCCTGGCTCGCGGCCTCGAGCTGCTGCGCGCTTTCGCCCCCGGTGAGGAATATCTCGGCAATGCCGAGCTTTCCAGCCGTACCGGCATTCCCCGGCCCACGGTGTCGCGACTGACCTATACGCTGACCCAGCTCGGTTATCTGCGCCACAACACGCGGCTGGAGAAATACCGCCTGGGCCCAGGCATCCTGGCACTGGGCTACCGCTTCCTGGCCAGTCAGGGCATCCGCGAGATCGCCCGCCCCTTCATGCAGCAGTTCGCCGAGGCCACCGACTGCAACGTCAGTCTGGGAGCGGCCGACAAGACCGAAATGGTCTACATCGAAAGCTGCCACGGCAGCGGCCCGCTGATCGTGCGGCTCGACGTCGGTTCGCGGCTGCCGATGGCGACCACGGCCATCGGGCGTGCCTGGCTTTGCGGTCTTTCCGAGTCCCGTCGCGAAGCGGTATTGGCGGAGCTGGCCAGGGCCCACGGCGCCGACTGGCCGGCGTTGGAGAAGGGTATCCGGCGCAGCCAGGAGGATTACGCCCGCTACGGCTTCTGCCTTTCCGAGGGCGACTGGCAGTCGCAGATCAGTGCCGTGGCCACGCCGCTGGTGCTCGAAGACGGCGCCGAAGTGATGGCGATCAACTGCGGCGGTGCCGCCCATCGACTGAGTCATTCGATCATGGTCGACAACCTAGGGCCGCGACTGAAGGAAGTGGCACGCCGCATTCTCGGCGAACTCGAGCACGGCACCGGCTGAGGCTGCGTCGAACCCGAGCTTGGCAAGTCCTGCGCCGCTGTCGCCCAACGGCGTATGACGATATAGTGATGGTGAGATTGCCTTCGGGCACCATTTTCAGGGAGAGAAGCACCACTCGCCATGCCCGACACCGCTTCACGTCCCGGCATGCTGGAACAGCAGGCCCACCGTCTGAGCGCCGTGGGCGACTGGACCCTGCCGCACTATGCCAGGCTCAGGGACGCCGTGGCGCGGGTTCATGAAGCCGACTCGGTCGATCTGGCCCAGCTCGGCGAGCTGGATACGTCAGGTGCTTCGCTGTTGGTCGACCTGCTGGGTCCCGATGCCGTCAGCGACATCGCCGAGTGGGCGCCCGGTCTGCCCCCGGAGCGCCAGGCCCTGCTAAAGGCCGTTGCCGACGCCACTCGCCGCCGTCCGCTGCCGCCGCCAGCGCCCCGGCCGGCTCCGCTGGCGGCCTTGGCCAGCCTGGGACAGGTCGTCGAGCAGCTCGCCCGTCAGCAGTTGCAGCTGATCGCCTTCGTTGGCCTGACCCTGAGCACGCTACTGACCACGCTCTTCACGCCATGGCGCTGGCGCCTCACCTCACTGGTGGCGCACGTTCAGCAGACCGGGCTCAACGCCATCCCCATTGTCGCCCTGCTCACCTTCCTGGTCGGCGCCGTGGTCGCCTTCCTGGGCGCCACGGTGTTGCGCGACTTCGGCGCCACCATCTACACCGTCAACCTGGTCGCCTACGCCTTCCTGCGCGAATTCGGCGTGCTGCTCGCCGCCATCCTGCTGGCCGGCCGCACCGCCAGCGCCTTCACCGCCCAGATCGGCTCGATGAAGGCCAACGAGGAGCTCGATGCGCTGCGGGCGCAAGGCCTCGACCCCATGGAGCTGCTGGTGCTGCCGCGCGTACTGGCCATGACCGTCAGCCTGCCGATCCTGACCCTGATCGGCATGCTCTGCGGCATGTTCGGTGGCGCGCTGGTGTGCGCCCTGGCACTGGACATCTCCTTTGCCCAATTCATCGCCATCGTGCAACGCGACATCCCCTTGGGGCACTTTCTGGTGGGCATCGGCAAGGCACCGCTGTTCGCCTTCGTCATTGCCGTGATCGGCTGTCTGGAAGGGTTCAAGGCCGAGGCCAGCGCCCAGTCGGTGGGCGAGCACACCACCTCGAGCGTGGTGCAGTCGATCTTCATGGTGATCCTGCTCGATGCCCTGGCCGCACTGTTCTTCATGGAGATGGGCTGGTGATGAATGCCTCGGAGCCCATCGTCGAGATTCGCGGCCTGGTCAACCGCTTCGGCCGGCATGTGGTTCACGAGGGGCTGGATCTGGACATTCGCCGCGGCGAGATACTCGGCGTGGTGGGCGGCTCGGGCACCGGCAAGTCGGTACTGCTGCGCAGCATCGTCGGCCTCAAGCGACCCGACGGCGGCTCCATTCGCGTTTTCGGCGAGGAGCTGCAGCGCCTGCCTGCCGCCCGCCGCGCCAGCATCGAACGCCGCTTCGGCGTGCTGTTCCAGCGCGGCGCCCTGTTCTCCTCGTTGAACCTGCAGGAGAACGTCGCCCTGCCGCTGATCGAACATGCCGGCCTGTCGCGCGCCGATGCCGAACGCCTGGCGCGGGTCAAGCTGGCCCTGGCGGGGCTGCCCCCCGATGCCGCCCGGCTCGATCCGGCCGCGCTTTCCGGCGGCATGATCAAGCGCGCCGCCCTGGCCCGCGCCCTGGCCCTGGACCCCGAGGTGCTGTTCCTCGACGAGCCCACCGCGGGCCTCGATCCCATCGGCGCCGCCGCTTTCGACCGCCTGCTGGTGACCCTGCGCGATGCCCTGGGCTTCAGTGTCTTTCTGGTCACCCACGATCTCGATACGCTGTACTCGAGCTGCGACCGGGTCGCCGTCATCGCCGACAAGCGCGTGCTGGTGGCCGACTCCCTGTCGGTGGTGGAAGCCACCGACGACCCCTGGATACGCGACTATTTCCATGGTCCCAGAGGTCGCGCAGCCAGCCAGGCGGCGCAGCAACTCACATCTCCGCCGGGAGGGCAAAGCTGATGGAAACCCGCGCACACCATGTCGTGATCGGCCTGTTCGTCGTGCTGACACTCGTCGGCGGCGTGCTGTTCGCCCTGTGGCTCAACCAGAGCACCCGCGCCCAGGCCTATACCCATTACGAAGTGCTGTTCAACCACGGCGTCAGCGGGCTGTCGGAGGGCAATGCCGTGGAGTACAGCGGCGTCAGGGTCGGTGACGTCGTGGAGCTGCGCCTCGACCCGGCCGATCCGCGCAACGTCATGGCCCTCATTCGCGTCGAGAGCCAGGTGCCGATTCGTCAGGACACCCGTGCGCGCCTGGCGCTGGCCAACATCACCGGCAGCATGTCGATCCAGCTGCACGGCGGCACGCCCGAGAGCCCGCTGCTGATCGCCCGCGGCGAACGACCGGCACGCATCGTCGCCGATCAATCGCCGCTGGGCGCCCTGCTCAGCGACAGCGAGGAGCTGCTGGGCAACGTCAATCGCGTGCTGTCGCGGCTGGAGGCGGTGCTGTCGGAGGAGAACGTGGAGAGCGTGGAGCGGATCCTGGCCAATCTCGAGCGCACCACCGCTCAGCTTGCCGCCATCGGCGATGCCCCGGCCCGGCTCGCCGAGAGCATGGAAGAGGTTTCACGGGAAGCCGCCCGCGCCCTGGCCGAATTCCGCGCTCTGGCCAACCGCACCGGCGGCCTGATGCAGGGCCATGCCGAGGGCATCATGATCGACACCCGCCAGCTCACCGCCAGCCTGTCCCGCACGGCCCAGAGCCTCGAGGAGCTGCTGGCGGACAACCAGGGGGCACTGGAAAGCGGCATGCGCGGCGTGCAGGGCCTGGGGCCGGCCACCATCGAGCTGCGCAACACGCTCTCCTCGCTCAATCGCATCGTGCGCCGCCTGGAGGAGAATCCCCGCAACTTCCTGCTGGGACGCGACCGCGTCGAGGAGTTCAGCCCATGAGGTATCGCCCGCGCTTGTCCTGGCTCGTCGCGTTGGCAGTGGCCCTGGCGCTCGGTGGCTGCCAATTCGTGCCGGAACGCACGCCGGTCGCCTTCTACGATCTGCCGGCGCGGACACTGACGCCCACGCCTTCGTCGGCCACCCAGGTGGACGCCACCCTGCGCCTGGCCACGCCGCGCGCCAGCGGGCTGCTCGACGGCACGCGGATCCTCGTCGTGCCGCAGCCCAACCGCCCTCAGGTGTACGCCGGCGCACGCTGGGCCGATGCCATGCCGCTATTGCTGCGCGATCGGCTGCTCGACGCCTTCCATGACGATGGCCGCCTGCCCGGTGTGGTGCACGAGGACAGCGGCGTCACCGCCGACGTGGAGCTGCACAGCGACCTGCGGACCTTCCACAGCGAGTACCGCAGCGGTCGGCCGGAGGCCGTGATCCGCCTCGAAGCCAGACTGGTCGATGCCCGCACGCAGCGTCTGCTGGCCAGCCAGCGCTTTCTCCACTACCAGCGGGCCGACAGCGAGTCCATCGAAGACGTGGTCGATGCCTTCGGCACGGCCGCCGACCGCTTGGCACAGGAACTGGTGGACTGGAGCCTGATGCAGATGCATGAGCGCTGACCGGTATGACGACAGCCGTCAAGTGAATGTAGACACTTGTTATGAATGTCGTGTGGTTACCGCCAACGGTGGCCTTTGGTTATCATGGGCGAAAAAGCAAGGAAACAGCGACAATGACGATGGACAGCTCGCCACGCCAGAATCTCGGTATCAGCGCTTACAGCTGGCTCAAACGCGACATCACACGAGGCGTCTTCCAGCCCGGCGAAAAGCTGCTGATGAGCCGGCTCAAGGAGCGCTATCAGTTGGGCATCGGCCCCCTGCGCGAAGCGCTGTCACAGCTCGTCGCCGAGCGCCTGGTGGTAGCGATCAGCCAGCGCGGCTATCGGGTAGCGCCCATGTCGCTGGCCGAGCTCGCCGATCTCTACGACGCCCGCGCGCAGTTGGAGGGGCTGATTCTCACGCTGGCCATCGAACGCGGCGACGATAGCTGGGAAGCGGATATCCTGGCCAAGGCGCACACCCTCGCCAAGGTCATGGAAGTGAACAGCCCCGATGAGATGCTGGACGTGTGGGACGCCCGGCACAAGGCATTCCACACGGCCATCGCCAGCGGCTGCCGCTCGCCGCATCTGCTGCAGGTACGCGAGAGCCTGTTCGACCAGGTGGAACGTTACCGCCATCTGTGGCTGCGTGAAACGGTCTTCTCGGAGGAAGCGCTGGAGCGCAAGCGCCAGGAGCACGCCGCCCTGGTCGAGGTGATCCTGGCCCGTGAGGCCACACGCGCCGCCGAGATGATGCGCGAACACCTGATGACCCCGGTGCCCATCATCACGCAGGTCATGACCCGACGGGGCCTGGCCTGAGCGCTGCCCGGTCATTGCCCTGTCATGTCGCTGCGTGAGAATCGCAAGTGACAGGCCGCTGCCGGCGGCTTATGTTGAAGACATACCATCCAAGCACGGCCAGGCACAGTCTCGGCCGCCAAGGCCTGATGGGGGGCGCCATGCCACACCTGCTGCGGTTCTCACGCGACATCGAACTTCGTCTGGAACGACTCTCCCAGCGCACCGGCCAGAGCAAGAGCGCCTTGATCGAACGCTGCCTTGCCGTGGGCATGCACGACCTGGAGTCTCAGCTGCTGCTGGAAGAAGCCGTCAGCGCTCCTACCGTTGCCGACAAGCCCGCTCTCGATCAGCTGCTGCGCGAAAGCGGCCTGGGAGCCTGATGTACGGACTCCCCTCCCGGCTCAGCGGAAGGCCGCCAGGCAACGGCGATGTGTACGCAAGGCATGCTCGCGGGCGGTGGCCACCAGCCTGACCTCCTGCCCCGGCAGGCACTGCGCCAGCCGCGCCGCGGCCAGCGGCGTCAGCGCCCCCAGACGCGGATACCCACCGATGGTCTGACGGTCGTTCAGCAGCACGATCGGCTGGCCATCGGGCGGCACCTGTACCGCGCCCAGCGGTATGCCCTCGGAAATCATGCTTCCCAGTCGGCAGTGCAGTTTCGGCCCCACCAACCTGACCCCCATTCGATCGGCACGATCGTCGACCCGCCAAGGCAGGTTGAAGGCACGAGAAAGGCTGGCGCCGCTGAAATGACCGATCTGGGCGCCGGGTACCAGCGCCAGCCAGTTTCCCGAAAGCGCCATGTTGATCGCCGGGTCGAACGGCAGTCGGCGGCCGGTGACGGCACGGCCGTTCCATGCCAGCTTGTCGTCGACCTGCAGCGTACGCCCATCGCCGTGCAGCCCGCCCAGTTGCTCCCGGGGCGTGGCGCTGCGACTTCCCAGCACCTGGGGCGCTTCGAGTCCGCCGGGCACGGCCAGGTAGGCGCGCAAGCCATTGCGCGGCTGACGGAAGACCAGGCGCTGGCCGGCGCGAATGGTGAAGCTGACACCGGGCGCCAGCGGTCGCTCGTCGAGACGGGCATCGAGATCGGCGCCCATCAGCGCCAGCGTGGAGTCCGCCTCCGCTTCCAGCTCAAGACCGCCACCGATGACGATTTCCAGCGCTGCGGCATCCAGCGCGTTGCCCAATAGCCAGTTGGCCCAGCGAAACGAGAACCAATCGGCAGCCCCGCCCTGGGTGACCCCCAGGTGGCGCACTCCGAAGCGACCGTCGTCCACCAGCAGCGCCAGGGGCCCGGCCCGCACGACTCGCAGCGCGCCCTTGTCGGAAACGCTCATGGCGCACTCTCCAGCACCGTCGTATCGCCCCCCTGGCGGACGAACTCCTCGCGACTGATGGACTTGAAGCGGACCCGATCGCCCGGCCGCAGCAGGGGCTCGCCGCGGCGGGCGTGTTCGAACAGCGGGAAGGCGGTACGCCCGAGGATGTTCCAGCCGCCCGGTGAGGTCAGCGGGTAGATCGCGGTCTGGCGGTCGGCGATGCCTACACTGCCCGCGGCCACGCGGCGCCGGGGCGTTTTCAGCCGCGGGGTGGCCAGCGCCTCTTCCACCAGCCCCATGAAGCTGTAGCCGGGTGCGAAACCCAGGGCAAAGACGTAATAGTCACGGCCACAGTGGCGACGTACCACCTCGTCCACCGCGATGCCGGCTCGTTCGGCCACCCGGGTGAGATCCGGTCCGACACTGAGGTCGTACCAGACCGGCACTTCATGACATTGGCCCAGCCCGGTGTCGGCCGGCTCCAGGCGTTCGAGTACGCGGTGGATACGCCCGATGGCCTCGTCGTGGTCGAGCCGCAGCGCATCGTAGTGCAGCATGAGGGTGGTGTAGGAGGGCACCAGGTCGATGAGCTCCTCGCCGAAGGCCTCGCGCAGGGCGCGATCGGCGGCCACGATCCAGCCCATGTTGGCCTCGTCGATGGCGTCGAACAGGCGCACCATGAGCACGTCCATGGCAGTCAGCTCGATCTGCGCGAACATCGTCACGCCCGGTCCAGCTTGTCGAAGGCCTCGCGTATCGCCCGAACGGCCGCTACCGACTCGGGATTGTCGCCATGCACGCAGAGCGTATCGCAAGGCAGCTGCAGAGGCGTACCGTCGATGGCCGCCAGCGGCTCGCCGCGAGCCAGGCTCACGGCCTGGGCGACGATGGTCGCCTGGTCATGGTGCACCGCCCCCGGCAAACGGCGCGAGACGAGATGGCCGCCGGCATCGTAGGCACGATCGGCAAAGGTCTCGAACCAGATGGCGATGCCCATCTCCGCCGCCAGCTGGCGGCTCGGCTCCGGGTCGGCGGTTGCCATCAGCATCAGCGGCAGGCTCGGATCGTAGCTGGTCACGGCGCGCATCACGGCCCTCAGCAGCTCGGGGTCCCGTGCCATGTCGTTGTACAGCGCACCGTGCGGCTTGACGTAGCGAACGGCCGTTCCCTCCGCCTGACAGATGCCGGCCAGCGCGCCGATCTGATACAGCACCAGATCCTCGACTTCGGCGGGGGAACAAGCCATGGAGCGACGACCGAAACCCATCAGATCGGGATAGGCGGGATGGGCGCCGACCTTGACGCCATGCTCCACCGCCAGGCGCACCGTATGGCGCATCACATGAGGGTCGGAGGCATGGAAACCGCAGGCGATATTGGCACAGTCGACGTAAGGCATGACCTCGCCATCCAGCCCCAGCGTGTAGTTGCCGAAGCTTTCCCCCATATCGCAATTGAGCAGTGGCACGGCCATTGGCGACTCCTTTTTGCGCTGTCTTGAACTGTTCTTGTGATGATCGACACTATATGAAGCGCCCTTTTTCAATGCCAATCGTTTTTCACGATACTCAATATCGGCATCCCCTATCATATTGTTATTCTGTGGAAAAATGGTTGACGCCATGTCGCTTCGCGATTATCAATGAAATGAAGCCAGGCAATACAATGCCAATAAAAGGAGTATTACTCATGGCCGTAAAAGATCCCTTCCATCTGGCCGTACAGGTACGTGATATCGACGAGGCACGTCGCTTCTACGGCGACTTCCTCGGCTGCCCCGAAGGCCGCTCATCCGCGAGCTGGGTCGACTTCGATCTCTACGGGCATCAGTTCGTTTGCCACCTCAACCCCGCCTTGAAAGACGCCGGAGTTTCCAGCCACAAGAACCCGGTGGACGGACATGGCGTGCCGGTTCCACATTTCGGCGTGGTGCTGGAGATGGATGCCTGGGAAGCCCTGGCGCAGAAATTGCGCGAGCACGGCGTGGCATTCGAGATCGAACCCTACATCCGCTTCAAGGGCGAGCCGGGGGAACAGGCCACCATGTTCTTCTACGATCCCTCCGGCAATGCCCTGGAGTTCAAGGCGTTCAAGAATCGCGAAGAACAGCTGTTCAAGAAGTCCTGAGCCGGATTCGCAGATGCTCGATTTCAAGGAGCTGGAAGCGTTCGTCTGGGCGGTGAGGCTGGGCTCCTTCCGCAAGGCGGCCATGCGCCTGCACCTGACCCAACCCTCGATCTCGGAGCGCATCTCGCGCCTCGAGAGCAGCGTGGGAGAGGTGCTGCTGGAGCGCTCGGCCAGGCCGATCCAGCCCACCATGCGCGGACGCGAGTTCTTCGTCCACGCCGAGCGTCTTCTGCAGCAGCGTGACGCGGCGATGAAGCTGTTCGAGGATGAGGAGAACTATTCCGCCCCACTGCGCCTCGGCGCCATCGAGACCATTGCCCACAGCTGGCTGCCCGACTTCATGCGTTGCCTGACCCAGCGCTATCCGCAGCTGACCATCGAGCTGAGCGTCGATTACTCGCCGGCGCTCAACCGCCGCCTGGCGAAGAACGATCTGGACATTCTGCTGGCGATGAATGGCTACCTGGAGCCGGAGCGCATCGATCAGCTGCCGCTGAGCCCTTACGAGATGGGTATGTTCGTCTCACCCGACCATGTCGAGACGATCGCGGTACAGGGTAGCGAGTGGCTTGGCTGCCTGCCCTTCATCTCCTTCGGCAAGCGGGCCAGACCCTACGAGGAGCTGGTGGAGTACCTGGATCGCCAGGGCGTGGCGGAGCCCCGCATTCACAGTGTCAGCACGCTGATGACCATCGTGCGCATGACCATGGAAGGACTCGGCATCGGCGCGCTCCCCGTCGCCACCGTACTCGACGAATGGCGCCAGGGTCAGCTCTATCGGATCGAGCTGCCGCAGCCCCTGCCGGACATGCATTACGACGTGATCTGGCGCATCGGCAGCCATCCCCGGTTCTGCCGCAGCGTGGGGCTGCTGGCACAGCAATGCGCCAAGCGCTATGCAGAGTCACGCATGACCGACATGACGACAAGCGATTTCTCCGGCCGCTGGGTGAGGCCGAAGCGTCCCGAAACTCACCCATAGGCGCTCTGACGCCACCCACACAACTCCAACTAGAGAGACCAAAATGAACAAGATCCTGTCCCGCTCCGTGCTGATCGCCGCTGCCTGCGGCCTCTCCACGACCGCCAGTGCCGCCCAGTGGACCATGGCCACCCCCTACGGCGATGCCAGCTTCCATACCAAGAACGTGAAGCAGTTCGCCGAGGACGTGGCGGAAGCCACCGGTGGCGAACTGACCATCAACGTCCACAGCGGCGGCTCGCTGGTGGCCCACGGTGAGATCAAGCCTTCGGTACGCCGCGGCACAATCGAGGCCGGCGAGATCTTTCTCTCCACCCTCTCCAACGAGGACCCCATCTTCGAGGTCGATACCCTGCCGGGCGTGGCCGGAAGCTACGAGGAAGCCTTCGAACTGTGGCAGGCCACCAAGCCGCTGATCACCGAACTGTTCGCCAATCAGGGCATGATGCCGCTCTACGCCGTGGCCTGGCCGGCCCAGGGCATCTATACCGACTTCGAGCTCGACGATGCCGAGCAGTTCGAGGGCCTGCGGGTGCGCGCCCCCAACATCAACACCCAGCGCTTCGTCGACTACCTGGGCGGCAGCCCCACCGAAACCGAGGAGTCGGACATTCCCACGGCGTTCAGCACCGGTCGGGTCGACGCCATGATCACCTCGAGTTCCACCGGTAACTCGATGACCGCCTGGGATTACGTCTCCCACTACACCGACGCCAACCTGTGGCTGCCGAAGAACATCGTGTTCATCAATCAGCGCGCCTTCGATCGCCTGGACGAAGCCACCCAGGAAGCGCTGCTGGAGGCCGCCGCACGGGCCGAGGAGCGCGGCTGGCAGATGAGCCGTGACGACAATCAGGCCAGCCTCGAGGCGCTGCAGGCGAACGGCATCACCGTCTCCGAGCCGAACGATGAGGTTGCGGCCGCCCTGCAGGCAGCTGGCGACCAGCTCTTCTCGGCCTGGGAGAGTCGTGCCGGTGAGCAGGCGAAGCAGGTACTCGAGGAGTATCAGCAGCAGCGCCAGGATTGAGCCCAACCCCAGGCGTGGCGGCTTGCCGCCACGCCTCCCTCAAGCTCGCCTCGAGGTTAGCGTCATGACCTTCAAGTTCAATGCCCTCTACCGCCTGGGTGCCCTGGGCGCGGCCGCCTGCATGGTGACCATCTGTGCCCTGATCGCGCTGCAGGTCTCGTTTCGCCTGATCGATGCCCTGCTGGTACTGATCGGCATGCGGCGCCTTGGCCTCGGCATCACCGGCGTCTCGGAGATCGCCTCCTACCTGTTGGTGGGTGCGACCTTCCTGGGCCTTGCCTACACCTTCGTGCATCACGCTCACATCCGCGTCACGCTGTTGATTTCACGGCTGCCATCGGCCATCAGGGCCTGGTTCGAGGTCTTCTGTCTGCTGGTCGCACTGGCCATCAGCCTGCTGCTCGGCTACGGCCTGGTGGAGCTCGCGCGGGAGAGCCGAATGTTCAATGACGTCTCCTCCGGCTTCCTGTCGATTCCGCTGTGGATTCCCCAGACGGTACTGGCCACCGGCGTGGGACTGCTCTGCCTGGCCCTGGCCGAGGCGCTGGTGACGACCCTGCGTATCGCCATTCGCGAGCCTAGCCGCTTCCGCGAGGCGACGGCCACCGACGACAGTGAGATTCACTGAGCCGCACTCAACCACACGGAGATACGTCACGTGCTGATACTCAGCCTGGCTACGATAATGACGCTGGCCGTCCTGCTCGGCAGCGGGGTGTGGATCGCCTTCGCCCTGATCGGCACCGCCTGGGTCGCGCTGGCCTTCTTCAGTCCCTTCGCACCGGGCCCGATCCTGGCTTCCGATTTCTGGGGCGCCAGCTACGGCTGGGATCTGACTGCCCTGCCGATGTTCATCTGGATGGGCGAGATCCTGTTTCGCTCCGGCCTCGCCGACAACATGTTCCGCGGCCTCTCCCCCTGGCTCAACCGCATGCCCGGCCGCCTGCTGCATACCAACATCATCGGCAGCGGCATGTTTGCCGCCGTGTGCGGCTCCTCGGCGGCCACCTGCGCCACCGTGGGCAAGATGACGCTGCCGGAGCTGGAGCGCCGCGGCTACGACAGCAACATGGCCATCGGCACCCTGGCCAGCGCCTCCACGCTGGGGCTGTTGATCCCGCCCTCCATCGTGCTGATCGTCTACGGCGTGGTAACCGAACAGTCGATCTCGCGGCTGTTCATGGCCGGCATCGGCCCGGGCCTGATGATCCTCGCCCTGTTCATGACCTACCTCATCGTCTGGTCACTGGTGAGCGGCAATCGCAAGGGCCTCACCGGCGCCGACGAATCGTCCATGCCGCTGGGCCAGAAGCTGCGCCAGACCCTCGAGCTGCTGCCCATCCTGCTGCTGATCGGCGGCATCATCGTGTCGATCTACGGCGGGCTTGCCTCGCCCACCGAGGCCGCGGCCGTCGGCGTGGTGCTGTCGATGCTGATTGCCCGCTGGAACGGCAACTTCAACGTCAGGATCTTCAGCGACTCGCTGTTCGCCGCCATTCGTACCGCCTGCATGATCGCCTTCATCATCGCCGGCGCCTCGTTTTTGACCTCGGCCATGGGCTTCACCCAGGTGCCCATGCAACTGGCCCGTACCATCGGCGAGATGGGCCTTTCGCCGACCATGCTGCTGGTGGCGCTGACGCTGCTGCTGCTGGTGATGGGCTGCTTCCTCGACGGCATCTCGCTGATCCTGCTGGTCACCGCCATCATCATGCCGCTGGTCAGTGCCGCCGGCTTCGATCTGATCTGGTTCGGCATCTACCTGGTGATCGTGGTGGAGATGTCACAGATCACACCGCCGGTGGGCTTCAACCTGTTCGTGATCCAGGGCCTCACGGGCAAGGACATCCTCACCATCACCAAGGCCACGCTGCCGTTCTTCCTGCTGATGATGCTGTCGATCGCGCTGATGCACCTGTTCCCCGAGATCGCGCTCTACCTGCCCCAGAGCATGAGCCGCTAGGAGAAGTGCCCGGTCCCTATGGGTGCCGGGCGCCCTCCTCCCTCGGATTGCGCGGATAGTAGCGCTCCGGCTGCCGCTCCACGTGAGCGAAGAAGCGCGTGTCCTTGTAGGGCATCTTCATGAACCCGGAAACCCCCAGTCCCTCGATCAGCCCCACCGCATCGAGAATGTCTTCGAGACGCTCGCGAAACTCCTCCTCGCGGGAGGGGTCGAGCAGGCGGTAGTAGCTGTGGATCTTGAGATGCTGGGGCAGCGCTTCGAAGATGATCATGCCGGTGTGGTGAATGTCGTTGAGCGCCTCCAGCGAGGTGATGATCGGCTCCGGCAGCACCAGAAACTCCTCGGGGTCGGGGCCGTCCTCGAAGTAGCTGTGCAGCCGGCTGCGGTCTTCCAGTTCAGGCACCGCGCTGACCTCGTAGCGCAGCCGCATGCCGGGCTCGATGACGAAGGGATGCGCCGGGCTCGACCGATCGAGGTGCAGGGTGTCGCGGGCGTTGAACAGGCAGCTCTTGAAGATGCCCTGGCGGTAGATGGCACGCGCCAGGTTGACCATGTTGTTGACCGCCGCCACGAAGGCCGGCTTGAGCGAGGAGTCGTGCAGATTGAGCGAGGTGTCGATGTAGACGCCGTCGGCTTCCCAGCGCACGGCCAGCCCGCCCACCACCGGGTACTTGCCCAGCCGGCTCACCGCGGCGAGAAAGGCCTTCTCGGTCTCGCCCATGCCCTGCATGAAGTTCTTGTAGTAGCGATCCAGCTGCACGTCGTTGACGTCGTTGAGCGTTTCCGCTCCGCCCTCCTCGCGCAGGAACGCCTTGCGCGAGCTGTAGACCACGGTGTCGATCTCCCGCGTCATGGGCCGCACCCAGGTGGGCACCAGCGGCGCTTCGGCTGCACCTGGCAGATCGATCATCACCACCCGCGCCAGGCGCGGCATCTCGCGAATGAAGTGGTCGCCGGCGCGCTGGCGCACCCGCGGGTCGGGGTCGAGCATGCCGTCGAGCATGCGGGCGAACTCCATGGGCAGCCCCAGCGAGGTGGCGGGAATGGCACGATGACCGAAGCGACACGACTGTGCCGAGGCCAGCGCATAGAGGGTGCCGGCCGTGCCCTGCTCGTCGAAGCGCGGCGACGACAGCGCGCCGTTGAGCTGCTCTTCGCCGATGAAGTAGACGTCGCCCAGCCGCGCGTTGGTCTGCTGAAGGTTGTCCGACATTAGTTCCATGACGTTGGCCGCCACGAACTGCTGGTTGGCGTCGAGCTGGGCGAACACCGACGAGCCCCAGTCGATCAGCGCGACCTCCTCGCGACGGGCATCGAAGACCAGATTGGAGGGCTTGATGTCGCCGTGCACGATGGGCCGCCCAGCGGGTCCCGCCTCGCGTCGCAGGCTGCGCAGGATGTCGGCGAGCTGATCGGCGATGCGCACCACCAGACGCGGCGAAAGTCGCCCCTGACGCAGCGACACCTCCTCCAGGTTGAGCCCGGGGGCGCGCTGCATCACCAGGATCGACTGGTTGCGCACGCGCTGAAAGGCGATCAGCCGCGGCACCCGCGGGTGATCGACCTGCTCCAGCATGAACGCCTCCTCCTCGAGGCGGTCCTGCACCTGCTGGGGCAGGTTGACCCGGGTGAACTTGAACACGTACTCCTCGCCGTGGGCCGTGATGCCGGCGAAGACGAAGCCGTAGGCGCCCTTGCCGATCAGCGCGATGTCACGGTAGCCCAGCTGCTCGAGCTGGGCCTGACACAGCGCCACCCACGCCTTGAGCTTGCGCGCGTCGTCGTGGCTAAGCAGATAGATGGACTGCTCTTCCGGAATGTAGAACTGCTGCAGCGGTGCCTGAGACATGGGTGTCCGCCTGTTGCTGGGAGCCGTCATCGGATGATCCTTTCCGAGACGGCTCGCGTCCGGCTAGCCGAGATGCAGCAGCATGGTTTCCGGGCTTTCGAGATAGCCTCTCCAGGCATTGCAGAAGCGCGCGATGGTGCCGCCATCGATCACCCGGTGATCCCCCGCCCAGGTGACGGTCATGATCGCCCGTCTCACCACCTCGCCACGCTCGTCGAAACGCGGCAGCCACTGGCTCTTGCCGATGGCGACGATGGCCAGCTCCGGCACGTTGATGATCGGCGCCGCATAGGTGCCGCCGAAGGCGCCGATGTTGGAGATGCTGATGGTGCCACCCTTGAGATCCTCCTGGGCCACCCGCCCTTCCCGGGCCGCGGCGGTCAGCCGCTGGATCTCGCGGGCCACCTCGAGCACGCTGCGCTGCTCCACCCGCTTGACGTTGGGTACGATCAGCCCCGCCTTGCTGTCCACCGCCATGCCAACGTTCACTTCGGGCAGATAGTGGATCTCGCTGACCTCGGGGTTGAGCCGCGCGTTGAGGATCGGCTCCTCACGCACCGCCAGTGCCAGCGCCTTCATGAAGAACGGCATCAGTGTCAGGCGCACCTGCTGCGCCTCGGCCGCGGGCTTGAGTCGCTCGCGCAGCGCCAGCAGTTCGGTGACGTCGATCTCCTCGCCGTATTGAAAATGCGGAACGGTGCTGGCCGACTCGACCATGCGCCGCGCCATCACCGCGCGCACGCCACGAATCGGCTCGACGCGAACCTCGCCGGCTTCATGCCGTGACGGTGCTGCGCCAGACGGCGTTTCGCTCTGCGGGGCTGGGCTGGCCGGTCGAGCGGCAGGCGGCTCGCCCTGCTGCTGCGGGCCCTGCTCGAGAAAGCGCAGCACGTCTTCCTTCAACACGCGGCCGTCCTTGCCCGAACCGGCCACGGCTTCGAGATCCAGGCCGTGCTCGCGTACCAGACGCCGCACCGCAGGGCTCGCCGGAATGCGCCCGTAGGGGCCGCGTCCGCCGCTAGCCACCGGCGCGACCCTGTGCTGCTGCGCCGCCTGGGGCGCGGAGGGCGACGGCTGGCCGAGGTCGGCCTGGGCCTCGCCCGGCTCGACATGCGCCGGCACGTAGGCGTAAAGCGGCGCATGTACCTTGGCGATCTCGCCCTTGGCCACGTGAAGCTTGCTCACCGTGCCGGCTTCGGGGGCGGTGATCTCCACCAGCGCCTTGTCGGTCATCACGTCGACCAGCGGCTGGTCCTCGGCGATCTCGTCGCCCTCGCCGACCCGCCACTCGACCACTTCGCACTCGACGATGCCCTCGCCGATGTCGGGCAGAATGAAATCCTTGGCCTTGGCACTGGTCGCGGCCCTGCCGTCGGCCGGCGACGATGACGCAGCGGGCGGCGGCGCTTCCGCCGCGGGGCTTACCACTTCGTCCTCTTCCCGTGCGGCGGGTCGCGGCGGGGTCTCGAACTCGACCTCTCCGGTGGCCTCATAAGCGAACAGCGGGGCGTGCACCTTGGCGATGTCGCCCTTGGCCACGTACAACCGGGTCACGCGGCCGGCTTCGGGGGCGGTGATCTCCACCAGCGCCTTGTCGGTCATCACCTCGACCACCGGCTGGTCCTCGGCGATCTCGTCGCCCTCGTTCACCCGCCATTCGACCACTTCGCACTCCACGATACCTTCGCCGATATCGGGCAGCATGAAATCGCTCATCGTTCTCTCCTGTCCTGATATCGGGCGTCAGAACGCCGCGGATGCCTTGATCGCTTCGAAGATCTTGAGGTGGTCGGGCAGATACTCCTTCTCCAGCGTCAGCGGGAAAGGCGTATCCAGGCCCGTCACCCGTTCGATGGGCGACTCCAGGTACAGGAAGCAGCGCTCCTGGATGGTGGCGGCGATCTCGCTGGCAAAGCCGCCGGTGCGCGGCGCCTCGTGGGTGATCACCAGGCGGCCGGTCTTGAGTACCGACTCCACCACGGTGTCCTCGTCCCACGGCAGGATGCTGCGCAGATCGATCACCTCACAGGAGATGCCCTCCTTCTCGGCCAGCTCCACGGCACGGTCGATCACCTCCATCTGGGCGCCCCAGCCGAGCACGGTGATGTCGCTGCCTTCCTTGGTGACCTCGGCCTCGCCGATGGGCAGCTGGTAGTCCTCCTCGGGCACCTCGCCCACCGCGGCGCGGTAGAGGCGCTTGGGCTCGAAGAAGATCACCGGGTCGGGGTCGCGAATGGCCGAGAGCAGCAGCCCTTTGGCTTGGTAGGGATTGCGCGGCACCACGATCTTGAGACCCGGCGTATGGGCGAAATAGGCTTCCGGCGACTGGGAGTGATAAAGACCGCCGGAGATCCCGCCGCCATAGGGCGTGCGGATGGTGAGGCCGCCGACGTTGAACAGATCGCCCGAGCGGAAGCGGAACTTGGCGGTCTCGTTGACGATCTGGTCGAAGGCCGGAAAGATGTAGTCGGCGAACTGGATCTCGGCCACCGGTACCGAGCCCTGGGCCGCCAGGCCGTTAGCAAAGCCGATGATCCCCTGCTCCACCAGCGGCGTGTTGAAGCAGCGCGCGCGACCGTACTTCTCCTGCAAGTGGCTGGTGGCGCGGAAGACCCCACCGAAGACGCCGACGTCCTCGCCGAAGCAGAGCACCTTTTCATCCTCGGCCATGGCGATGTCCAGGGCGTTGTTGATCGCCTGCAGCATGTTCATTCTGGGCATCTCAGGCTCCTCCCTGCTCGTCGCTGGACTTGTGGTCGCCACCCGGCCTGACGTCGGGGTCGAGCGAACGGGCGCCCTTCGGGTAGGCATCGGGATACTTGCGAATGTGGGTCTTCAGCGCATCGAGCTGACGCTGCAGCGCCGGCGTGACATCGGCGTAGACATCGGTCACCAGGCTCTCCAGCGGCGGCGGCGGACGCTTCTCGGCACGCTTCATGGTCTCGAGCACCTCGCGGCGCAGGCTCTCCTGAAGCTCCTTCTCCTCCTCCTCGCTCCACCAGCCGCCGTCGATCAGCCAGCGCTGCATGCGCAGGATGGGATCCTTCTCGCGCCAGGCCTCCTCCTCCTTGCGCGAGCGATAGCCCGAGGGGTCGTCGGACGAGGAGTGAGCCGCCAGGCGATAGGTCATGGCCTCGATCAGCACCGGCTGGTTCTGCTCCACCGCGATCTTGCGCGCCTCCTGGGTGGCACGATAGACGGCCAGTACGTCGTTGCCGTCGACACGAATCACGTGCATGCGATAGCCGAACGCCCGCGGCGCGATCCCGTCGGCGGCAAACTGCTCGCTGGCCGGCGTCGAGATGGCGTAGCCGTTGTTACGACAGAAGAAGATCACCGGCACCTTGTGCACCGACGCCATGTTCAGCGCGGCGTGGAAGTCGCCCTCCGAGGCCGCACCCTCGCCGAAGAAGGTGATGGTGCAGTGGCCTTCGCCGGCCAGCTTCTGGCCGTAGGCGTAGCCGGTGGCCTGGGGGATCTGGGTGGCCAGCGGTGACGAGATCGTCATGTAGTGCAATTTGCGCGAGCCGTAGTGGATCGGCATCTGCCGGCCCTTGCCGTAGTCGAGTTCGTTGCCGAACAGCTGGTTCATGAACTCGTCGTAGCTGAAGCCGCGATAGACCAGCGCGCCCTGCTCACGATACTGGGCCATGATCATGTCGGCATCGTCGAGCGCTGCGGTGGCGCCGATCACCGCGGCCTCCTCGCCGGTGCACTGCATGTAGAAGGAGAGCCGGCCCTGACGCTGCGCCGCCATCATGCGCTCGTCGAGCACTCGGGTGACGAGCATGGCCCGGTAGATTCTCAGCGCCTTCTCCTTGTCGAGCTCGGGCGCCTCGGCCCCCTCGAACAGGGAGCCGTCCTGCTGCAGCAGGCGAAAGGTGGGGATGTGGAACTCGTCGCCGGTCATGAAGCTAGGCGTGTGGACATCGTGTGTTGTTGTCATCTTCCTGGTCCTTGGGTAATGGCAGGAGGAGTGCCGCCCCTCGTGAGGGCAGTGTTGACTCTAATGTAGCCGTCTGCCAGAGGGTCTCTCCAGCAGATCGCCAACGCTGGAAAAGTTGACGTTAACGTAAGATGAATCTAAACGCACCTATTTTGCTATACAAGCCCCCTCTCTACGACGAATGCACTATCACTGCCGCCAGCCATAGCCGAACGCTCCGTGAGCTCAGCATCACCCGTGATATCGACCTGGCAAGCGCAGCCTGGAGCGAGCGGGCGTCGGCCCGCGCCTAGCCGCGCCGCTGCAGGCGCTCGAAGAGGCTGTCCACGGCCAGCGCCAACAGGCCGATCAGCACGGCCCCCTGGACGATGTAGGCGGTATTGCCGTTGACGATGCCGGAAATGATCGGGTCGCCCAGGTTGCTCGCCCCCACGGTGGTGCCCAGAGCGGCGGTGGCGATATTGATGGTGACCGAGGTGCGGATACCGGCAAGGATGAAGGGCGCGGCCAGCGGCAGCTCCACCTGGCGCAGTACCTGCCACGGGGTCATGCCCATGGCGCGGGCCGCCTCGTGCACCTGCGGGTCGATGCTGTCGATCCCGGCCAGGGTGTTGCGCACGATGGGCAGCAGCCCATACAGCAGCAGCGCGACGATGATGGGCAGCGTACCGAACCCCAGAGCGGGCACCGCCAGGGCCAGCACGGCGACCGGAGGAAAGGTCTGACCGATGGAGGCCAGCTGCGACACCAGCGGCAGGAAGTCCCTGCCGAACTTCCGGGTGACGGCCACCGCGGCGGAGACCCCCAGGGCCACCGCCAGCAGCGAGGCGATGCCCACTACCAGCACGTGCTGGCCCAGCAGGGTCAGAAAATCGGCGCGGCGATAGATCACCTGCCGCAGGTCGGGTTCGAGCAGGCGGAACAGCCACTCGAGATGCCCCATGCCCAGGGTCAGCAGCAACAGCAGGCTCAGCCAGACGATCGGCGCCAGCCACCGCTGTACGGCCGAGCCGTGTGTCGTCGACGACGCAGCCGAACTCATGGCACCTTGGCCCCGAGCAGGCGGCGCAGCGACAGCTCGCCGATGGGAATGTCCTCTTCGTCGACCACCGTCAGCCGGTCGACCCTGTGCCAGAGCATGACCGACAGCGCCTGGCTCAACGAGGCGCCGTAGGGAATCCGCTCGCTGGCCAGCAGCCGCGGCCCCAACGGCAGCATGTGCTCGCTGACCTGGATCAGCGCCGCCTCCTTCAGGCCGCGGTCCATGCCGCCCAGCAGCGACTCGACGAAGGGATTGGCCGGCTCGCGCAGCAGCTCGACGGGTGAGCCCTGCTGCACGATCCGCCCCTGGTGCATCACCACCAGCCTGTCGGCGAGCGCCAGCGCCTCGTCCATGTCGTGAGTGACGAAAACGACGGTCTTGTGCAGGCGCGCCTGCAGCACCCGCAGCTCATCCTGCAGGGTGGCCCGGGTGATGGGGTCGAGGGCGCCGAAGGGCTCGTCCATCAGCAGGATGTCGGGGTCGGCGGCCAAGGCCCGGGCCACGCCGACACGCTGCGCCTGGCCGCCGGAGAGCTGGCGCGGGTACTTGTCGGCGAACTCCGCCACGGGCAGGCCCAGCAGCTGCATCAGCTCCTCCACCCTGTCGCGCACCTTGCCCTTGGGCCATTTCAGCAGGCGCGGCACCAGACCGATGTTGCGCGCCACCGTCCAGTGGGGAAACAGCCCGGTACTCTGGATGACGTAGCCGATCCGCCGTCGCAGGGCGACTTCGTCGAAGCTGCGCACCGGCTGGCCGTCGAGATGAATCTCGCCGCCGTCGTGCTCGATCAGTCGATTGATCATGCGCAGGGTGGTCGACTTGCCGCAGCCCGAGGTGCCGACCAGCGCGCACAGCTCGCCCTTCTCGACACGCAGCGAGATACCGTCCACGGCGGTCTCGTCGCCGAAACGCTTGGTCACGTCGAACAGTTCGATCATGCGGCCCCTCCCGGGCGAAGACGTTCACTCAAGGCGCCGATCAAGGCATCGGCGACCAGGGCCAGGCCGATGATCGGCAGGGCGCCCAGCAGCACCATGTCCATGGCCGCCTGCCCCAATCCCTGGAAAATGAAGGTGCCGAGCCCGCCGGCACCGATCAGGGCCGCCACCGCCGTCAGGCCGATGGCCTGGACGGTGGTGATGCGCACGCCCTCCAGCACCACCGGCAGTGCCAGCGGCAGGCGCACCTGCAAAAAGACCTGGCGTCGGGCCATGCCCATGCCGCGGGCGGATTCGATCACCGCCGGGTCCACCTCTTCCAGGGCGACGAAGATGTTGCGAACCATCGGCAGCAGGCTGTAGCCGAGCAGGGCCAGGAAGGCCGGCGCCCAGCCGATGCCGCTGACTCCCAGCGCCGCCAGCCAATCGACCCGCGCGCCGAGCCAGGCAAGCGGGGCCAGCAGCAGGCCGAACAGCGCCAGGCTGGGAATGGTCTGGAGAAAGTTGAGCACGCCGAAGCCGACACGCCGCACCCCGGTGTGCCTGCGCATGGCCAGCACCAGTAGAGAGGCCACCACCAGGCTGGCCCCCACCGCCGCCCCGACCAGCGCGAGATGTTGCTGGACGGCACTGGCGAACTGGTCGCTGCGGGCGTGATATTCGCGCAGCAGCGCCAGCGGCTCCAGCCACAGTGACAGCGCCAGCCACCAGCCGAGCAGCATCGGCACCAGCAGCAGCCAGCCCAGCGCACGCGACATGCCGAGCCGGGTACGTAGCTCGATCAACACCAGCAGCAGCAGGAAGAGCAGCAGCCACAGCGCACTGCCGATACCCACTCGCGCCTGGGGCATATCCGGCGTCACCAGCACCGCCGTGGCCGCCGCCAGCCACAGCGGCAAGAGCGCGAGCAGCGCCATCACCACGCCAAGGGAAAGCGTCAGCCCCTTGCGGTTCGGCCGCCAGGCCAGCACCACCACGGCGAGCATGGGTACGGCTATCAGCAGCGCCGGCCAGCCGCCCACGACCTCGAGCGCGGCGTAGGGCGTGCCGGGCACGATTCGGTTGGGCGCGACGCTGACGGCATCCAGCGTCAGCCAGGCCGCCGTCGCGGCCAGCATCAGGCTCGACAGGACCCAGTTGGGAGATTGCCTGGTCTCGCCCACGCCTCAGTCCTGCAGCTCGGCCAGATACTCCTCGGCGACTTGGCGCGGATCGAGCCCTTCCACCGCCACCTTGGCATTGAGCTCCTGCAGAATTTCCAGATCGAGGGACTGGAACAGCGGCTCGAGCAGTTCGGCAATCTCCGGGTAGGCCTCGAGCACTTCCTCGCGCACCACCGGCGCCGGCTGATAGACCGGCTGCACCCCGAGCGTATCCTCCAGCACCACCAGGTCGAGCGCGCTGAGCCCGCCGTCGGTGCCGTAGGTCATGGCGGCATTCACCCCGCTGGTCTGCTGGGCGGCGGCACGCATGGTAGCGGCGGTATTGCCGCCGGAGAGCACCAGCAGCTGATCGCTGCTCAGCTCGAAGCCATAGGCCTGCTGAAACGCCGGCAGTGCCTGTTCGGACTCGACGAATTCGGCGCTGGCGGCGAACTTGAACTCCCCGCCGCCGTCGAGATACTCGGCCAGGTCCTCGAGGGTCTCGAGGCCATGCTCCCGGGCCAGGTCGCCGCGCACGCTCATGGCCCAGGTATTGTTGGCCTGGGCCGGCGCAAGCCACACCAGACCGTTCTCGGCGTCTCGTTCACGCACCGTTTCGAAAGCGCTCTCGGCATCGTGCCAGACATCGCTGTCGGTCATGTCGAAGAAGAAGGCCCCGTTGCCGGTGTACTCGGGATAGAGGTCGATCTCGCCGTTCAGCAAGGCCTGCCGGACGATGCTGGTGGCGCCGAGCTGCAGCCTGTCCTCCGTCGGGATGCCGCCCTGCTCCAGGCGCTGAATGATCAGCTGCCCCAGCACCGAGCCCTCGGTATCGATCTTGGAAGATACCGTGACCGGGTCACCGGCATGCACGCCGACGGCGAAAAGCAGGGAGCCGGCCGTCACGGCCGCCACAGACAAGTAGCGTTTCATGATCATCACCATCCTATGGGTATGTCGGTAGAGTATAAGGCGTGTACAGTTTGACTGTCAGACCCGTTCTCAACGCGGAGCTCCCCATGGATGCGGACGGTACCGCCCTGCTCGCCCGTTGCCATCACCCCCTGGTGCGCGATCTGGCCTGGATCGTCATGGCGCCGGACCTGATCGCCATGCCCTGGCCCGGACGCCCGAGCCGGGCGGACTTCGGCCTCGAACGGGACGAGCGCCTGCTGGCCTACCTCGACGAACTGGAAGCCAACCCCGAGGGCCTCGAGCGCCGGGCGGGCAGCACCGTCGATGGCCGCATGGGCCACTATCACGAGCGCCTCTGGCAATTTCTGCTCGACACTGCGCCGGGCACCCGTCTGCTCGCCAGCAATCTTCGCATTCACCAGGGCAAACGCACCCTGGGGGAGCTCGACCTGCTCTACCGCCGTCGCCACGATCCCACGCCCATTCATCTCGAAGTGGCCATCAAGTTCTACCTGGGCCTGCCGCAAGGCCCCGGCCCGAACGACGACCAGGCACGCTGGATCGGTCCCGGCGGCGCCGACAGCCTCGCCACCAAGCGCGAGCATCTGGACCGCCATCAACTGCGTCTGACCGAGCATGCCGAGACCCGGCTGACCATCCACCAGCACACCCAGCCCCGCGACATCGGCCCCGCGCGGACGGAGACGATCAGGCAACAGTTGGCGATGCCCGGCGTGCTGTTCTATCCCTGGCACCGGCCGCTGCCGGCACCGCACGAGGCAACGACCGATCATCTGCGCGGAGAGTGGCTACACTGGCGCGACTGGCGGCGGCTGCGCGACGGACTGAGGCGGGACACCCGCGCCGCCTGGCTGGTCAAGCCGCACTGGCTGGCGCTGCCGCGGGACGAGGCCTTCCTGCCGTTGGACGACGTCGAGGCGCGTCTGGCGCAGCATTTCTCACGGCCCGCCTCGCCGGTGCAGATTGCACTGCTCGGCTCCGCCGGCCCGGGCAGCGCTCGTCGACGGCTGTTCGTCGTCGACGACAGCTGGCCATTGCAGATACCGCTGCCGCCCTACCCGCGCACGCCCAGGTGAAACGACAACGCCCGGCCAGAGGCCGGGCGTATGCGAACTGCAGGCACGAGGCTCACTGCTCGGGTGGCTCGTAGACCCAGCTCGTTCCCTCGCGGGAATCCTTGAGCACGATACCGAGTGCGGCGAGCTCGTCGCGGATGCCGTCGGCGGCGGCGAAGTCTCTGGCCTGCTTGGCCTCGGCACGCTGGGCGATGCGCGCTTCGATCTGCTCTTCGCTCAGCGGCAGCGCCGCCTGGTTGCCCTTGAGGAAGGCCTGCGGATCCTGGCCGAACAGCCCCAGTACGCCGCCCAGACGACGCAGCTCGGCGGCCAATGTCGGCGCCTCACCGGGGGCTTCCTTCCTGGCACGGTTGAGCTCGCGCACCAGCTCGAACAGCACCGACAGCGCTTCGGGCGTGTTGAAGTCGTCGTCCATGGCGGCGGTGAAACGCTCGGCGAAGCGGCCATCGCTCACGCCAGACGCAGCGTCCGCGCCGAGAGCCTCCATGCCTTCGAGCGCGGTGTAGAAGCGCTCCAGCGACTTGCGCGCCTCACCCAGCGACTCCGGGGCGTAGTTGATCGGGCTGCGGTAGTGGCTCGCCACCAGCAGGTAGCGCACCACTTCCGGGTCGTGGACTTCGAGCACCTCGCGGATGGTGAAGAAGTTGCCCAGCGACTTGGACATCTTCTCCTGGTTCACCCGCACCGCCCCGGCGTGCATCCAGGTATTGACGTAAGGCTTGCCGGTGGCCGCCTCGCTCTGGGCGATCTCGTTCTCGTGGTGCGGAAAGGTCAGGTCCGGGCCGCCGCCGTGGATGTCGAAGGTATCCCCCAGGCAGCAGGTCGACATCGCCGAGCACTCGATGTGCCAACCGGGCCGCCCCTCGCCCCAGGGCGAAGGCCAGCTCGCCTCGCCGGGCTTGGCCGCCTTCCACAGCACGAAGTCGAGGGGGTCCTCCTTGTGCTCGTCGACCTCGACCCGGGCGCCGGCGCGCATCTCGTCGGGATTGCGGTTGTTGAGCTTGCCGTAGCCCTCGAACTTGCGCACCCGGTAGTAGACGTCGCCGTTGGCGGCCGGATAGGCATAGCCCTTGTCGATCAGGGTCTCGACCATGGCGATGATCTCGCTCACGTGGCCGGTGGCCCGCGGCTCGCGGTCCGGGCGCAGCACGCCGAGGCGCGCCTCGTCCTCGTGCATCGCGGCGATCATGCGCTCGGTGAGCGAGGCGATGGTCTCGCCATTCTCGTCGGCCCGCTTGAGGATCTTGTCGTCGATGTCGGTGATGTTGCGCACGTAGGTGACGTCGAAGCCGCGCCAGCGGAGGTAGCGGGTGATCACGTCGAACGCCACCATCACCCGGGCGTGGCCCAGGTGGCAGTAGTCGTACACGGTCATGCCGCAGACGTACATGCGCACCTTGCCCGGTTCGATCGGAGCAAACGGCTCCTTGCGTCGCGTCAGCGTGTTGTAGATCTGCATGTCAGCCCTTCTTCTGTATCTTTGCCCAACTGTCCTTCAGCCCAACGGTGCGGTTGAACACCAGCTTGCCGTCACGACAGGCATGGCGGTCGGCACAGAAGTAGCCCATGCGCTCGAACTGATAACGCGACTCGGGGGCGGCATCGGCCAGGCTCGGTTCGCCCATGGCCTGACAGATCTGCAGCGACTCGGGATTGAGATGCTCGAGGAAGTCGGCGTCCTTGTCCTTGTCCGGCTGCTCGACCAGGAACAGGTTGTCGTAGAGACGCACCTCCATCGGCACCGCATGATTGGCGCTGACCCAGTGGATCACGCCCTTGACCTTGCGCCCTTCGGGGTTCTTACCCAGGGTATCGAAATCCACCGAGCAGCGCAGTTCCACGATCTCGTCGCTGGCGTCCTTCACCACCTCGTCGCAGCGGATCACGTAGGAGTTGCGCAGACGCACCTCCTGACCCGGCGCCAGGCGGAAGAACTTCTTCGGCGGCTCCTCCATGAAGTCGTCGCGGTCGATGTAGAGCTCGCGGGTGAAGGGCACGCGGCGCACTCCCATGTCCTCACGGGCCGGATGGCCCGGCACCTCGTAGACCTCCTCGTGGGACTCCGGCACGTTGGTCAACACCACCTTGAGCGGATTGAGCACGCACATGGCGCGCGGGGCGTTGTCCTCCAGATCCGAGCGGATGGCATGGTAGAGCATGGCGATGTCGACCAGGCCGCCGTCGGCGCGGGTCACGCCGATCATCTCGCAGAACTTGCGGATCGACGCCGGGGTGTAGCCGCGCCGACGCATGCCGGAGATGGTCGGCATGCGCGGGTCGTCCCAGCCGTCGACGATGCCCTCGTCCACCAGCAGCTTGAGCTTGCGCTTGGAGGTGAGGGTGTAGTTCATGTTGAGCCGCGCGAATTCGATCTGGCGCGGCTTGCACGGCACCGGCAGGTTGTCGAGGAACCACTCGTAGAGCGGGCGGTGGTCTTCGAACTCCAGGGTGCAGATGGAGTGCGTCACCCCTTCGATGGCATCCGTCTGACCATGGGCGAAATCGTAGGAGGGATAGATCTTCCAGGTGTCGCCGGTCTGGTGATGATGGGCATGACGAATGCGGTAGAGGATCGGGTCGCGCAGATTGATGTTAGGCGAGGCCATGTCGATCTTGGCTCGCAGCACCCTCTCGCCCTCGTTGAACTCGCCGGCACGCATGCGCTCGAGCAGGTCGAGGTTCTCCTCGACGCTGCGCTCGCGCCAGGGGCTCGGACGGCCCGGCTCGGTCAGCGTGCCGCGATATTCGCGGATCTCGTCGGGCGAGAGATCGTCCACGTAGGCCTTGCCCTCGCGAATCAGATGCTGCGCCCAGGCGTAGAGCTGATCGAAGCAGTCGGAGGCGTAGCGCACCGGCCCCGCCCACTCGAAGCCGAGCCAGCTGACGTCCTCCTTGATGGCGTCGATGTAGGCTTGCTCTTCCTTGGCCGGGTTGGTGTCGTCGAAGCGCAGGTGACAGTTCCCACCGAACTGCTCGGCCAGGCCGAAGTTGAGACAGATGGACTTGGCGTGCCCCACGTGCAGGAAACCGTTGGGCTCCGGCGGGAAGCGGGTGACGACCTTGTCGGCACGACCGGCCTCGATCTCGTCGCGGATCTGGTTGCGGATGAAATTCGGCGCACTGGCGTTTTCGGTGGTCATGTTGTTGCGGCAAACCTCTGGTTGGATCGCGAGTCTGGGTGGGGCCCCGAATGTCGATGAACCCGACACGCTTCGCGCATCGATGCAAAACGGCTATTATAACGCCACGCCCATGCACGGCGCCAAGGCGCGCTCCCATCGTACAGGAAACTTCGATGATCATTCTCGAGACCAGCTTCGGCGACATCGCCATCACCCTGAATCACGAACAGGCGCCCAAGTCCGCAGCCAATTTCGAGCAGTACGTGCGCGACGGCCACTACGACGGCACCCTGTTCCATCGCGTCATTCCCGGCTTCATGATCCAGGGCGGCGGCTTCGACCGGGACTTCAACCAGAAGCCGACCCGCGACCCGATCGAGAACGAGGCCGACAACGGGTTGAAGAACCTGACCGGCACTCTGGCCATGGCCCGCACCCAGGACCCCCACTCCGCCACCGCCCAGTTCTTCATCAACGTGGCCGACAACGACTTCCTCAACCACAGCGGTAAATCGCTGCAGGGCTGGGGTTACTGCGTGTTCGGCGAAGTGGTGGAGGGCATGGACGTGGTCGAGCGCATCACCGCCGTGGACACCACCCGCCGCGGCATGCATGCCGACGTGCCCGCCGAAGACGTGATCATCGAGCGCGCCTACGTCAAGGACGCAGCAGACGACAGCTGAGCCGCAGCCAACCACGGGATTGCTCATGAGTTCCACCCTGCTGATCTCCGACCTGCATCTGCACCCGGCTGCGCCCGAGGTCACCGAGGGCTTCCTCGGCTGGCTCGAGCGCAGAGCCCGCGGCGTCGATGCACTCTACATCCTGGGTGACTTCTTCGAGGCCTGGATCGGCGACGATCTGCTCGATCACGCCGACCAGGATCCCAGCGGCACCGGCAAGCTGGCCCTGCGAGTGGCCGCCGCCCTGCGCCGCCTGAGCGACGAAGGCACCCAGATCTACCTGATGCACGGTAACCGCGACTTCCTGCTCGGCCACCGCTTCGCTGCCGCCTGCGGGGCCAAGCTGGTCACCGATCCGGCCGTGCTGCGCTTCGCCGACGAGCCGGTGCTGCTGATGCACGGCGACAGCCTGTGCACCCGCGACGAGGCCTACATGACCTTTCGCGAACAGGCCCGCAACCAGGCCTGGCAGGAGCAGGTGCTGGCCATGCCGCTGGCCGACCGCCTGCAGCTGGCCGCCGCGCTGCGGCAACAGTCCGGCGAAGCGACCTCCAACAAGGCCGAGGACATCATGGACGTCACCCCGGAAGAAGTCGTGCGCACCATGCGCGACTACGGCGTGACGACCCTGATCCACGGCCACACCCATCGTCCCGCCGTGCACGAGCTCGAGGTCGGCGACCTCCCAGCTCGCCGTATCGTGTTGGGCGATTGGCAGCCCGGCAAAGGCTGGGAAATCGAGATCGGCCCCGATGGCGACCCCAACCTGCGGGAAATCGCCCTCTGAGGAGCTGACTCAAGGCAGCGCATCGACCTCTTCGCCGCTCACACGACAGGCGTGAATGGCGGCGAGAAGGTCGTCTGCCGGCGGCATGTGCGCCGCCTCGCCGATCAGCTCCAGGCGCGAGTCCTGACGCCAGACGCTTGGCGTCAGGCTCGCCGCCCCCTCGCCGCGGTTGTAGAGCTTCCATCCGGCATCGGTGTGCAATACGCCCTTGACGCGCAGCGCGGACGGCAAGCGATCCAACAGCAGGGTCAGGCGGTCGAGATCGAACACCTCGACGGGACTCCAGCGCCACCCCAGCGTGTGGTAGCCCAAGGCCCGACCGCTCGCCGCCACCGGCTGCCCCGGTCGAGGTGCCGGCACCACGAACTCATCCAGTACCGGCATCCGAGCGCCAGAGTCGCGCAGCGCCGCATGCCCATCGCGCACGCTTCCGGCCGCCGTCGAGCGGTGACGGCCACCTGCCAGCAGTACGTTCACATCCAGTTCGCCATGGGCAGCGTGCACCACCCACTTCTTCGGCGGCCAGAGCTGCTGCACGAAGGCCTCGGCAGCGGCGACCGCCTGCGCCCCGCTGCGGTCGGTCATGGTCAAGGCGACGGCGTCGGCCATGGCCAGCTGGTCGTTGAAGGTGTCGTGCTCCCGCACGCGGGGATCCTCGAGTCGGGACGGATCGAGCAACGCCACGATGTCCTGCACCACCAGCACGTCGGCAAAGGCCTCTCCACGCAGCGTGTCGAGCAGGCCGGCGGGATGACCGAGCCCCGAAGGCTCGATGAGCAGCCGGTCGGGCCGATGGCGATGCAGCAGGTTGACCAGCGTGGCCTGCAGCACGAACGCCAGCTGACAGCAGAGACACCCACCGGGCAGTCCCTTGACGATCACGTCGTCCCGCGACTCGAACATGGTCTGATCGATACCGACCTGGCCGAACTCGTTGATCAATACCGCCCAGCGCTCGTTTGCCGGCTTCTGCTCGATCAGGCGCTGGATCAGCGTGCTCTTGCCGCTGCCCAGAAAGCCGGTGAAGAGATGTACGGGTATCGATCTTAGCGGCGTGGCAGCCATGAGCGCTCCTGCAACACTATTGTTATAGAGTAACACATCAGCTAGCCAGGGCAGCAAGCTTCTTCAGCACAAGATAACGGTATAAAGCCGGGACAGAAGATAAGGGGGCATCGCCCCCTTATCGGTACCGCATGGCAGGCTATTGCCCTCAGCGGCGGGTGACCTCGGAGGTCTCCCGCAGATGGCTGCGCAGTCCCTGCACGGCCGCCTGAGCCCGCAGCTGCTCGGCCATGCGCGCCACGAAGGCATCGATCTGCTCGTCGGGTTCGCCGGCAGTGACGTCGTCGAGTGCGATGAGAATGACCCTCTCACCATCGCTGGTGTGGCCGAACACGGCCTCGCCCGTCTCGGGATGCGGCAAACGGAAGGCGGCCTGGAGCACCGAGCGCGGCACGTTGTCCCGCTGGCGCGTGGCCCCTTCGACCTGCTGCCAGTCGAGATCCAGCTCCTCTCCGGCGCGCAGGCGCTCGACCTGCTGACGCGCCACGTCGAGCAGCATCTCACGCTGCTTGATCCGGGTCACGGATGCCGCCACACGCTCGCGCACTTCCTCGAGCGGCAGCACGGTGGCCTCACGATGCTCGGCAACCCGCAATACCATGCGGCGATCGTCGTCGAGCTCAATGACTTCACTGTTGAAGCCCTCGACCAGCACATCCTCGCTGAACGCCTCGCTCATCACGCCCGGCTCGGAGAGTATGCCCTCGCCGCCTTCACGCGACACCCAGTCGCTCTCGTGGAGCTCGAGCCCCAACCCATCGGCCACGCTGTCCAGGTCGTCGGCGGCAAAGCTCTCATCGATCAGGGACTGCACGCGACGGTTGAAATCGCCGGTGACCTGGTCGAGCGCCAGCTCACGGGCCAGATCGTCACGCATCTCCTCGAAGGATGGCTGATCCAGACCCGTGACCTTGATCAGATGCAGACCGCTGCTGGTTTCCACGATGCCGGAGACCTGCCCGGGCGCGAGCGCGAAGGCGGCATCGTCGAAGGCGTCGCCGAAGAAACCGCGACTGATCACACCGAGATCGCCACCCTGCTCGGCGGACGCAGGATCGTCGGAGTACTCGAGCGCCAGGGCTTCGAAGTCATCGCCCTCGGCCAGACGCTGGCGAACGGCTTCCAGCCGCTCCACGGCTTCTTCTCGCGTGCGTTCGCCGTTGTGGGTGGCCATGATGTGGGAAACGCGCCGATCGGCGTCACGACCGCGGTTCTGCCACTCCTGCCGCAGCGCCTCCTCGTCCACCTCGACCTGGCCGGCCATCTCCTGACGATCGACGATCACGTACTCCAGACGCACCTGTTCCGGTCGCTGGTAATTGTCGCGATGCTCCTCGTAGTAGGCGAGCAGCTCCTCCTCGCTGACCTCCACCGGCTCGTCGAGCGCATCGGCGTCCAGCGCATGGTAGCGGAAGCTGCGCACCTGCGACTGCAGTGCCGACAGGGTTTCTCGCTCGCTGTCGAGCACGAAGTCACTGACGGCCAGACCCTGCTGCAGCTGCTGCCGCTTGAGATCGACGCGCAGCGCAGCACGGAATGAGGTTGGCGTGAAACCGGCACTGGCAAGGCGGTTGCGGAACAGGTCGGCATCGAAGCGGCCGCTCTGATCCTGGAACTCGGGCAGGGTCACGATGACCTGATCGAGCTGCTCGTCGGAGAGATGCAGCCTGCCCTCCTCGGCAAAGGCCAGCAGCAGGCGCTCGCCAATCATCTCGTCGAGTACCTGCCCGCGCAGAGCCCGCTCCTGCTCGGGCGGCACCTGGCCGGAGCGGATCGCGCGCTGCACCTCCATCTCCAACTCCTGACGGGTGATGGACTGGCCGTTGACCTTGGCGACTTCATCGCCGCCGCCGCCGAATAGCCCCACCAGGGACTCGACACCGAACAGCGCCATGGTGACGACCACGGCACCGACGATGATCTTGGCACCCCAACTCCTGGAGCGGTCACGAATACTTTGCAGCATGCAGGCCTCGGTAACTGATTGTTGGCTGGCAGTGGGGCCATATTATACGGTGGCCCGGCCTCGCGGACCATGGCTGAGCGCCCGGCTGGACATCGGTGCGGGGCGCCGACGCCAAATCAAGCCGCATCCGCCAAAAAATAAGGCGCATCGCCGAAGCGATGCGCCTGATGGTTTGCTTCCGACGCTGGACCGCCCGCTACCGGGCTGGCGGAGCAAACAATCCGTTGACTCAGTTGACGGAGTCTTTCAGTGCCTTGCCGGCCTTGAAGGTCGGCACCTTGGCTGCACTGATCTGGATCGGCTGGCCGGTCTGCGGGTTGCGGCCGGTACGGGCGGCACGCTCCTTCACCGAGAAAGTACCAAACCCGACGAGTGAAACGCTATCCCCTTTCTTGAGGCTCTCGGTAACGGTATCGACCATGGCATCCAGTGCACGAGACGCAGCGGCCTTGGGAATATCGGCAGACGCGGCGATGGCTTCGATCAGCTCGGATTTGTTCACACTTCACCCCTTGACGGTTTCAGTAAATGGCTCTAATCGGCGTGCCTTTCGCCCGGCAACACGATCACAGCACGGCTGGCAGTTTATAGCAATGCTGTAAAAGAGGTGTCAAGCAACTGCGGCGCCAAACCGCGCCATATCGAGGTTTTCTCCCCGAAATGGCACGGCAATTATCGTTAATGTGTACTGATCATCGTTGAAGAAGAAGCCGAATCATCAGTTCGGGATTCTTCCCCGCTGGTATCGGAACTTGCCACCAACGCCGACGCCAGTACCTCATCGATCCAACGGACTGGCCGGATATCCAGCGCGTCCTTGATGTTATCCGGAACCTCCTTGAGGTCACGGCGGTTCTCTTCCGGAATTAGCACGATCTTTATACCACCGCGCCGTGCCGCCAGCAATTTCTCCTTCAACCCTCCGATCGGCATGACCTCGCCACGCAGATTCACTTCCCCCGTCATGGCCAGGTCGCAGCGGATGGGTCGTCCGGTATAGGCGGACACCATGGCGGTCACCATGGCGATGCCGGCGCTGGGGCCATCCTTGGGCGTGGCGCCCTCCGGCACGTGAATGTGCAGGTCTTCCTTCTCGAAGCGCTCGGGCTCGATGCCCAGCGACTCGGCGCGAGCACGCACCACGGTATGCGCCGCACTGACCGACTCCTTCATTACATCGCCCAGCGAGCCGGTCTTGTTGATACGCCCCTTGCCCGGCGTGACCACCGACTCGATGTTCAGCAGCTCGCCGCCCACCGAGGTCCAGGCCAGCCCGGTCACGCGGCCCACCTGATCCTCCTTGTCGGCCAGACCGTAGCTGTAACGGCGTACCCCGGCATACTTCTCTATATCGTCGGCGGCGAGGAATACCGGCGCCTGAGCCCCCTTGCCTTCGTATTCGAGCCGTTCGCGAAGCACCTTGCGGCATACCTTGGCGATCTGCCGCTCGAGCTCGCGCACGCCCGCCTCACGAGTGTAGTAGCGAATCAGCTCCAGCAACGACTCATCGGAGAAGCCGAGTTCGTCCTCCTTGAAGCCGGTGGCCCGCAGCTGCTTCGGCACCAGGTAGCGCCGGGCAATGGCGAGCTTCTCGTCCTCGGTGTAGCCCGGCAGGCGAATCACCTCCATGCGGTCCAGCAGCGGGCCGGGAATGTTCATCGAGTTGGCGGTACAGATGAACATCACCTCGGAGAGATCGTAGTCGAGCTCGAGGTAATGATCGTTGAACTTGTCGTTCTGCTCAGGATCGAGCACCTCGAGCAGCGCCGAGGCCGGGTCGCCGCGGTGGTCCATGCCGAGCTTGTCGACCTCGTCGAGCAGGAACAGCGGGTTCTTGACCCCGGCCTTGCTCATGCGCTGGATCAGCTTGCCGGGCAGCGAACCGATGTAGGTGCGGCGATGTCCGCGAATTTCGGATTCATCGCGCACGCCGCCCAGCGCCAGGCGCACGTACTTGCGGTTGGTGGCTCGCGCGATCGACTGGCCCAGCGAGGTCTTGCCCACCCCGGGCGGGCCCACCAGGCACAGCACGGGTCCCTTGAGCTTCTTGACGCGCTTCTGCACGGCCAGATACTCGAGGATACGCTCCTTGACCTCCTCGAGGCCGTAGTGGTCCTCGTCGAGCACCTTGTGCGCATGCGGCAGGTCGTGCTTGACCCGGGTACGCTTCTTCCAGGGCACGCCCACCATCCAGTCGAGGTAGGAACGCACCACGGTGGCTTCCGCCGAACTCGGCGACATCATCTTGAGCTTGCTCAGCTCCTGCAGGGCCTTCTCCCGCGCCTCCTTGGGCATGCCCGACTCTTCGATGGCAGCCTCGTACTTCTCGGCCTCGTTGGGCACGTTCTCGAGCTCGCCCATCTCCTTCTGGATGGCCTTCATCTGCTCGTTGAGATAGTACTCGCGCTGGGACTTCTCCATCTGGTCCTTGACCCGCGAGCGGATGCGCTTCTCCACCTGGAGCAGGTCGATCTCCGATTCGATCAGCGCCATTAGGTGCTCGATACGGTCGCGCACACGATCCATTTCCAGCAGCTGCTGCTTGTCGTGGATCTTGAGCGAGAGATGGGCACAGATGGTGTCGACCAGCCGGCTCGGGTCCTCGATGCCGGAGAGCGAGTTGAGGACCTCGTTGGGTACCTTCTTGGACAGCTTGACGTACTGTTCGAACTGGTTGAGCAGCACGCGCACCAGCGCCTCCTGCTCACGCTCCGTCAGGGGCTCGCTATCGCGCAGCACCGCCTCCGCCATGCTGTGTCCGCCGTCGGCATGGTGGACTTCGCGCAGGTCGGCCCGCGAGACACCCTCGATCAGCACCTTGACGGTGCCGTCCGGCAGCTTGAGCAGCTGCATGATCTCGGCGATGGTGCCGATGGTGAAGAGATCGTCGGTGCCAGGGTCGTCCTGACCGGCTTCGCGCTGGGCGACCAGCAGCACACGCTTGTCGGCCGCCATGGCGGCGTCCAGCGCCTGGATCGACTTCTCCCGGCCGACGAACAGAGGGATGACCATCTGCGGATAGACGACGACGTCGCGCAGTGGCAGGAGGGGCAGACTGAGAGTCTGAACGGCGTTCTGCTGCATCGCAGACGTTCCTCAAAACAGAAATCGGTGGATACAGGGGGTGTGGGGGCGGCACACCCCCTTTGCAAGGGGTGCGGCGAACCACATGAAAAAGGGGCCGCCCGAGCGACCCCTTTTCGTCACGGGCGTGACGGCAACTGCCGGACGGCTTCAGCCGTCGGTGCCGTCCACCCGCTGATCCTGCTGGGAGTAGATCAGCAGCGGCTCGCTGTCCCCGGCGATGACCGACGCATCGATGACCACCTTGGTCACCCCCTCCATGGAGGGAATCTCGTACATGGTGTCGAGCAGAACCGACTCGAGGATGGAGCGCAAGCCGCGCGCCCCGGTCTTGCGCGCCATGGCCTTGGCCGCCACCGCACGCAGCGCGTCCTCGCGGAACTCCAGCTCCACGCCTTCCATGTCGAACAGGCGGGCGTACTGCTTGACCAGAGAGTTCTTGGGCTCGGTAAGAATCTGAATCAGCGCGTCTTCGTTGAGCTCGGTGAGCGTGGCGATCACCGGCAGACGACCGACGAACTCGGGAATCAGGCCGAACTTGACCAGATCCTCCGGCTCGACGTCGGCAAGCAGATCGCCCACGCCCTTGGTCTCGTCCTTGCTCTTCACCACGGCGCTGAAGCCGATACCACCCTTCTCGGCGCGGTCGCGAATGACCTTGTCGAGGCCGGCAAAGGCGCCCCCCACGATGAACAGGATGTTGCCGGTGTCCACCTGCAGGAACTCCTGCTGGGGATGCTTGCGACCGCCCTGCGGCGGCACGGAAGCGGTGGTGCCCTCGATCAGCTTCAGCAGCGCCTGCTGCACGCCCTCGCCCGAGACGTCGCGGGTGATCGAGGGGTTGTCCGACTTGCGCGAGATCTTGTCGATCTCGTCGATGTAGACGATGCCGCGCTGGGCCTTCTCCACATCGTAGTCGCACTTCTGCAGCAGCTTCTGGATGATGTTCTCGACGTCCTCGCCGACGTAGCCCGCCTCGGTGAGGGTGGTGGCATCGGCGATGGTGAAGGGCACGTTGAGCAGGCGCGCCATGGTCTCGGCCAGCAGCGTCTTGCCGCTGCCGGTAGGACCGATCAGCAGGATGTTGGACTTGCCGAGCTCGACGTCGTCGCCCTTGATGCCGGCGCGCAGACGCTTGTAGTGGTTGTACACGGCCACGGACAGCACCGTCTTGGCGCGATCCTGACCGATGACGTATTCGTCCAGGGTGCGACGAATCTCGCGGGGAACGGGCAGGCGCTCCTCATCGCTCTCGGCATCGGCATCGAGAACTTCCTCGCGAATGATGTCGTTGCACAGGTCGACACACTCGTCGCAGATATAGACGGACGGGCCTGCAATCAGCTTGCGCACCTCGTTCTGGTTCTTGCCACAGAACGAGCAGTAGAGCAGCTTGCCGCCTTCGTCCTTGCCTTTGCCGTCGGCCATTCGCGTACCTCTGTCACTTCGGCGGCCCGACCGGCCGCCGCTAATCACGTATATGAAGCGTGTCTGAATTCACGCTATCAGGATGTGGGCCGCTTATCCAGTACGGCATCTATGAGACCGTACTCCGTTGCCTGAGTGCCGCTCATGAAGTTATCACGATCGGTGTCGCGGGCAATCGTCTCGATATCCTGACCGGTGTGATGCGCCAGGATACGGTTGAGCTTGTCGCGGATGCCCAGGATCTCGCGGGTATGGATCTCGATGTCGGCCGCCTGCCCCTGATAACCGCCCAGCGGCTGGTGGATCATCATGCGCGAGTGGGGAAGCGCATAACGCTTGCCCGCGGCGCCGCCGGCCAACAGCAGCGCGCCCATGCTGGCCGCTTGGCCGATGCAGACCGTGGAGACATCGGGCTTGATGAACTGCATGGTGTCGTAGATCGCCATCCCGGCCGTCACGGCGCCGCCCGGCGAGTTGATGTAGAGATGGATGTCCTTGTCCGGATTCTCGGACTCGAGGAACAGCAGCTGCGCCACGATCAGGTTGGCCATGTGGTCTTCCACCGGCCCCACCAGAAAGATCACCCGCTCCTTCAACAGCCTGGAGTAGATGTCGTAGGCCCGCTCGCCGCGTGCGCTCTGCTCAACCACCATCGGCACCAGGCCGCCGGCGTTCCGGGTCTCGAACTCGTTGCTCATCAGTGTGATGTCCTTGCATCCGATGAATGGAAGCGACTGCACCTGCCGGCCGCGCTCTCGCGGCCGGCAGGTCGAGGGGCGTGACGCCGAATCAGCTCTTGGCCTCTTCCTCGCCTTCCTCATCTGCGCCCTCTGCGGCCTGCTCGCCCTGCTGAGCGGCTGCGAGAGCCTGCTGGTAGCTCATCTCAACGTCCTTGACGGTGGCTTGCTCCAGCAGCTTGTCAACGGCTTTCTCTTCAAGGATAGCCGACTTGACCTGGGTCTTGAGCTGATCGTTGCCCATGTAGTAGTCAACGACCTGCTGCGGCTCCTGGTACTGCTCGGCGAGCTCCTCGACCTTGGCGCGGATCTCGTCGTCGCTGGCGTCGAGCTCGTTGGCCTTGATCACCTCGGCCAGCAGCAGGCCGATCTGAACGCGGCTCTTGGCCTGCTCGGAGAACAGCTCGTTGGGCAGCTGGGAAACGTCGAAGTCCTCGCCCAGGCCGAACTGCTGGGCCGCCTGGCGCTTGAGCGCGTCGGTCTCCTGCTGGACCAGGGACTGCGGCACCGGAATGTCGTTGGCATTCTTCAGCGCGCCGAGCACCTGCTGCTTGACGCGATTGTCGACGGCCTGCTTGGCCTCGCGCGCCATGTTCTTCTTGACCTCTTCACGGAACTTCTCGACGTCGCCATCCTCGACGCCGAAGCGCTTGATGAAGGCTTCGTCGACTTCCGGCAGGGCCTGGCCCTTCACCGCATGCACCTTGACCTTGAAGGTGGCTTCCTGACCGGCCAGATGCTCGGCCTGGTAGTCTTCGGGGAAGGTGACCTTGATCTCCTTCTCCTCACCCGCCTTGGCGCCGACGAGCTGGTCCTCGAAGCCGGGGATGAAGTTGCCGGAGCCCAGCACCAGATCGTGACCTTCGGCGCTGCCGCCTTCGAACGGCTCGTCACCCAGGAAGCCCTTGAAGTCGATCTTGACCTGGTCGCCCTGCTCGGCGGCACGCTCGACCTCTTCCCAGGATGCATTCTGCTTGCGCAGTGTCTCGACCATCTCCTCGAGATCGGCATCGCTGACTTCGACCTGCGGACGCTCGACCTCGGTACCTTCGATCGAGGCCAGCTCGATTTCGGGGTAGACCTCGAGGGAGGCCACGAACTCCAGGTCCTTGCCGGTCTCGTCGACCTTGGGCTCGATGCTCGGGAAGCCCGCCGGGTTGAGGTTCTGCTCGGTGATTGCGCGCACATAGCGCTCACGCATCAGCTCACCCACGACCTCGTCGCGCACGCCACGACCGTAACGCTGGCGCACCACGGACATGGGCACCCGGCCCTTGCGGAAGCCATTGAGGCGAATGTTCTTCGCCGTGTCCTTGAGGCGGGCCTCGACGGCCTCGTCGACCTCGGCGGCCGGCACCTGGAATGTGACACGGCGCTCGATCTGGGAGGTCGTTTCGACGGAAACTTGCATGAATGGTCCTCTACCACTAGGGGCGTTCTTGGGAAGCATGAATGTAAAAGAGAGATTCTAAGAATCCCGCCCTACGCTGGCAAGCATTACACCCATTGGTTGGGGCGCGACGGGCTTTTTACAAGGGCGTTTTACAAGGCGTTTCGTCAGGACACTTCATTACGCGAGGCATTGTAACCCGGCCCCGGCTCGCCATGCCCGTTATGTCTTCGAGAATCAGGTCTTCGGCAATCAGGTCTTCAACGGCCAGACCACCTACGGACAGCGCCCGATCGGCGCCTACTCGCGAACCGGCGAACACACCGAGAGTGCCAACGAGCGGCAATGAAAGGCACGCAACAACGAAAAAAGATGGATAGCGGAAAAGGGAAGGTACAGAAAAGTATAACCGAGGTGCAATGGGGTGGATGATGGGGATCGAACCCACGACCACCGGAGCCACAATCCGGGGCTCTACCACTGAGCTACATCCACCATTGCATAGATGGGGCGCCACAGAGTCGAATGGGGTGGATGATGGGGATCGAACCCACGACCACCGGAGCCACAATCCGGGGCTCTACCACTGAGCTACATCCACCATATCGACACTACCGGCATCGACACCAAGTACTTGATGCCGTACAACCTTGACACCACTCGAACCGGCCTGACACCACTCGAACCGGAGACCTGCCGCGGGCAACAGCATTGGCACGCCCAGCAGGACTCGAACCTGCAACCTACGGCTTAGAAGGCCGTTGCTCTATCCGGTTGAGCTATGGGCGCATTCTACGATCCATGGCGTCTGACCGCAACCCCGATTCGCCATTTCCTCAGCGTAAACAAAAGGTTGTGGTCGGGGTGGAGGGATTCGAACCCCCGACATCCTGCTCCCAAAGCAGGCGCGCTACCAGACTGCGCTACACCCCGCCGGCCTTCGCACGGCCCTCGACAGCCGATAATCAGGCCTCGTCGAGCGCTGCGTATTCTACGCGAGAATCCTTCGCGGTCAATAGCCGTCTGACGCAGCGAGGCTTTTGCGCTTTGCCTGGGCGGCGCAGCATGCGAAAATCGGCCCCCTTCGAGAACCACGGTCGGCATTGGCAGCGCCGCTCACTCATTCACCACAGGGGAGAAACGATGACCGCCCAACTCATCGACGGCAAGGCCATAGCCGCGCAGGTCCGCGAGCAAGTTGCACGCCAGGTCGAGACGCGCCGCACCGAGGGCAAGCGCATACCGGGTCTCGCCGTGGTTCTGGTGGGCGAAGACCCGGCATCCCACGTCTACGTCAGCAACAAGCACCGCGCCTGCGAACAGGCCGGCATCCTCTCCTTTCGGCACGCCCTGCCCAGCGATACCAGCCAGCAGAGCCTCGAGCGGCTGATCGACGAGCTCAACGCCGACCCACGTATCGACGGCATCCTGTTGCAGTTGCCGCTGCCGGCTCACCTCGACGCGCGCCCGATCCTCGAGCGCATTCTGCCGCACAAGGATGTCGATGGGTTCCACCCCTACAACCTGGGGCGTCTGGCGCAGCGTCTGCCGGTACTGCGCCCCTGCACCCCCAAGGGCATCATGACCCTGCTGCAGGCCAGCGGCCTCAAGGTGCGCGGCATGGACGCCACCGTGGTCGGCGCCTCCAACATCGTCGGCCGCCCCATGGCTCTGGAGCTCATGCTGGCCGGCTGCACCACTACCGTGTGTCACCGCTTCACACGCAACCTCGAAGAGCATGTGCGTCGCGCAGAGCTGCTGGTGGTGGCGGTTGGCAAGCCGGGCCTGGTCAAGGGGGAATGGGTACGCGATGGCGCCATCGTCATCGACGTGGGCATCAATCGCGAGGAGGACGGCAGACTGGTCGGCGACGTGGAATTCACCCCGGCAGCCGAGCGTGCCGCCTGGATCACGCCGGTGCCGGGTGGAGTAGGCCCGATGACCGTCGCTTCGCTGCTGGAGAACACCCTCTACGCCGCGGAGCGACACGATGCCATGGAGCAGGAATCCGCCACGCTCTGACAGAGCCTGACAGCCCGAACCTGACAACCTGGCACCGCTTCGCTAGAATACGCCCCTCCTCAGAACATACCTACTCACGACACGGCGGCCCGGCCGCCTTAGCGGAGCAAGCAACTCGAGATGAAACGCATCGGTATCATCGGCGCCATGGCCCAGGAGGTCGACTACCTGGCCTCGCAGTTGGAAGACCGCCGCACCCGCACCCATGTGGGCTGCACCTTCCATCACGGCAAGCTGCACGGCGTCGACGTGGTGATCCTGCAGTCGGGCATCGGCAAGGTCAATGCCGCCATCGGCACCACCCTGCTGCTCGACGTCTACCAGCCAGAAGCGATCATCAACACCGGTTCGGCCGGCGGTTTCGGCGAGGGGCTGGAGATCGGCGACATCGTGGTGTCCAGCGAGGTGCGTCATCACGATGTGGATGCCGTGGCGTTCGGCTACGAGCACGGCCAGGTACCGCAGATGCCCGCCGCCTACCTACCCGATGCCCGCCTGGTCACGCTCGCCCGGGAGTGCGTCGAGGAGCTGGGCGAGGTCAAGGTGGTGGAAGGTCTGATTGCCACCGGCGACGTCTTCATGGCCTGTCCGGAGCTGGTCACCAGAACCCGCTCGCGCTTCCCCACCATGCTGGCGGCCGAGATGGAAGCCGCCGCCATCGCCCAGACCTGCCACCTCTACGGCTGTCCGTTCGTGGTCGTTCGCGCGCTGTCCGACATCCCCGGCGGCGGCGACAACCACCTCTCGTTCGACCAGTTCCTGGAGAAAGCCGCCGCCCACTCGGCACGCATGGTGGAGCTCATGGTCCTGCGCCTGGGCAAGACCGAGCCGCAACCCGACATCGAGCTGGCCGCCGGCTAGGCATCCGGCCTCGGCGAGCCCCCGGGAGCGCGATGGCCGAAGCCATGCCGCTCCATGCGTACGCCCCCCCCGCCGAGGCCTCAGGGGTTACATGCCCTGCCCCGGCCCATCAGCCGCTTGATCGCGCTACGCAGCGTGTCGCTCAGCGCATGAAAGGCGATTTTCACGCACATGCTACGGTTCCTGAATCCCACTACCAACGCCAGCAGCAGCGAGAGGTCATAGGGCACGCGCACCTTGCGACAAGCGCTCATGTACTGGCCGATGTACTGAAGGGCACGCTTGCGAATGTGGCGCCGGCAGCTGTAATGCGCGGGGTCGCGGTACAGGGCCAACAGCGATTCGAGCAGCCGATGCAGGCCTCTCACATGCTTCATGCACTTGGGCATCGTCATGGTGGAGTTGAGGCGGATCCGGCGCCGGAACAGCACGCGGTCGGTCACCACATAACGCTTGGCTGAAAAGATCAGGGGCAAGAAGATCTCTTCATCCTCGTGATAGTCATCCTTGAACTTCAACCTCTCTCCCCACAGCGTGCGCCTGCTAAGGTAGAGACAGGGGCTGCACGAGCCGCCGCCATGCCGTTCGAACGCCGCGAGGAGGTCGGCTGCCCGCGTATACTCGCCGTCGAAGCCGCGGCGGTAGCTGCGGGGCAAATCGAGTCCTTCCACCCCTGCGTCATGAAAGGCAACCCCCGAAAAGAATACGATGTCCGGATAGTCGGTGGATTTGACCAGGGCATGCATACTCTCGATGAAATCGGGCTCCAGCAGGTCGTCGGCATCGAAGAAGTAGACGTAATCGCCCGAGGCCCTGGTGATCGCCAGGTTGCGGGCCCCGCCCTGCCCCAGGTTGACAGTGGCCATCAGCTCCACAGGATAGGGGTGAGGAAAGGCGCGCACTCGCTCCCGGGTGTCATCCTTACTGCCATCGTCAACGATGATGACCTGGTGGGGCGGGAACGTCTGGCTGGCCAGACTCTCCAGCGCGGCCTCGATATAGGGCGCCACGTTGTAGGCTGGGACGATGATGCTGATGGTCGGCTCACGCATGTCCATGATCGTCACTTGAATTCGTCAAAGGGAAAAGTGGCAATCAGCCGCTCAGGTTCACTCAGATACTTCGCCACCCCGCCCTGTGCAGGCAAAACCGCCATACAATCGTCGGCCTCGGTCCGGCTCCTCAGCGACACGACGCCGGTATCTGGAGCGTCCGTCGTACTGTAATAGTCGCGAAACTTGAACTCGCCACCGATCAGGCCATCGGAGAATCGCACCCAGCGATTGGGAATGCGGTAGCTATCGGCGAGGATCAGCCCATGCAAGGACGACGAGATGACTGCATCGCAGTCGGCAAGGGCATCGATGAACGGCTCGGGCTGCTGTCTCACGTCGATCAGCTTGACATCGGGCAGACTCGCCATATAGCGGACCACGGGGTGATCCAGATCGACATAGTGAGGCACCAGCCCGATACGATAGTGTCGATGGCTACGAGCAGGCTGGTAGAACAGCGGCATGAGGAGCGCGGGATCGCCCAGCATCGACCCTGTGACATCCGCACCATTGGCAGCCAGCAGTTGCTGGGTGAGACGGCCCCTCACCGCCAGGAAACGGGCATGCTCGAGAGCCTCTCGACCCGGCAGCCTCCGCGGGTCGATGACTCCGCTACCCCACACCAGACTTCGACTTCCCGCCAGGTGAAGGATGCTTCCCACACCCAGCAGATGCATGACCGCGTTGGAGCGAACGCGATAGGTCTCTTTGCCGGTGAGCCGACGTACCAGATAAGGAGTGATCGCATCCCCGACGTTCAGCTGTCTGTCGAAATAGACGACAGGGACCCTCTCCCTGGCGAAGGTCAGCAGTAACGCAAACTCGAGCAGACTCCGAATTCCCTTGCGAAGCTGCTTGGGGGTGGATGGTGTCATCCTGCATCGTTTCTCGGCGCATATCTACCCACGGGCACCCTGCGGCTAAGCCTCAGGTACTCAGACGGAACGTAAGAAGCAATGAGAGAGCACCCCTTGTGCTCAATTCACACCATAGACTAGCCGTCACACCTTCGCCGCAGGAATCTCATCGAACGTTCGATACCCCTCATCGAATGCAAGACGGCCGCCCCGAAGGCGGCCGTAGCGTTTCCGTTAGAGCGGTCAGTCGCGCATCTTCCACGCCAGCGTTTCGCCGGCCTTGAGGGGCACGATGCGCTGGCCGTTGGCATAGGGCAGCGAATCGGGCAGCGCCCACTCCTCCCGTACCAGGGTGATGGTATCGGCGTTGCGCGGCAGGCCGTAGAAGGCCGGCCCGAAGTGGCTGGCGAAGCCCTCCAGCCGGTCCAGCGCACCGGCCTGCTCGAAGGCCGTGGCGTAGAGCTCGATGGCCGCCGGTGCGGTATAGGCACCGGCACAGCCGCAGGCCGACTCCTTGTCGCCCTGAGCGTGGGGCGCGCTGTCGGTGCCGAGGAAGAACTTGCCGCTGCCCGAGGTGGCCGCCGCCAGCAGCGCCTCGCGATGGCGCTCGCGCTTGAGGATCGGCAGGCAGTAGTAGTGCGGTCGTATGCCGCCCACGAGCATGTGGTTGCGGTTGAACAGCAGGTGGTGAGCGGTGATGGTCGCGCCCACGTTGGCCGTTGCCTGGGCGACGAACTCGGCGGCATCGGCAGTCGTGATGTGTTCGAACACCACCTTGAGATCGGGATGGCGCTCGAGCAGCGGCTTCATCACCCGCTCGATGAACACCGCCTCACGGTCGAAGATGTCGATTTCAGCATCGGTGACTTCGCCATGCACCAGCAGCGGCAGTCCCAGGCGCGCCATGGCGCCGATGGCGGCGTCGCAGTGCGCCAGATCGGTGACGCCCGAGTCGGAGTTGGTGGTGGCGCCCGCCGGATAGAGCTTCACTGCATGCACCAGCCCGCTTGCCACGGCCCGCTCGATCTCCTCCGCCGGGGTATTGTCGGTGAGGTAGAGCGTCATCAGCGGCTCGAAGGTGGAACCGGCGGGACGGGCCGCCAGGATTCGCTCGCGATAGCCTTGCGCCTGCTCGGTGGTGGTGACCGGCGGCTTGAGATTGGGCATGATGATCGCCCGTCCCATCTGGCGCGCAGTGGCGGGCACCACGGCCGCAAGCGCCTCGCCGTCGCGCAGGTGGAGATGCCAGTCATCGGGTCGGGTCAGGGTAATAGCGGTCACGGGGCGTCCTGTCGTTCAACATGAGTGTCGACGCCAGAGTATACCGGAAGGCCGGGGCGAAATGCCTGGCTTCCGGCCATGTGGCGGGCATCGAAAGATTGTCGCGGCGGCAGCAACGAACGCCGTTTTGCCGTATCATCGACGCCGTTTTTCGCCGTGAGAGTCGCTGCCAATGCCTCGGGTTCGCCACTACGCCGATATCGTCGCCATTCTGGCCGGTCTGATGTGGATCGTGTTCTTCTGGTCGATCAGCATCTCGGCGCGGATCGGGAGTGTCGAACCGACGCTTGCCGCCCTGCTCGCCCTCGGCGCCATGATTCTGGTCAGCTCCGTGCATCGGCCGTTTCGCATCCACCTGAGCCGCTACCACGTGCGCAAGCGCCGCACCGAGATGTGGATGCACATCCTAGCCTTGCCCATGGCCCTGGCGCTGTTCTTCGGCGTCTTCATCGAGAACATGCTCGCGCCCATGAGCGGCGAACAGAAGATGCTGCTGTTCAACGTGCTCGCCACCGCCGGCTGGGTGGTCTATGTCATGACCCTGGTGATCAAGTTCGTGCACCATCTGTTCCGTCGTCGCCGCAATCGGGCCAAGCCGTAGGCGCTCGGCCCAAGACCAAGCTCAAAACCGGTCGGCGCGAAAGGGCTCCATATCCACCGCCGTCGGCTCCCCTTCCATCATCTCGCTCAGCACGCGCCCCGTGGCCGGCCCCATGGTGAAGCCCTGGTGCCCGTGGCCGAAGGCGAACCACAGCCCCGCATGCTGCGGCGCCGGCCCTATCACCGGCTTCATGTCCGGCAGGCAGGGGCGCGCACCCTTCCAAGGCTGCTCCTCCAGGCGCTGCCCCAGGCCAGGAAAGAGCTCGCGCGCTCGACGCTCGGCTGCCGCCAACTGATCGTGGGCGGGCGGCGCATCCAGCGGAGCCAGCTCCGCCCCGGTGGTCAGACGAATGCCGGCCCGCATGGGCGCCAGGATGTAGCCGATGTCGGCATCGGCCAGCCAATGGTTGATGCGCTGCTCCTCCGCCGCACCGTAGTGCATGTGGTAGCCGCGCTTGACGAAGGTCGGCAGGTGATAGCCAAGATCCCTCAGCCAGGCGCCCGCCCAGGGCCCCAGGGCCACCACCAGATCGCCGGCCTCGAGACCGCCCCGATCGGTGTCGACGTGCCAGCCGGCGCCCGCCTGGCTCACGCTGCCGACTTCCGCCTGCAGGATCTCTCCCCCCAGCTGCTGGAAGCTGCGGGCGTAGGCAGCCACCAGTCCGCCCGGGTCGGCCACGCTCCAGGAGTTGGTCCAGTGAACCGCCCCGGCCAGCCCATCGCCGAGAGCAGGCTCCTTGTGCGCCAGGCCCCGGCCGTCGAGCACGTCGTAGGTCACGCCGAAACGCCGGGCGGAATCCTCCGCCTCGAGGGCCCGACGGTCGAGTTCCGCCTGGCTGCGATGCACCTCGAGCCAACCCTCCTTGCCGATCAGCTCTCCTGCCCCGGCGGCTTCGATCATCGGCGCATGCTCCTGGGTCGACAGCGCGATCAGCGAGGCATACTCGGGAACGATGCGAGCGTAGCGGCGGGGAGCCGAATGGCGCCAGTAGCCCAGCAGCGGCCCGGCGAACTGCAGCACCCCGCGCCACTGATAGCGAATGTCGACCCGCCGGTTGGGCAGCGAATCGAGCAGCTTGCCCAGCTCGCGGGGGAAGGTGTAGGGGCGTACCGCTTCGCGCTGGATCAGGCCGCCGTTGCCATAGGAGGTCTCGCGACCGGGCGGAAGGCGATCCACCAGCAGCACCGAACGCCCGCGACGGGCCAGGTGCCAGGCGATGGAAACGCCGACCATGCCGGCTCCCAGGACGACGGTTTGACGAGACATGCCACTCCTCCACGATGCGCTGACGCCACCGGCCCCCTGCCGGAACGAGCGCACCAGTCTACCAGCACGGTTCGACGCACGGCGGGCCGATTCCTCCCTTGCCGGCCTGGATCAAACCCACTTGCCGGCCTGGATCAAGAAAATCGTGCGTCGCTATTGCGCTTTGCCTTGCACCTGCAGCTTGGTGCGGATGAAATCGGAGTGGCTGACGTGAAGCAGTTCGGCCAGACGCCGGATCCGATGCTCCTCCAGCGCGTTGTGATTGGCATCGGCGTTGGCCAGCACCCACATCATGCGCACCAGCTCGCGACGCTGGGCATAGTCGTAGTGCTGCTTGATCAGGCTGACGAACTGGTAGTGGTCCACGGAGTTCTCCACTTCGTCGCGGGCCATCTCCATCAGCTCCTCGACCGCCGCACCGGGAAGCTGGAAATGCGAAATGAGCAGCTCGCGCAATGCCGCCAGCTGGGTCTCGTCGGTATGGTAGTCGGCGCGCATCACCTCGCACAGCAGCGCGGCGGTGGCACGCTCCAGGGTCGGTGCGGGGTCGTCCGAGCGCTCGGGCTCGGCCAGGGTCTGCTGGAAGAATCGCTGAATGGTGTCGAGCATGGCGGATCCCCTGCGATGGTATCGCTTCAGACCGGCGGCAGCCCCGGGCGTTCCGTCCGGGACTGCCGCCCCCACTCAATAGCCCATCGCGCGGGGCAGCCAGGTGGTCAGGATAGGCATCGCGATCAGAATGAGTATCGTCAGCAGGATCGGGATCAAGAACGGCAGGATCGAGATGACGATCTGCGCATAGCGCAGCCGGGTGATGCCCACCATCAGGAACAGCACCGTGCCGAATGGCGGCGTGATGACCCCCACCGACAGAGTAATGACCATGACGATGCCGAAGTGAATCGGATCGAGCCCTGCGGCCAGGGCCGCCGGGACCACGATCGGCGTGAAGATCAGGATGCTCTCGATCACCGACATGAAGCAGCCGATCAGCAGGAAGAACAGCGCGAAGGCCAGCAGCAGCAGGATCGTCGGCATGTCGATGGCGGCGACCTGACCGGCCAGCGCCTGCGGAATGCCGATGCGCACCAGGATCCAGCCGTAGAAGCTGGACACGGCGATGATCAGCAGGATCGCGGCGCTGAACATCAGCGTGCGGCGGAAGGCGTGGAACAGATCGCGCAAGGTGAGATCGCGGTAGACCAGCCCGCCGAGGATAAGCGCATAGATCGAGGCCACCGCTCCCGCCTCGGTGGGAGTGAACAGCCCGGTCCAGATCCCGCCCACGATGATGGCCGGCATGAACAACGGCAGCACGGCCCGCCGACCGGTGCGCACTACCTCCTTGGCGTCGAACGGCACCGGCGGCGGCATGGCCACACGCTTGCCCGCCCCCAGCACCACGGTCATGCCCATGAACAGAATCGCCATGAGGATGCCGGGCACCAGCCCCGCCATGAACAGGGCACCGATACTGACGTTGGCCAGCCAGCCGTAGACCACCAGTGCAATGCTCGGCGGCAGGATCGGTCCGATGACGCTCGAAGCCGCAGTGATGCCCGCCGAGTAGCCGAGGTCGTAGCCGCGCTCCTTCATGGCCTTGATCTCGATGCTGCCGAGACCGGCGGCGTCGGCCACCGCGGTGCCTGACATGGTGGCGAAGATCGAGCTGGCCACCACGTTGGCGTGCCCCAGGCCGCCCTTGGTGAAGCCCACCAGCGCCGTGGCGAAATCGAAGATTCGCGTGGTGGTCGAACCCGTGTTCATGATGTTGGCGGCCAGGATGAAGAGCGGAATGGCCAGCAGGGTGAAATTGTTGAGTGTCTGCACCATACGCAGCGACATCAGCTCCACCGGCAGGCCACCGGTGCCGGTCACCGCCAGGGCGATGAAGGACGTGATGCCGATGGCCACCACCACCGGCAGCCCGACGGCCATGAGCAGCAGCAGACCGCCGACGAAAACCAGTAACTCCTGCATCAGTGGGCCTCCTGCTCGGCCTGCAACTCGTTCTGCCAGGCCACCGGGCCTCGCAGCGTCTGCCACAGCGCCAGCACGGCCATGCCGGCGAAGGCGATGAATATGCCGTAATAGAGGTAGCTGAAGCTGATTCCCAGCGACACGGTGCGATTGTTGGCACTGGCTACCGACATCGTCAGCGCCCCGTACGCTGCCAGCGCGAAGAACCCGCACGAGAGCAGCGCCACCAGGCGATACTGCAGCGCGCGCGCCAGATTGCCGAGGCGATGGCTGAACAGATCCACCACCAGATGCTCGAAGCGCACCCAGGCCGACAGCGAGCCGAAGGCCACCGCATAGATGGCCAGTATCGAGGCCACTTCCTCGGTCCAGGGCATGCCCAGACCGATGAGATCCCGGGCGATGACGGCCGATACGATCAGCAGCAGTACGCCGGCCAGCAGCAGCACGCCGACGAAATCGCAGATCAGCGTGATGCCTCTGAGCAGGTGAAAGGCAACCCTATCCAGGGCTCCCCGTGGCGGCGTCGATGAAAACGTCAAAGCAGCAATCCTCCAGACGGAAAGCATCAGCGGCGCCCCGCAGGCCGCCGCTGACGGTCACTTGGCGTGCTTGGCAATCAGTCGTTGCCGTTCCCCATGGCATCCTCCAGCACGCCATCGGCCATGTCGGACATGACACGCTCGATGGACGGCATGGCCGCTTCGCGGAAGGCCTCGATATCCGGTTCGATGATGGTCATGCCGGCCTTTTCCAGCTCTTCGAGGTAATACTCGTCCAGCTCCCGCTCCACCTCGGTGCCGTGCTGGCGGGCGACATGGATGGCCTCGGTGATGAGCGCCTGGTCCTCCTCATCGAGACCGTTCCACCAGCGCGAGCTGGCCACCCAGTTCCACGGGAACTGCACGTGGCTGGTGAGGATGATGTGGTCCTGCACTTCCCACAGACGACGGGTATAGGGTGACGAGAGCGAATTCTCGTGACCGTCCACCTGGCGGGTCTGCAGGGCCAGGTAGATCTCCGGCGCCGGCACGTTGACCACCTGCGCGCCGATTCCTTCCCACACCTCCAGCCACACCGGCAGCGACGGCAGGCGCAGACGGAACCCCTGCAGGTCTTCGGGGGTGTGAATCGCCTTGTTGGCGGTCATGTGACGCGGGCCGCGGTGCTGGGTGCCGAAGTACTTGAGGCCGCCCTTCTCTTCGGCGATCTCCACCAGGCGCTGGCCGGAGGGGCTCTCCATGTAGGCGTCGACTTCGTCCCAGGTGGAGAAGAGGAACGGCACGGTGATGGCGTCGTACTCGGGCGCATACTGCTGGCGCCAGTTGCCACCGGTGATGGAGATCTGGGTCTGCCCCAGGTTGAGCAGCTCGAGGACCCCGTCCTCACTGCCCAGCGAGCCGGCAAGGAAAGGCCGCACGTTGAAGCGACCCGGCGCCTGCTCTTCGAGGTATTCGGCGAAGCGCTCCACGGCGGCGCTCTCGGAGCCGCCCTCGCTCATGGTGTTGTTGACCTGGATTTCGATGGTGCTGGCGAGTGCGAACGGGGCGCTCAGCATGCCGAGCGTGGCCAGCGTGGCAAGCAAGGACTTGCGCATGAGGGTGCTCTCCTGATCGTTATCGTTATGTTGGTTATCGCGTGACGATGTCCTGATCTTGAAACATGCTTTCGCTGCGCTCAAATCGGCTTTGATGAAGGGAGGCTTCGCGTATCGCGATGCCTCTGGAACGCCCGCCCAGCGGCATTTTCTGGCTGCATCACGGATAAAGTGCTACCAATGGCTAATATCATGCAGCGCCAGGCAACATCTCAATGGAAGTATCGCCATCGGAGCATTCACCATGCACGAAACCACGCCCATCGCTTTCATCACCGGTGCCACCTCGGGCATCGGCCGGGCCTGCGCCGAGGCCTTCGCCAATGCCGGCTGGGGGCTCGTCCTCACCGGCCGCCGGCAGGAGCGCCTCGACGCCCTGCAGCAGCGTCTCGGCCAGGTACCGGTCCATACCGCCGCGCTGGACGTCACCGACCGCGATGCCGTTCGGCATGTCGTCGACTCGCTTCCACCGCCCTTCGACCGCCCCAGGGTACTGCTCAACAACGCCGGTGTGGCACTGGGCAAGGGGCCGTCCCAGGAGGCCGACCTCGACGACTGGCACGCCATGATCGAGACCAACATCAAGGGCCTGGTCACGGTCACCCGGCTGCTGTTGCCGCGGCTGGTGGCCCACGGCGAGGGAGCGACCGTCATCAACATCGGCTCCATCGCCGCTCACACCCCCTACCCCGGCGGCCACGTCTATGGCGCCTCCAAGGCCTTCGTCGAGCAGTTCAGCTACAACCTGCGCTGCGACGTCAGTGCCGCCGGCGTGCGCGTCACCGACCTGGCGCCCGGCATGACCATGAGCGAGTTCACCGAGGTGCGCATGAAGGGAGACCGCGACGCCGCCCAGCGCTACTACGCCGGCACCCAAGCGCTGCTACCGGCAGACGTGGCCGCCCAGGCGCTGCACATCGCGGAACTGCCGCCCCACGTGAACATCACCCGGCTCGAGGTCACGCCGCTGTGCCAGCAGTGGTCGCCGTTCACCATTCTGCGCGAGTGACTCAGGACGACTCGCCGATGCCCTGCACCACGTAATCCCGCGCCACGCCGATGTGGTAGTCGATGGCCTCGCGGCAGCGCTGCGGGTCGCCGCTGGCCAGCGCATCGAGCAATTGCCAGTGACAGGTGGCGATGGTGTCGGGTTCGGCATGGGTCTTGCCGATCAAGGCGATGCAGAGACGCAGCTCGTGGGTGATGTCGTCGAACACCTTGAGCAGCCGTCGATTGCCCGAGAAGTCGATCAGCATGCGATGGAAGACCAGGTCCTCCTCGATCTTACGGCTATCGCTGTCATGTAGCGCCACCTCGCACATCAGCTCGACCTGACGCCGCAGCGCCTGCTCCTTCTGCGCATCGTAGTTATCGACCAGACGCGCCATCGCATGCCGCTCGAGGCACAGGCGCAGATCGAAGACATCGATGAGTTCGCTGGCGTCCAGCGCTCGCACGAAGAACCCACGGCGAGGCTGGGAGACCAGCAAACCGCGGCTCTCCAGCAGCCGCGCCGCTTCACGTACGGGGGCTCGGCTCACCCCCAGGTCACGCGCCAATTGAACTTCCGAAAGTCGCTCACCGGGCGCATAACGCTGACTGATGATGGCCTGGGTCAGGTAGTCGGCGACCTGCTCCACCAGATTGCGCTGCTGGATGATCGCACCGCTACCGAAAGCACTCGAAGGGGTCATGCACCTGGCTCTTGTTACTGTAATGGCTACAGTATGACCAATTGGCGATTCTTGTCGACCGTCGATTGACGACTGTCGACAGTTCTGGGAGCCACTGCTAAGGTCACTAAGGCATGAATACGGCACGATGAACCAAGACAACAAACGCCGAGACAACAAGAAGGAATCCGATGATGAAAATGACGCCTTTGGCAGCAGCCATTGCCGCCCTGGCCTTTACCTCTTCTTTTGCCGTTGCCGATGAGCCCCGCTCCGGGGACACCATCAACACCATCATCCAGCCCGAGCCGCCCGGCCTGGTGCTGGGCATGATCCAGAACGACCCTACCCGCAAGGTCGCCGGCAACATCTACGAGGGGCTGCTGCGCTACACCACCGACCTGGAGCCGATACCGCAGCTGGCCGAATCCTGGGAAGTGAGCGACGACGGCCTGGTCTATACCTTCCACCTGCGCGAGGGTGTGCTGTGGCATGACGGCGAACCCTTCACCGCCGCCGACGTGGTGTTCTCCGCCGATGAATTCCACCGCGAGCTGAACCCCAGCGCCCGCGCCGTGCTGCAGCACGTGGAAAGCATCGAGGCAGAGGACGATCACACCGTGGTCTTCACTCTCTCCGAGCCCTTCGGCCCCTTCCTGCTCTCCTTCGAGGCCGGCACCTTCACCATGGTGCCCAAGCACCTTTACGAGGGTACCGACTTCCGCGACAACGAGCACAACAGCCATCCCATCGGTACCGGCCCGTTCAAGTTCCACAACTGGGACCGCGGCACCGTCATCGAGCTGGTGCGCTTCGACGACTACTACGAGGAAGACCTGCCCTACCTGGACGGCATCAACTGGCACGTCATCCCGGATGGCGCCTCCCGCGCCGTGGCCTACGAGAACGGCACCGTCGACGTGCTGCCCAACGGCACCGTGGAGAACTTCGACATCCCGCGCCTGACCGCCATGGACAACACCTGCGTGACGGAGGAGGGCCACGAGTACTTCAGCCCCTTCGCCATGCTGTGGATGAACAACCGCGAAGGCCCGACGGCGGACAAGCGCTTCCGCCAGGCGGTGATGTACGCCATGGACCGCGAGTTCGCCCGCGACGTGCTGTGGAACGGCCTCGGCGAGGTGCCGCTCTCCTCCTTCGGCTCCAACGCGCGCTTCCGCCACGACGGGCTCGACCCCTACGACCACAACCCGGATCGCGCCCGCGAGCTGCTCGAGGAGATGGGCTACGACAACGAGGAGGTGCGCCTGCTGCCGCTGCCCTACGGCGAGACCTGGACCCGCTGGGCCGAGGCCGTGCAGCAGAACCTGCGCGAGGTGGGCATCAACGTGCGCACCCAGTCCACCGACGTGGGCGGCTGGAACCAGCGCCTCTCCGAGTGGGACTACGACCTCGCCTTCACATTCCTCTTCCAGTACGGCGACCCGGCCCTGGGCATCACCCGCTCCTACCTCTCCGACAACATCGAGCGCGGCTCCCCGTGGAACAACGTCGGTGGCTACGAGAACGAGCGGGTCGACGAGCTGTTCAACGAGGCCGCCACGGCATTCCCCGACGAGGAGCGTGAAGCTCTCTATCACGAGGCCCAGGAGATCATTCACGAGGACGTGCCGGTGGGCTGGCTGCTGGAGCTCGGCTTCCCGACCATCTACCGCTGCGACGTCCAGGATCTGGTGACCTCCGGCGTGGGGGTCAACGACGGCTTCAGGGACGCCTGGCTCGACCGCTGAGTCGAATCTCGTCTTGAGGGGGCGGCACGGCCGCCCCCGTTTAAGAGGAGCAAATTGCCGAGCGAGATGAAGCGCAAGGCGCACGGAGCGCAACAACCGGAGCCTATGCGGTACTAGGTGAGGATTGTGACGGTCCGACGCTTCGGTACCGCGCATCGCAGCGATTCGCTCGCGCAGGCATTTGCATACCTTCAAGCACCCAGAGGCTTGCTGCATGCTCTACGCCCGACTGATCGTGATGCGGCTGCTCAAGGCCGTCGTCGTCCTGTTCCTGATCGTCATCTTCAATTTCTTCCTGATCCAGATGGCGCCGGGCGACCCCGCCGCCATCCTGGCCGGCGAGGCCGGCGCCACCGACGAGGAGTTCCTGCGTCAGCTGCGCGAACGCTTCGGTCTCGACCAGCCGATCTACGTCCAGCTGTGGCGCTACGTCTCGGGAATCGCCATGCTCGATTTCGGCTGGTCGTATCGCCAGGGCATGCCGGTGCTCGACCTGATCCTCGCCCGCCTGCCGGCCACCCTGCTGCTCACCGGTACCGCCTTCGTGCTGTCGCTGGCGCTGGGCATCGTCGCCGGCTCCATGGCCGCCGCCCGGGTCAAGAAGCCCTCCGGCTCCATCATCATGGCCCTGGCCCTGCTGTTCTATGCCACGCCGCTGTTCTGGGTGGCGCTGATGGCAGTGGTGCTGTTCTCGGTCTTCCTCGGCTGGCTGCCGGCCTACGGCATGTACACGGTGGGCGCGGGGCACACCGGCTTCGCCCTGGTGCTCGACGTGGCCAAGCACCTGATCCTGCCCGCCACCACCCTGGCGCTGTTCTTCATGGCCATCTACACCCGCATGACCCGCGCCTCGATGCTCGAGGCGAGCCAGCAGGACTACGTCAAGACCGCCCGCGCCAAGGGCCTCGCGCCGGGCGTGATCCAGCGGCGCCACATCCTGCGCAACGCCCTGCTGCCGATCATCACCCTGGCCGGCCTGCAGGCGGGACAGATGGTGGGCGGTGCCATCCTCACCGAGACGGTGTTCGCCTGGCCCGGCATCGGCCGGCTGATGTTCGAAGCGCTGCAGCAGCGCGACTACAACCTGCTGCTGGGCATCTTCTTCTTCTCCGCCGCGCTGGTCATCGTCTTCAACATCATCACCGATCTGGTCTATCGCCTGGCGGACCCGCGCATCAAGGAGGCCTCATGAGCTTCTTCGCCCGCTTTGCCCAGAACCGCGGCGCTCTGGTCGGCCTGTTCATCCTGCTGGCCATCATTGCGATGGCGATGCTGGCCCCCTTCCTCTATCCCGAGTCGCCCTGGCGCATGGTGCAGCGCCCCTTCCTCGCGCCCATGGAGGTGGATGGCTTCTGGCTCGGCACCGACACCATGGGCCGCGACGTGGCCGCCGGGCTGATGCACGGCGCCTGGGTCTCGCTGCTGATCGGCCTGGTCTCGACCTCGGTGGCGCTGCTCATCGGCGTGCCGCTGGGCGCCGTTGCCGGCTACTACGGCGGCTTGATCGACGACGCCCTGATGCGCTTCACCGAGTTCTTCCAGACCATCCCCAACTTCGCCCTGGCCATCGTGCTGGTGGCGATCATGCAGCCCAGCGTGACATCGATCGTGCTGGCCATCGCCATCGTCAGTTGGCCGCCGGTGGCACGCCTGGTGCGGGCCGAGTTCATGTCGCTGCGTCACCGCGAATACGTGGAGGCCGCGCGTCTCGTGGGCCAGACCAACCGCACCATCATCCTGCGTCAGATCCTGCCCAATACCCTGTCGCCGATCATCGTGCTGGCCTCGCTGATGGTGGCCACCGCCATCCTGCTGGAGTCGGCGCTCTCGTTCCTGGGGCTGGGCGATCCCAACGTGATGTCCTGGGGCTACATGATCGGCGCCGCGCGTACGGTGATCCGCCAGGCCTGGTGGCTCAGCTTCTTTCCCGGAGTGGCTATCCTGCTCACGGTGCTGGCGCTCAACCTGGTCGGCGAAGGGCTGGATGACGCCTTGAACCCCAAGCTCGCCCGCGAACGCTCCTAGGAGAACGACATGAACGACAACGCTCCGGTACTGAGCATTCGCGGCCTGACCCTGGCACTGCCCAAGGGCGCCGACCGCGACTACGCGGTGGAGGAGGTCAGCTACGACGTGGCCCGCGGCGAGATCATGTGCGTGGTCGGCGAGTCCGGCTCCGGCAAGTCGATGGCGGCCAATGCGGTGATGGGTTTGCTGCCCAAGGGCGTGCGCCCCACTGCCGGTGAGGTGCTGTTCGACGGCCAGAACCTGCTCGCCCTCAACGAGAAGCAGCACCGCAAGCTGCGTGGGCTGCGCATCGGCATGATCTTTCAGGAACCGATGACCGCGCTCAACCCGCTGATGCGGGTCGGCGCCCAGATCGCCGAAGTGTTCGAGGCGCACGGTAAATACAGCAGCCGCGAGCGGCAGGAGAAGGCCCTGGCGCTGCTGGAGGAGGTCGGCATCCCCGAGCCGGACAAGGCGATCCGCGCCTACCCGTTCCAGCTCTCCGGCGGGCAGCGCCAGCGGGTGATGATCGCCATGGCACTGGCGCTGGAGCCGGAGCTGCTGATCGCCGACGAGCCCACGACGGCGCTCGACGTGACTACCCAGGCGCAGATCCTGGAGCTGATTCGCGACCTGCAGCAGCGCCGCGGCATGGCGGTGATGTTCATCACCCACGACTTCGGCGTGGTGGCCGAGGTGGCCACCCGGGTCTGCGTGATGCGCTACGGCCGGGTCGTCGAGCTCGGCACGGCCCGGGAGGTGCTCGAAAACCCCCGCCACGAGTATACTCGCGCCCTGCTCGAGGCGATTCCCAGCAACATCATTCCGGAAGCCGTCGCCCAGCAGCGGCCCGCGCCGCTGCTGGAGGTGCGCAACCTCAACAAGGTGTTCCGCTCGCGCGGCGGCCTGTTCAAGCCGGCCCGCGAGGTGCGCGCCCTGGACGACGTCTCCTTCACCCTGGCACCGGGCGAGACAGTGGGCATCGTCGGCGAGTCCGGTTCAGGCAAGTCGACGCTCGGGCGCTGCGTGGTGCGGCTGGAACGGCCCGATAGCGGCTCGCTGAGCCTCAGCGGAACCGATTTCTCGGCCCTCAAGGGAGACGAACTGCGCCGCGAGCGGCGGCGGGTACAGATGATCTTCCAGGATCCCTACGCCTCGCTCAATCCGCGCCACCGGGTCGGCTACGCCATCGCCCAGGGCCCCATGGCCAACGGCGTGCCGCGTCGGCAGGCGATGCAGCAGGCCGAGGAGCTGCTGGAGCTGGTCGGTCTCGGCGCCGTGGCGGTGGACCGCTACCCCCATGAGTTCTCCGGTGGCCAGCGCCAGCGCATCGGCATCGCCCGCGCCCTGGCACTGAACCCGGAGCTGATCGTGGCCGACGAGGCGGTCTCGGCCCTCGACGTGTCGATCCAGGCCCAGGTGCTCGAACTGCTGGAGGAGTTGAAGCAGAAGCTGTCGCTCTCGTTGCTGTTCATCACCCATGACCTGCGGGTGGCCGCACAGATCTGCGACTCCATCATCGTCATGCAGCACGGTCGCATCGTCGAGCAGGGTACCGCCCAGGAGGTGTTCCTCAGGCCACGGGAGGCCTATACCAAGCAACTGCTGGACGCCATACCCGGGCGTGCCCACGAAGCTGCCATGGCCTGACGCCCCGCAACGATAAAGAAGGATGAAGCAGATGCAATCGCTGTTGGAGAGAATCGTCGCCATCGTTGGCGAGGGCAACGTGCTGACCGGCGATGACGTCGCCCAGCGCCGGGTCGACTGGATGAGCGGGGCGAGCTGTCGCGCCGGCGCCATCGTCAGGCCGGCCGACACCGACGAGCTGGCCCGGGTGATGCGCCTGTGCCACGCCGTCGCTCAACCGGTGGTGACCCACGGCGGCCTCACCGGCCTGGTGCATGGCGGCGAGGCGAGCCCGGACGAGCTGGCCATCTCGCTGGAGCGCATGACCGCCATCGAGGCGATCGACCCCATCGGCGGCAGCATGACGGTTCAGGCCGGTATCGCACTTCAAACCGTGCAGGAAGCCGCCGCCGAGCACGACCTGCAGTTCGCCCTCGACCTTGGCGCGCGGGGCTCCTGCACCATCGGCGGCAACATCGCCACCAATGCCGGCGGCGTACGGGTCATTCGCTACGGCATGATGCGTCAGCAGGTGCTGGGGCTCGAAGCGGTGCTGGCCGACGGCAGCGTGGTCAGCTCGATGAACCGCATGCTGAAGAACAACGCCGGCTACGACCTCAAGCAGCTGTTCATCGGCAGCGAGGGCACCTTGGGCATCGTCACCCGCGCCGTGCTCCGGCTGCAGCCGAGAATGACCAGCGAGCGTACCGCGCTGGTGGCCTGCCCCGACTTCGACGGCGTGACCGGCCTGCTCAGGCACCTGGGGCGCACGCTGGGTGGCAGCCTGGGCACCTTCGAGGTGATGTGGCGCAACCACTACGCGCTGCTCACCGAGGAGAGCGGCCGCAACACGCCACCCCTGCCGGCACGCTGGCCTTTCTATGCCATCGTCGAGTCGCTGGGCAGCGACGACGCAGCCAACGTCGCGCAGTTCAGCGCGGCACTGGAGTCGGCCCTCGAGGCCGGCCTGATCGAGGACGCCGTGCTCGCCCAATCCGACGCCCAGCGCCAGGGCATCTGGGATATCCGCGAGGACATCGAAGGACTGATCGACAACCTCTCCCCGCTCTTCACCTTCGACGTCAGCCTGCCCATTCCCGACATGGCCGACTACGCCGATGCGCTCGAGCGCAGGATACGCGAACGCTGGCCCGAAGGGCGCATGGTGATATTCGGCCATCTCGGCGACGGCAACCTGCACGTGTCGGTCGGGGTCGGCAGCGGCGATCCCCAGACCCGCCGCGACGTGGAACAGATCGTCTATGGCCCGCTGGCCGAACTGGGCGGCTCGATCTCCGCCGAGCACGGCATCGGTCTGGAGAAGCGCGACTACCTGCCGCTCTCCCGCACCCCCGGGGAGATTGCCCTGATGCGCACGCTGAAGCAGGCGCTGGACCCGAAAGGATTGCTCAATCGCCACAAGATCCTGGCAGCGGAAGAATGAGACGAACGGGCCGTCGGCTTGAGCCGGCGGCACGCTTCTGCAACGATCTTCATCTCTTGTTCCTGGAGTGCAGCATGCCCCGCTTCCCCGATCACCTCAAAGGCTCCGGCCCCAGCAACCCCTTTCCCGGCATCAAGGTGCTGGAACGGCGCATCGGCCGCGAGATCCCCCACCGCCTGGGCTCCAACGAGGGCCTCGACATGCCCCATCGGGCGCTGCGCGAACGCTTCGGCGATGCCATGACGGAGCATGTCTACTGCTACGGCGACGCGGAAGCGCTGGGCGTGCGCCAGCGGCTCGCCTCGCTCTACGGGCTGCCGCTGGAACACACCCTGGTGGATGCCGGCGCCGACAGTCTGATCGCCCTGGCCCTGCGCACCGTGGCGGAACCCGGTTGCACGGTGGTCAGCGCCAGCGGCACCTACCCCACCTTCGGCTATTTCGCCCGCGGACAGAACTGTCATCTGGTGGAGCGGCCCTATCGCGAGGCGCCCGGCCTGCTCACCCCCGACCTCGAGGCGCTGCTGGCTGCGGCCCATGAGCACCGGGCCCGACTGGTCTACGTCGCCAACCCGGACAACCCCAGCGGGCATCTGCACGGCGACGACGAGATCCGCCGCCTGCGTGCCGAACTGCCCGAGGATTGCTGGCTGCTGCTCGACGAGGCCTACCACGACTTCCGCGACGATGCCGACTCGCCGTTCAGCCGCGAAGCACTGCCCGGCGTGATCCGTCTGCGCACGCTGTCCAAGGCCCACGGGCTGGCCGGGATGCGCATCGGCTACGCCATCGCCGAGCCGGAAACCCTGGCGATGATGATGAAGGTGCGGATCCACTACGCGGTATCCAGCCTCACCCAGGTCATCGCCGAGACCGTGCTCGATCACCATACCGAAGTGGAGGCGCACATCCGCGCGGTGAAGGCGCGCCGCGAACGTCTCGCCCGCCATTTTCGCGAACTGGGCGCCGAGGTGCTGCCGAGCGCCACCAACTTCATCGCCCTGCGCTTCTCGAGTGCGGAACTGGCCGGAAGGCTGAACCAGGAGCTGCTCGAGACCGGCCGCCTGATCGCCCGCCCCGCGCACCCGGACCTCGGCCACGTGCTGCGTATCACCGCCGTGGAGGACGCCCTGGTACCGGGTCGCTTCGACATTCTGGAGCGGGCGCTGACATCGGGTGCATGAGCGCCCTTCCCGTGGCCTTCAAAAGCCCAGCAAAGGGGTGGGCCAGCGCAGCTGCAGCACCTGCCCCAGGCCCCACAGCAGGATGACGATACCGGTGGCAAGCCCCAGGCTCGGCAGCCAGGGGCTGCGGAACTGCAGTGTCAGGAAGGCCAGCACGAACAGCCCAGCGGCCGGCAGCGCACCGACGAGGAAGAACAACCCGACGAAGCCGAGCATCCAAGCGAAGAACAGCAGCCCCTTGGCGAAGAAGAGCGGGCTGTCGTCCTCGTCGCCCAGGTCGGTGTAATCGCTGGCCTCCCGCGCCCCCCGCCGCAACCACTGTCGCCCCAGCTCCAGCAGCGCCAGCAGGATGCCCAGCGCGGCCACCACGGTGGGAAACAACCTCGCTCCCAGCGAGAACGACTGACTGATCGTCAGCACGGCCACCAGTCCCGCCAGTACCAGAAGCACGAATGGCGTCTGTAGATGGCGGGTAAAGATACCGATCAAGCGTGCTCTCATGGGCGGCTCTCCTTGTCGCTCTCGGCCATCTGCATCGCCTCGGCCCGCTGGCTGGTGTTGCGCTTGAGCCTGACGCTGGCCACTATCAGCGCCACCGCCAGCGCGCCGATCGTCAGCACGCCGGGGCGCATCAGCCATTCCCAGTCGTAGAGGTTGTAGGACATCCACAGATAGCGCTCGGCCAGGCCGCTGAGAATGAAGCCGATCAGCAGCGGCGGACGTGGCATGCCGCTGCGCTTCATCAGCCAGCCCAGCAGCCCGAAACCGAGCAGGAAGGCCAGGTCGGCCCAGTGTCGGGTCTCCTGCCAGGCGCCGACGATCACGATGACGATGATCACCGGGGCGATGTAATGGAACGGCACGAAGGTGAGCCGTGCGATGGGCCGCGACAGCAACAGGCAGATGAAGGTACCGAAGACGTTGGCCAGCGCCAGCGACCAGATGATGACGAACACCAGGTCGAGATCGCGGGTCAGCATCTGCGGGCCGGGCTGGACGCCGAAGATCATCAGCGCCCCCAGCAGCATGGCCATGGCCGAGGAGCCGGGCACGCCGAACAGCAGGGTCGGCATCAGCACGCCGCCTTCCTTGGCGTTGTTGGCACTCTCGGGAGCGATCACGCCGCGCACGTCGCCCATGCCGAAACGGCTGCGATCCTTGCTGGTCTGAGCCACGATGCCGTAGTTGACCCAATCGATGATCGACGAACCCATGCCGGGAATGGCACCGATCACCACGCCGATCACGCTATGACGAATCACCAGCCACTTGTGCCTGAGCGTGTCGCGCACCCCATCCATCCAGCCGTGGCCGAGGCCGCGAGCCCGCTCGGCGATGGCGCCGCCACGCGCCAGCAGATCGACGATCTCCGGCAGCGCGAACAGCCCCAGCGCCACGATGACCAGCGACAGCCCGTCGTAGAGGTAGAGAAAGTCCCCCGCGAAGCGATACTCGGCCGCCACCGGCGCGCCGCCGACGGTGCCGATGGCCAGCCCCGCGACCGCCGCCAGCATGCCCTTGAGCGGGCGATTGCCCGACAGCACCCCGATGATGGAGAGCCCCAGCAGGGTCAGCATGAACAGCTCGGGTGAGCCGAAGGCGAGAATCAGCGGGCGCGCGAAGGGCACCACCGCGGAGAGCGCCAGGGCCCCGATCAGGCCGCCGATCAGCGACGCCGTGAAGGCTGCCCCCAGCGCCCTGGCCGCCTCGCCTCGGCGGGCCATCGGATAGCCATCCATGATGGTGGCCTGAGAGCCGGAAGAGCCGGGAATGCCCATCAGCACCGAGGGAAAGGTGTCGGCACTGGGCACGGCCGCCGCAATACCGATCAGCAGGGCCACCCCGGCGTAGGCATCCATGCCGAACAGGAACGGCAGCACCAGCGCCATCCCCATCAAACCACCCAGGCCGGGCAGAATTCCCACGGCGATACCGATCGCCACCCCGGAAAAGAGCATCAACAGACGAAAGGGATCTAGCAGAATCCAGAACGCATTGACGAACGCATCCAGCATGAGCACCTCATGTCAAAGCCGTGCACGCGACGGCCGCCCGCAGCTCCGGGCGGCTCGTCGCGTGCAGGCGTCTCAGTTGAACTCGGTGCCGAAGCGCTCGTTCAGCATGTCGCGCAGGTAGTCGAGAACCTCCGGTGAGGCGGCGTCCATCGAAGCCTTGATCTGCCCCAGGTCGTCACCCCACATGATCTCGTAGCCCTCGAGGATGCTGGCACTGGCCTCCTGGAACTCCGGGTCGTTGACCATGGCCTCGACCCCCTCCCGCAGGGCCGCCATCGCCTCGTCGGGGATATCGCCATGCACCCAGACGGTACCGCGGGTGTTCTGTACCAGCGGCACGGTGACCTTGAAGGCCTCCCAGATGGTGCCGGAAGGCATCTCGCCGTGGATCTGCTCGTAGAGCTCGGGCGCGGTAATCATGTCCGGCACGGCAGGGTCGCGCTGCGGATTGCCCTCACCATCGATGAAGCCGATGGCGTAGAGCGGCATGGCCACCCCCTCATCCACCAGCGGCTGTACGCTGTTGAGATAGGCCGGCGTGCTCTGGGTATTGATCATCAACTCGCCGCGTTCGAAGGCGATGCGCGTATCGCCGCGGCCGCCGTAGCCGGGTACCGCGCGGTAGTTCAGCTCGAACATCTCCAGCGCCACCAGCGACTCGAGCAGGCCCACGGGATCGGTGATGCCCTTGGTCAACCGGCCTTGCGCCTCGAGCAGGTCGGCCGGGTCGTCGATGCCCGCCTGGGTGGAGATCGCCGTCACGTGCCCCATGGGCGCGGCCACCACCGGCTCCAGCGCGTCGAGATCGAGCCTGAGCCCCTGCAGGCCGAGGAAGGCGCGCAGGTTCAGGTGGCCCGAAGCGGTCATCAGCGTGAGGCCGTCATGGTCGACCCGCTCGGCGAATTCGTTGCTGCCCAGCAGGCCACCGGCACCGGTGACGTTCTCGGCCACGATGGTGGGGCTGCCGGGGATGTGGCGGCCCAGGTGCTGGCTGATCAGCCGGCCGAAGGTATCCGTGCCGCCGCCCGGCGAGAAGGGAATGATCATGCGAATGGTCTGACCGGCGTAGTAGTCGTCGGCGTGGGCGGCAGGAAGCATGACGCTGGCGCCAAGGACCAGGCCGGTCGCGATGGCGGCGATCTTGTTATAGGTTGTGCGGGGCATGGCTAGCTCCAAGGTCGAAACGAAACGGAAGGCGTTGCTCACCCAAACCACTATAGTCAGTGTTCCCCGTGACGACCTCGTGACATCGGGCTCAATCGGCCCGGTGCTCGATCCTGAGCCCGTGCCGCTTGAGCTTGCGCACCACGCTGGGCTGGCTGATCCTCAAGCGTTCGGCGATGGCATAGGTGCTGGGGAGCGACCGGCACAGCGCCTGTAGCACCTCGCGTTCGGCCCGGGCCAGGTAGGCGGGAAGCCCCTCATTCTCACCGAGCTCGGCCGGCGGCGTCGTCTCGGCGGGTGTGGCCATCGCCGTCAGGGATGCGGCCGGCCCCCGTGTCGGTGACGGTATGAGATCGTCCGGGCTCGACAGCCAGGCTCGCTCCAGCCAGTTCTCCAGCTCCCGGACGTTGCCCGGCCAGTCGCCGCCCATCAGCTCCGGCCACACGCTGCCGTGCAGCAGCTTGCGCTGGCCGTAACGCTGGTTGAGTCGTTCGAGACACGCCTCGGCCAGCGCCGGAATGTCTTCGCGGCGCTCGCGCAGCGGCGGGATGGTGACCGGGATGACGTTGACGCGATAGTAGAGATCGAGGCGAAAGCTCCCCGTCTCCACGCGCTGGGCCAGGTCCTGGTTGGTTGCCACCACCAGACGAAAATCGACCCGCCGCGGCTGGGTATCGCCAAGGCGCAGCACGCTGCCGTCCTGGATCACCTTGAGCAGCTTGGTCTGCATGGGCAGCGGCAGCTCGCCGATCTCGTCGAGAAACAGCGTGCCGCCCTCGGCCTGCTCCAGCAGCCCCGCCTTGCCCTGGCGCGCCGCCCCGCTGAAGGCGCCGGGCTGATAGCCGAACATCTCCGACTCGAACAGGTTCTCGGGAATGGCGCCGCAATTGACCTCGATGAACGGCCCCTGACGGCGCCGGCTCCAGCGATGCAGCTGCTTGGCGAAGGCGCTCTTGCCGACCCCGGACTCGCCCAGCAGCAACACCGTGGCATCCGAAGGCGCAACGCGCTTGAGCAGCAGGGCCAGCTCACGCATCACGTCGCTGCGCACCTCCAGGCTGCCCATTGCCTCGTCGAGCTGACCGTCCTCCTGACCGGCGCCGGCCCCGCTGCGCTTGAGATGTTCGCTGAAACGCTTCTGCAGCAGCGCGTACTCGTCCTGCAGCAGCTGCAGGTCGGTCAGGTCGCGGGAGCGGCTGACGATGCGCTCGAGCCTGCCGTCGACATGTACCGGATGCGCCTCGGCGATCACCCGCCGCCCCGTTCCCGTCACCTGCATCAGCTGTACCGGCCTGCCGGTGCGGATCACCTCCAGGCTTATGGAGGGCCTGAGCACGCCCTGCGCCTCCAGCTGCTGCACCGTGCTGCCGACCAGTTGCTCCCGTGGCAGGCCGTAAACCGCCGCGGCGCCCGGGCTGACGTCCAGCACCCGCCCCTCGCCGTCGACGATGAAAAAGTGGTCGTTGGCCGTCTCGACGATGGTACTCACCACCGCGCTGTCGATATCGCTCATCAGGACACCACCCGATGCATGAATGAATCAAGGATGCATTATTGCATCACCGAAACCCCGCTGGCGATTCGAAATTGCATCATGTCACCTGGCAGGCCCCGTGGCTGCGAGGCCGCCGGCTGGCACGAAACCTGCTAGACCTGAGGAGTGAGCGACGATACCCCAACGATCAGGAGCCCCGCATGGCCGACTTCAACCAGCCGCTAGGCGGCAACGAGATGCCCCGCTTCGGCGGGCCCGCCACCATGATGCGCCTGCCCACCCAGCCCACGGCGGCAGGGCTGGACGTAGCCTTCATCGGCGTACCGCTGGACATCGCCACCTCGAATCGCCCCGGCACGCGTCTGGGCCCGCGCCAGATCCGTGACGAGTCGCGCATGCTGCGCCCCTACAACATGGCCACCCGGGCGGCCCCCTTCGACAGTCTGCAAGTGGCCGACATCGGCGACGTGCCGATCAACACCTTCCACCTGCCCAAGAGCGTGGACATCATCACCGCCTTCTACGACGAAGTGCTCTCCCACGGCTGCGTCCCGCTGACCCTGGGCGGCGACCATGTGATCACCCTGCCGATCCTGCGCGCCATCGCCAAGAAGCACGGCCCGGTGGGGCTGATCCACATCGACGCCCACGCCGACGTCAACGAGCACATGTTCGGCGAAGCCATCGCCCACGGCACCCCGTTTCGCCGCGCCCAGGAAGAGGGCCTGCTGGCCCACGGCAAGGTGGTGCAGATCGGCCTGCGCGGGACCGGCTATGCCGCCGAGGACTTCGACTGGTGCCGCCAGCAGGGTTTCCGCGTGGTCACCGCCGAGGAGTGCTGGTACCGCTCGCTGGCGCCGCTGATGGCAGAAGTCCGCGAGCAGATGGGCGACACCCCGGTCTACGTCACCTTCGACATCGACGGCCTCGACCCCTCCGTCGCCCCCGGCACCGGCACCGTCGAAATGGGCGGCCTGACCTCGGCCCAGGGCCTCGAGATCGTGCGCGGTGCGGCCGGTCTCAACATCGTCGGCGGCGACCTGGTCGAGGTCTCGCCACCCTACGACCCCAGCGGCAACACGGCGCTGATGGGCGCCACCCTGCTCTACGAAATGCTGTGCGCACTGCCCGGCGTCAAGCGTCGCGACTGACACCAGAGCGCCGCGACCGACGCAAGAACTGCCTGACCCAACAACGACAAGCCAAGGGATACTCGTATGTCCTCCACTGACACGACTCATCGAACCCGCGACGGGGAAACCCCCTTCGAGCGCAACAACCTGCTCAAATTCCTGATTCCCTCCGCGCTCGGGGTGGGCCTGTTCCTGGTTCCCTTCCGCATCGGCGACACCATCAACATCGGCATGGGCTTCCTCGCCGACGGCCTCAAGGCGCTGCTCGACGGCGCCCTGCCGGCCATCGCCGTGATCGTGCTGGTGCTCTCCGTGCTGGCCACGAGCTGGATCAAGCTCGCCCGCCCAAGCTGGGCCGAGAAAGGCGTGATGCACGACATGTTTCACGTCGGCCCGGTGTGGTTCGGCATGCGCATCCTGGGGGCGGCCTTCGCCCTGATGACGTTCTTCCAGTTCGGGCCGGAGTTCGTCACCGCCTCGTTCACCGGCGGCGTGATGCTCAACGACCTGGCGCCGGTATTGCTGACCTTCTTCTTCTTCGCCGCCCTGCTGCTGCCGTTCCTGGTCGAGTTCGGCTTCATGGAATTCATCGGCAGTCTGGTGCGCAAGCCGTTCCGGGTGATCTTCAACCTGCCCGGCCGCAGCGCCATCGACGCCACCGCCTCGTGGATGGGCTCCGGCACCGTCGGCGTGCTGATCACCACCCAGCAGTACGAGAAGGGCTTCTACAATCGCCGCGAGGCCTCGGTGATCGCCACCAACTTCTCCATCGTCTCGATCGCCTTCAGCCTACTGATCACCAGCTTCGTCGACCTCAACCACATGTTCATCCAGTTCTACTTCACCGTGGTGGTGGCAGGCCTGATCGCGGCAGTGATCGTGCCGCGCCTGCCGCCGCTGTCGCGCAAGCCGGACACCTACTACGAGCCGGTCGGCTGTCAGCTGGCCGAGAAACGCACCGAGGAGATGGGCCTGCTGCGCTACAGCCTGACCCAGGCGGTGCGCCGCGCCGAGCGCTCCCCCGGCCCGCGCGAACTCGCCCGCAACGCCCTGTTCAACGTCGCCGACATCTTCCTCGCCCTGCTGCCGCTGGTGTTCGCCATCGGCACCGTGGCGCTGATACTGGCCGAGTTCACGCCGCTGTTCACCTGGCTCTCCTACCCCATGGTGCCGGTGCTCGAGCTGCTGCGCATTCCCGAGGCCCAGGCGGCGGCTCCCGCCACCCTGGTGGGTTTCGCCGACATGTTCCTGCCGGCGGTGCTGGCGACCAACATCGAAAGCGAGCTGACCCGCTTCGTGATCGCCTGTCTGTCGCTGACCCAGCTCATCTACATGTCCGAGATCGGCGCGCTGCTGCTGAAGTCGAAGATTCCGCTCAAGCTGTGGGAGCTGGTCGCCATCTTCCTGCTGCGCACGGCCATCACGCTGCCGATCATTGCCTTCATGGCCCACACCTTCTTTTTCTGAGGTTCGCGATGACCCGCCAATCGATGACCTGTGGCCAATGGTTGCTGACGCTGCTGCATGAGCGGTATGGCGTCGATACCGTGTTCGGCATCCCCGGGGTGCACACCGTGGCGCTCTATCGCGGCCTGGAAGAAAGCGGCGTGCGGCATGTCACCCCGCGCCACGAACAGGGCGCCGGCTTCATGGCCGACGGCTATGCTCGCGCCACCGGCAAGCCCGGCGTGTGCCTGATCATCACCGGCCCGGGGATGACCAACATCGCCACCGCCATGGGCCAGGCGCTGGCCGACTCCGTCCCGATGCTGGTGATCTCCAGCGTCAACCGCCGCGACACCCTCGGTCGCGGCCAGGGCCGGCTGCACGAGCTACCGAGCCAGCAGCAGCTGATGGCGGGCGTGTCGCGCTTCAGCCATACCCTGCTCGACCCGAGCGCCCTGCCGGAAGTGCTGGCGCGAGCCTTCGCCGTGTTCCAGGGCCAGCGGCCGGGGCCGGTGCACATCGAGATCCCCATCGACCTGTTCGACGCCCCGGTGGCGTCAACCGAACTGCCGCCACCGGCGCGCCTGTTTCGTCCGGCACCGGACCCGGCTGGACTGGCCCTGGCCGCCGACTGGCTGCGCGCAGCGAAGCGTCCGCTGGTGCTGCTGGGCGGCGGCTGCGTCGAGGCCCCCGCCGCTGCCAGGGCCTTGGTCGAGCGCCTCGATGCGCCCACGGTAACCACCATCAACGCCAAGGGCGTGCTGGGTCGCGCCCACCCTCTCGACCTGGGCGCCAACGCGGCGCTGCCCGCCGTCCGCGAGCTGGCCCGCGAGGCCGACGTGGTTCTCGCGGTGGGCACCGAGCTGGGCGAGACCGACTACGACGTGGTGTTCGACGACGGCTTCGAACTGCGCGGTCGGCTGATCCGCATCGATCTCGACGCCCAGCAGCTGGTGCGCAATCAGCAGGTCGCGCTGGGCCTGGTGGCCGATGCGGGACGCACGCTGGCGCTGCTGGCGGAGCATTTCCCCGCGCCGCTGTCCCGCGGCGGCGCCCAGCGCACCGCGGACACCTTGGCCGCGCTGAATCTGAAGGGCGATCCGGCCTTCGCTCCCTTCGTGCCGTTCTACGCCACGCTGGGCGAAACCCTGCCCGACGCGATCCTGGTCGGCGACTCCACCGCACCGGTCTATGCCGGCAATCACCTGGTCTCGCAGCCCGAGCCGCGGCGCTACTTCAACGCCTCCACCGGCTACGGCACCCTGGGCTACGGCTTGCCCGCCGCACTGGGCGCCCAGCTTGGCCAGCCTGCGCTGCCCGTGGTGGCGCTGGTCGGCGACGGCGGCGTGATGTTCACCCTCAGCGAGCTCGCCACCGCCGTGGAAGCGCGCCTGCCGGTGGTGGTCGTGCTATGGCACAACCAAGGCTACGAGGAGATCCGCCGCTACATGGATGCCCACGGGGTCACGCGCTGCGGCGTCGACATCCAGGCGCCGGACTTTCAGGTGGTCGCCGCCGGCTTCGGCTGCCAGGCAGTGCGGGTGAGCGATCCGGCCGGCCTGACCCAGGCCCTCGCTTCGCGACCGCTGGACGCGCCCCTGCTTGTCGAAGTGAATGCCGAAGCCTGGCAACAGGCCGTCACCTGCGACCTCGACTGACGATCTCCACTGACGATCTCCACTGACAGAGAGAACCGCCATGCAACAGCTGGATCATCAGTTCATCGACAACCGCTGGACGCCCTCCCGAGGCGAGCGCTGCCTGCCGGTGATGAACCCCTATCGCGAGGAAGCCATCGCTGAGGTCTGCGCCGGCCATCCGGACGACGTCGACGATGCCGTGGCCGCGGCGCAGCGTGCCCTGCCGGCCTGGCGCGCCCTCGGCGGTGCCGAGCGAGCCCACTACCTGGAGCGCTTCGCCGATGCCCTGGCCCGCCGTCGCGACGAGCTGATTCGGCTCTCCTCGACCAACAACGGCAAGGTGCTGGCCGAGGCCGGCATCGACCTCGACGACGCCATCGCCTGCTATCGCTACTACGCCGCTCAGGCACGCGACCTCGACCGACGCCAGGGGCAGCTGGTCGAGGTCGGGATGGAAGGCGTCGAGGCGCGCTGTTACCACGACCCGGTTGGCGTGGTGGGGCTGATCACCCCCTGGAACTTCCCTCTGGTGACCAGCGCCTGGAAGCTCGCTCCCGCGCTTGCCGCCGGCTGTACCGTGGTGCTCAAGCCATCCGAGGTGACTCCGCTGCCCGAGCGTGCGCTGGCGGAGACCGCCCTGGAGATCGGGCTGCCGCCCGGCGTGCTCAATCTGCTGTTCGGCGATGGCGCCGGGATCGGCGCACCGCTGGCCGCCCACCCAGGCATCGACAAGGTCTCCTTCACCGGCAGCAATCGGGTCGGCGAAGCGGTGATGCACGCCGCCGCCGAACGCACCGCCGACGTCTCACTGGAGCTGGGTGGCAAGTCACCGATTCTGGTGATGGAGGACGCCGACGCGGAGCAGGCCGCCGACTGGGTCATGGCCGGCATCTACTTCAATGCCGGCCAGATCTGCTCGGCCACCTCGCGCCTGCTGGTTCACGAAGCCATCGCCGAGCCGCTCTATGCCGCGCTAGCCGCGCGCATCGACGCCCTGGTACTGGGCGATCCCCTGGCCGAGGGCAGCGACATGGGGCCGCTGACCAGCGCCCGCCAGCGCGAGAACGTGCTGGCCTATCTCGCCGTCGCCGAGCAGGAGGGGCTCCTGGCAGTACGCGACGCCCGCCACCGGCAGCTGCCCGCCCAGGGTTACTTCGTCGCCCCGACGCTGTTCCGTGACGTGCCGACCACGAGCCGCCTGTGGCGCGAGGAGATCTTCGGTCCGGTGCTGTGCGCCCGCAGCGTGGCCAGCGAAGCGGAGGCAGTCGAGCTGGCCAACGCCAGCGAGTTCGGCCTGGCGGCGACCGTGGTATGCGCCGACCGACAGCGCGCCGTACGCATCGGCAGGCAGCTGCAGGCCGGCAGCGTGTGGATCAACGGCGAACAGCTGGTATTGCCCGAAACCGGCTGGGGCGGCTTCAAGCGCAGCGGCATCGGTCGCGAGCTCGGTCCCTGGGGGCTTTCCGCCTATCTGGCGGTGAAGCATCTCGTTGGTCCGGTGTGAAGCGCGGGGGCGATCTTTCCACGCTGTCATGACGTAAAATCGGGGCCGATGCCAGGTATCAAGGAGGAGACCATGATCCGCATTCGCCCCTATCAGTCCGGCGACTGGGCCGCCATGTGGGACTTCATCGCCCCGGTGCTGCACGCCGGCGACACCTATGCCGTGCCGAGTCGGATCAGCGAGCCCGACGCCTATCGCATGTGGGTGGAGCTGCCGCGTGCGGTTCGAGTAGCCGAGGACAGTGCCGGCAACCTGCTCGGCACCTACTATCTCAAGCCCAACCAACCCGGCCCCGGCGACCACGTGTGCAACTGCGGCTATCTGGTCGCCGAGCACGCCCGCGGCCAGGGTATCGCCAACAAGCTGTGCGAGGATTCCCTGCGGGTGGCGCGCGAGCTGGGCTTCACCGCCATGCAGTTCAACCTGGTGGTCTCGACCAACGAGATCGCCATCCGCCAATGGCAGAAGCACGGCTTCGAGATCATCGGTACCCTGCCCTGCGCCTTTCGCCACCCCACCCAGGGGCTGGTCGACGCCCACATCATGTACCGCCTGCTGTGAAAAAGGCCGGCGCGAGCGAATCGCCACGCCATGGCTACCAACTCGTTAGTTAGCCTATTACTTGATTTCGGTCTAAGGAAGCGCTGGACAAATCGACGAGCGAGATGAAGCGCAAGGCGCACGGAGCACAGGAACCGGAGCATATGGGGTATATGTGAGGATTCCGAGCACCGCGCAACGCAGCGATTCGCTCGCGCAGGCATTTGTGCAGTGTTTCCTATGATTGACCCTGTCGGGACGGCTGGGGCATGCTCCTGAACGGATCGATCCGACAAAGGAAAATTAAAAAATGAAGATCTTTGCACGCAGCACGCTGGCACTCGGCATCTCTCTTGCGCTGGTTTCCACCGCTCAGGCCTCCGATTTCGCCGACATGGATCCCGTCACTCTGCGTCTGGCCCACGTGGTCAACGAGCAGGACGGCTTCCACATTGCCGCGGTGAAGTTCCAGGAGCTGGTCGCCGAGCGCACCGAAGGCGCCGTTTCCGTCGACATCTATCCCAACGCCTCGCTGGGCGACGAGCGCACCCTGCTCGAGGGCATGCAGATCGGCACCGTCGACATGGGCGTGATCACCAACGGCCCGGTGGCCAACTTCGTCGAGGAGATGGCGGTCTTCGAACTGCCCTTCCTGTTCCCCTCGCCGCAAGCCGCCTACGAAGTGCTCGACGGCCCCATCGGCCAGGAGCTGCTCGACAAGCTCGCCGAGGTCAACCTCAAGGGGCTGGCCTATGCCGAACGCGGCTTCCGCAACCTGACCAACAGCGAACGCCCGGTCAGATCGCCCGAAGACCTCAACGGGCTGCGCATCCGCGTGATGGAGAACCCGGTCTACACCGACACCTTCCGCGAGCTCGGCGCCAATGCCATTCCCATGGCCTGGACCGAGGCCCTGACGGCCATGCAGCAGGGCACCATCGACGGCCAGGAGAACCCGGTCAACGTCATCCACTCGTTCAAGCTGCACGAGACCCAGGACCACATGACGCTGTCGCGCCACACCTATGCGCCGGCGCTCTTCGTCATGGGCATGCCGGCCTGGAATCAGCTGCCCGAAGCCGCCCAGGAAGTGCTGGTGCAGGCCGCCCAGGAAGCGGCGGAGCATGAGCGCCGCGTGAACGCCGAAATGGAAGCCGGTCAGCTCGAAGAGCTGCGTGCCGCCGGCATGCAGATCGTCGACGATGCCGATCTCGAGGCGTTCCAGGCCGCCGTGAGGCCGGTCTACGAGAAGTACGGCGATCAGTTCGGCGACTACCTGCCGCGCATCCTGGAGGCACTGGAATAAGTGAGTTCACCGCTGCACGCCCTCACGGGCCTGCTGCAGCGTAGCGAACGCGCCATCGACGCCGTCATCCAGCCCATCGTGTTTCTGGGCATGGCGGCGTTGATCGGCGTGATCACGCTGCAGATCGTCTCGCGAACGCTCTTCACCGCCGTGGGCTGGACCGAAGAGGTCGCCCGCTTCCTGCTGGTGTGGATCACCTTTCTGGCCTCCACGCTGGCCTTCCAGCGCGGTCGCCACATTGCCGTGACCTTCATCGTCGACGCCCTGCCCGCCCGCCTGGCGCAGCTGGCGCGTATTGCCGCGGTGCTGGTGGCGCTGGGCTTCATGATCGCGTTGATCGTCATCGGCTATCGCTACATGCAGGTGCAGAGCTTTCAGCGCTCCGCCTCGCTGCGGCTGTCGATGACCTATGTCTACGCCGTGATCCCCATTTCGGCCGCCATTATGGCCTGGTACGCGCTGGTCGACGCGATCGAGCTCGTGGTGAAGGGCCCGCAGGCTGCCGACACCGGCAGCAGCACGGCCGAGGAGCCACCGCCATGACCGGCCTGCTGTTCCTGTTGTTCTTCGCCTTCATGCTGCTGGGCGTGCCGATTGCCCTGGCCATCGGTGCCAGCACCCTGCTGGCACTCAACGCCCAGGGCGTACCGCTGATGGTGGTGACCCAGCAGATGTTCCAGGGCATCAACTCCTTCGCCCTGGTGGCGGTGCCGATGTTCATCCTCGCCGGCGACCTGATGGCCCAGGGCAAGGTCAGCGAGAAGCTGGTGGACTTCGCCGATTCGCTGTTCGGTTTTCTCAAGGGCGGGCTTTCGCTGGTGTCGGTGGGAGCCGGCATGTTCTTCGCCGCCATTTCCGGCTCCGGTGCCGCCACCACCGCCGCGGTAGGCTCGAGCCTGGTGCCGGAACTCAAGCGCAAGGGCTACGATCCCGCCTCGGCGGCCAGCCTGATCGCCGCCAGCGGCACCATCGGTGTGGTGATACCGCCTTCGGTGCCGATGATCATCTACGCCGTGGTCGCACAGCAGTCGGTGTCGAAGCTGTTCCTCAACGGCATCGTGCCGGGCATCCTGATGGGCATCGGCCTGGCCGCCATCGCCATCACCCAGGCCTACCGGCGCAACTACCCACGCGGCACCGCGCTGTCGCTGGCGACGATCTGGCGTACCTTCAAGAGTGCGAGCTGGGGCCTGATGACCCCGGTGATCATCCTGGGCGGTATCTTCTCGGGCATCTTCACGCCCAGCGAAGCGGCGGTGGTGGCAGTCAACTACGCCCTGCTGGTCTCGCTGTTCGTCTATCGTAACCTCTCGCTCGGCGACGTGTACCGCATCCTGATCCGTTCGGCGATCACCACCGCAGTGATCATGCTGGTCATCGCCACCTCGGCGGTCCTGAGCTGGACGCTCTCCAGCTGGCAGGTGCCGGGCACCATCGCCCAGACCGTGCTGTCGCTCTCCACCAACCCCTACGTGATCATGCTGCTGATCGTGGCGGTGATCCTGCTCACCGGGGTGTTCATCGAAACCGCCAGCGCGCTGATCATCCTCACCCCGGTACTGCTGCCACTGGTGCTGCAGCTCGGCATCGACCCGATCCATTTCGGCATCATCATCGTGATGGGGCTGGCCATCGGCATGATCACACCGCCGGTGGCGATCAATCTCTACGTCGCCTCGTCCGTGACTCAACTGCCGCTGGAGCGCATCACGCGGGCCATCCTACCCTATCTGCTGGGGCTCATCGGCGTGCTTCTGCTGGTGGTCTACGTGCCGATCATGCTGGGCTGGTCGGGATGAAGCCGTTGCCTCTTGACGACCGTGCGGCCTGGCCTCAGGCTGGCCGCATGCCTATTTACCACCCATCGAAGGGACACCACGTGTCATCCATTCTGCGCATCGCCACGCTTTCTGGCCTCGTCCTGCTTGCAGGTTGCACCACCTACACCTACGACGACGGCAGTCGCCAGACCCTCTGGGGCATTCCCGCCGAAGAGGAAACCCGGCGCTATGAAGACGACCGCCAGGCCGAAGGCGTGCGTTACCGCGTACCGGGCCAGATCGAAGAGAACAGAAGAGAGGATTGAGGCCGCAGCTCTCGGCGATACCGATCAGGCATGCAGGCGCAGCACCACGCTGAGATTGTTTGCCGGCATCTCGACGATCTGTTCGAGTACGAAGCCGTGTTGCTGCGCCTCGTCGACCACCTGCTCCAGATCGCGCACGCCCCAGCGCGGATCGCGCGCCTTGAGGTCGGCATCGAAGGCCTCGTTGCTCGGCGCCGTATGGCGCCCATCGCGGCGATAGGGCCCGTAGAGATACAGCACGCCCCCCTGGCGCAGCCGCTCCGCCGAGCGCGCCATCAATGCCTCGCACACCGCCCAAGGCGAGATGTGAATGAGGTTGATCGCCACCACCGCATCGAAAGGGCCCGCGGGCCAGATCCCGGTGACGTCCAGCGGCAACGGTTCACGCAGATTGTCGAGCCCGGCGCTCTCGCGCCAGGCACTGATGGAGCCCCGCGCCTCGGCGTTGGGGTCGCTGGGCTGCCAGGTCCAGCCCGGCTTGGCCTCGGCGCAGTGCAGGCCGTGCTCGCCGCTGCCGCTGGCGACCTCCAGAATCGTCGCCCGCTCGGGCAGGATCCTGCTCAGCACGTCGAGAATCGGCTGGCGATTGCGAGCCGCGGCGGGGCTCTTCATGCGGCGGCTCATGTATCGACCTCATGTACCTACGGCGGAAACGGTAACGTGCCCCGACTTCGGGGGAAGCCGGGGCAGCAATGAACGACCTCAAGGGTGACGGCGATGCTCGCGCCGGGCGGACGAATCGCTACGGCGGCGAAAGCCAGTGAGCATTTCCTTGCCCTTGCGCTTCAGCCTCGCGCGATTTTCCGGTTTGCGCAACCACCAGGCCACCGCGAGTCCTAACAGTTTTCTCATCCCGACCTCCTCTGTCTCGGATTACTGCCCTCTTGGTATGGACCCCGCCAAGGTGCCGGTCAAGCGTAAGCGGCGGCGTACGGCGCCCGTTAGCCAATCGCCGCTTCCTCTGCCATGGTGGGTAGTGAATGGACTCACCAGCATGGAGGATGCCATGACGCGTACCGCAAAAGTCGAGCCGATACAGCGGGAGACCCAGGAGGCGATCCTGGTCAGCGGCTGGCGGGTGGTCGACGTGACCGACCCCGACCAGCCGCAGGAGATATCACGTCACGACAGCGAGCCCGAAGCCATCCGTGCCGCCCGCGACTACGAGCACGAGACCTCGCTCGAGCCCGGCTCGCCGCCCGACGACACCCAGGACTACGACGCCTCAGACCCCCAGGGCGGCAAGGAGCTGCCCTGATAGCTCAGTGCCGCCAGGGTTGCCGCTGGCCCCGGGTCAGCGAGCGCCACAGCCACTCGAGCGGCCCATAGCGAAAATGGCGCAGCCACAGCGGCGCCAGCCATAGCTGCAGCAGCCAGATGCCCAGTACCACCAGCATCTGGCCGCTGCGCTCGATGTGGCCGAACATGCCCAGACCGTGGCCGTAGAAGATCAGGCTGCAGATCACGCTCTGCAGGATGTACTGGCTGAGGGCGGTCCGCCCCACTGCTGCCAGGCGTAGCCGCAGGCGCCCCATGACATTGGCCCGCAGCAACAGCATCACCACGCTCACCCAGCCGAAGGCGACCAGTACGCTGCCCCAGTAGTTGAACTGGGTGCCCACGAACATCGAACGCGGGCCCCAGTCGTTGGCAAAGTTCCAATGCACACCGTAGAGGATCATGGGCACGCCCAGCAGCAGGGCAACGGCCAGCAGCGAGAGGTAGGTCCGCCGGCTGGCCTGGCCGGTCAGGATGCCCCAGCGGAACAGCGCCATGCCGATCAGCATCAAGCCCGCGCTTCGCCACAGGCCCCAGATCAGCAGGGTGAAGGTCTGCATCTCGAAGGCCATTTCGGCTCGCTGGGGAAGCTGCTGCCACCAGCCGCTGCGGTAACGCTCGACTTCGCTTGCCAGCTGCGCCGCGGATGGCTGCCATTCGGCCATGAACGTCTGGCGGTCCTCTTCGGACCATGCCGGCACCGTTGCATCGAAGGCCAGGAACAGCAGCGAGGTCACCGCCACTAGCAGGACGCCCAGCGCCAGCTGCCGCGACGGAGCAAGGTGGCGCAGAGGAAAGAGCGCCAGCGCACAGACGGCAAAGGTGAAGAGGATGTCGCCGTACCAAAGGAGATAGGCATGGGCGATACCGAACAGCATCAGCCAGACATGGCGCCGACTGTGCAGCGGCCAGGCCCGCTTGCCAGCCGCCTCGGTCCGCTCGGCGGAGAGCACGATGCCGGCGCCGAACAGCATGGCGAACAGCGCCATCATCTTCTGATCGGCCAGCACGTGCCCAGTGAGCCAGACCGCCAGATCGATGCCTTCGAGCCGTCCCCAGGCGGTCGGGTTCAGATAGGCCGCCTGAGGCATGGCGAACGCCTGAACGTTCATCACCAGAATGCCGAGCAGCGCCACGCCGCGCAGCACGTCTAGTGCCTCGATGCGTGCCGTCGCGCCCCGATCGGCACGACGGCACGCTTGCTGGGTCCGGCTCACCCGCCGCCCTCCCGGCTCAGTCGGGCGGTGGGATCACCGTCATGCATGAGTACGCCTGGCAAACTCAACTGCACTCCTGTATTGCCGAATCATGAATGGCGACTAGCCGCTCGGAGTCGGTTCGGCAGGCATGGCCTTGGCAATGGCCTCTTCCGTGCGACGATGGGCGGGCCGATCCTTCAGGCCATTCCAATAGGCCTCGAACTCCGGGCGCCTGTCCAGCGTGCCGAACTGCATGCCCCAGCCGATATGGGAGCCGACATAGATGTCGGCGGCGGTGAAGCTGTCGCCGGCAATGTAACGCCGCCCCGCTACCGCCTGGGCCAGGGTGTCGACCGCCGTCTCGCAGCTGCCGCAGCCGAACTGCATCTGCTGCTCCGCGCTCAAGGTGAAATTGGCGGACTTCAGGGATAGGGCCATCTCCAGCGGTCCGGCCGTGAAGAACAGCCAGCGATAGTAGTCGCCGCGCCCTTCGGGGTTCGGCAACAGGCCGGCCTCAGGGAACGTTTCGGCCAGATAGGCGCAGATGGCGGCCGCCTCGGTGACGACGGTGTTGCCATGGCGTATCGCCGGCACCTTGCCCATCGGGTTGATGGCGAGATATTCGGGCGATTTCATCGGCGGGCCGTACTCGATTACCACCATGCGATAGGGTTGCCCCAGCTCCTCCAGCATCCAGTGCACGATGCCACCCCGCGACCAGGGGTTGGTGTAAAAGACGATCTCTTCCTGCATGTTCCGCTCCCTCTTGTGGTGTGTGTCACAAGCAGGATAGGCCCCATCACTGACAGTTTCTGGCAGCAGGGTGCTCAGCCACTCGCGTTCGAGCACCGCCCGCGGCCGGGGTACGCAGCGAGACACCCAGCTCCTGCGCCAGCGCGGTACCGCTCACCGGGCAGCGATGACGTCGCAGGATCTGCAGCAGCTCGAGAAGGCGCGTCGTGCGCGACATGAAGGACTGCCCTCCTCTTCGCTCAGTTGATCCCCACCTCGGCGCTCTCGATCACTTCGGGCTCCGCCTTGGCCTGCTCGGCCCACTGCTGCATCGGCGCCGAGCGCAGCAGCGTCTGGCGGTAGGTTTCGGCAGGCGCCGAGAGCTTCACACCGTAGCTGGCAAAACGAAACGCCACCGGTGCGAACATGCAGTCGGCGATGGAGAACTCGCCGAACAGCCAGGGTCCGCGGTGCCCGTAGCGCTCGCAGCCCTGCGTCCAGATCTGCTCGATGCGCTTGATCTCGGCCTCGAGGGTCTCGCTGATCGGCACCCGTCGCCCACTGGCACGGCAGTTCATCGGCATGCACGTTCGCAGCTCGACGAAGCCGGCATGCATCTCGGCGCTGAGTGCGCGTGCTTCGGCTCGCTCATGCCGCGACGCTGGCCAGCCGGCCCCCGACAGGTAGCACTCGGAAAGGTACTCGCAGATCGCCAGCGAGTCCCATACGGTCAGGTCGCCATCGTGCAATACCGGCACCTTGCCCGCCTGGGTGTGAGCGGCCAGCGCCTCCCGGGTCGTGTCCTGCGACAGGGGGATGCGGACTTCCTCGAACGGCAGGCCGTGCATGCGCAGCAGCAACCAGGGCCTGAGCGACCATGAAGAGTAGTTCTTGTTACCGATGACGAGCTTCACGCGGCCTCCCGATGCGTCATGTCAGGCCCCTACTGTGCAATGGCTGCCGCATGGCGTCCAGCCGGACAGCAAGGCACAGGCAAGCGGCGCCCACCGAGCGCGGCTCGTCACGCTCGGTGGGCGCCGCCCTTGCATCATCAGTTGGCGAAGATACCCAGACGCGAAGTCAGCGTGTAGTCGGCTTCCAGCGCCATCAGGGCGGCCAGGAACAGCAGCACCGCCGGCGGCACCAGCACCGTGTAGACGATGGACAGACGCTCCCAGGCCATATGCATGAAGAAGGCCACGATCAGCCCGGCCTTGAGCAGCATGAACAGCGTGATCAGCCCCCATTTGGGCAGGCCTTCGAGCCCCGAGAGATCCACCAGATACGACAATACGCTGAGCACGAACAGCCAGATCCATACGCGCAGGTAGACGCGCAGTGCGGGCTGTTGATGGCTGCCTTGGTCCATGGTGCCCCCCCCTACCACAGATAGAAGAACGCGAAGATGAAGACCCACACCAGGTCGACGAAATGCCAGTAGAGCCCCAGGCTCTCGATCATCCCGTAGTTGCCCTTGCGGCCGGTGAGAAAGCCGGGACGGCTGCCCTCCAGGGAGCCGCGCATGACCTTGACCGCCATGATCACGATGAAGATGACCCCGATGGTGACATGGGTACCGTGAAAACCGGTGATCAGGAAGAACACCGCACCGAACTGCGCCGCTCCCCAGGGATTCTCCCAGGGGCGGACGCCCTCGCCGATGAGAATGGTCCACTCGAAGGCCTGCATACCGACGAAGACCGCCCCGAGCAGCGCCGTGATCAGCAGCAGCGCAGCCGTTCGGCGGCGGTCTTTGGCATAGCCGTACTTCACCGCCAGGGCCATGGTGCCGCTGCTCGAGATCAGGATGAAGGTCATGATGGCGATCAGCAGCAGCGGGATCGACTGGCCAGCCACGGTGAGAGCGAACACTTCGCTGGCATCCGGCCAGGGCTCCACGGTCGATATGCGCAACACCATGTAGCCGACCAGGAAACAGGCGAAGATGAAGACGTCGCTGAGGATGAACAGCCACATCATCGTCTTGCCCCAGGGCATGTCGAACACACGGCGCTCCGCCGCCCAGTCGTTGACCAGGCCGGACATGCCCGCCTGAGGCGTCGGACGGCTTATCTCTTCTGGCGACAGCGGACTGCCGGGATGCGGATTGGCCATGATCCAGTCCTCATGTGGTCAGCAGCAGCGCGAAGAGAACTCCCCACACCAGCAGCAGGAAATGCCAGTACAGCGCACACAGTTCGACGCTGGGCAGCATCTCCCGCGGTGTGGCCCCCCGCTGCAGGCGGAACAGGCTGCGCGACCAGGCGAACAGCCCACCCAGCAGGTGCAGCACGTGCAGCGCCGTGAGCAGGAAGAAGAAGGCATTGGCCGGGTTGGCGGCCAGGTAGATGCCCCGGGCCTGCAACTGCCACCAGGCCAGCGCCTGGCCCAGAATGAACACGATGGTGAAACCGCCGCCCAGCAGCAGGTCCCGCCGCAGCCGCGCTGCATTGTCACGACGTGCGGCCTGCCAGGCGGACTGCAGCGCCACGCTGCCGAGCACCAGACAGACGCTGTTCCACCACAGCAGGCCGGGCACCGCCAGCGAGCGCCAGTCGTGGCCCATCTCCTGCCGCATCAGGTAGGCGCTGATGGTCAAGGCGAACAGCGAGGTGGCCACCGCCAGGAACACCGCCAGGCCGACGCGCGGAGCGGTCAACGCTGGCGGCAGTTGGCTGCGCGGCGCACCGGCCCCCTGCGCCTCCCAAGGGCGCACGTTGATCGAATGACTGAACAGCCAGCCGCCGAACAGCGCCATCATCACGGCCAGAAACACCAGCGTCACCGTCATGTCGGCAGCCTCCCTTGCGCCGCCTCCTGGCTCATCGGATCGACCTTCTCGACCTCGTCGGGCGGCATGTTCTGAGGAATGAAGTCATGCTTGGCGCCAGGCACGCCGTAGTCGTAGGCCCAGCGATAGACCACCGGCAGCTCGGCGCCGAAATTGCCGTGACGTGGCGGGGTGTGCTCCGTCTGCCACTCGAGGGTGGTCGCCTGCCAGGGATTGGGCCCCGCTTCGCGGCCGCGGAAATAGCTGCGCACCAGGTTGTAGAAGAACACCAGTTGCACCAGCGCGACGATGATTGCCGCCACGCTCATGAAGGCATTGAGGGTCTGGATCGAATCGGGAATGTAGGCGGTCTCGCCGTAGCCGTAGTAACGGCGCGGCACGCCGGCAAAGCCCATGAAATGCATCGGATAGAAGATGGCGTAGGTGCCCAGGAAGGTGACCCAGAAGTGGATCTTGCCCAGGGTGTCGTCGAGCATGCGCCCGGTGATCTTGGGGTACCAGTGATACATCGCGCCGAACACCACCAGCACCGGTGCCACCGCCATCACCATGTGGAAATGGCCGACCACGAAGTAGGTGTCCGCCAGCGGCACGTCGACGGTGACGTTGCCCAGGAACAGCCCGCTGAGCCCACCGTTGACGAAGGTGAAGATGAAACCGATGGCGAACAGCATCGGCACCGTCATGCGAATGTTGCCGCGCCACAGCGTGAGTACCCAGTTGTAGACCTTGATCGCCGTAGGCACCGCGATGATCAGCGTGGTGGTGGCGAACAGGAAGCCGAAGTAGGGATTCATGCCGCTGATGAACATGTGGTGAGCCCAGACCACGAAGCTGAGCACGCCGATGATGATGATCGCCCACACCATCATGCGGTAGCCGAAGATGTTCTTGCGCGCGTGGGTGGCGAGGATGTCGGAGACGATGCCGAAGGCCGGCAGCGCGACGATGTAGACCTCAGGATGGCCGAAGAACCAGAACAGATGCTGATAGAGCAAGGGGCTGCCACCGGCGTGGGTGGACTGCTCGCCGAGGTTGAGCATCTCGGGCATGAAGAAGCTGGTGCCCAGCAGCATGTCGCAGAGCATCATCAGGATCGCCACCAGCAGCGCCGGAAAGGCCAGCAGCGCCATCACCGTGGCCATGAAGATGCCCCAGATGGTCAACGGCAGGCGCATCAGCGTCATGCCGCGGGTGCGCGCCTGCAGCACCGTGACCACGTAATTGAGCCCGCCCATGGTGAAACCGGCGATGAACACTCCCAGCGATGCCAGCATCAGCAGAATGCCGCCGTCGATCCCCGGGGTGCCGGGACTGATCGCCTGGGGCGGATACAGCGTCCAGCCCGCGCCCGTGGCTCCGCCGGGCACGAAGAAGCTGGCCACCAGAATCAGCACCGCCGCCAGGTAGAACCAGTAGCTCAGCATGTTGAGATAGGGAAAGGCCATGTCCCGCGCACCGCACATCAAGGGGATCAGGTAGTTGCCGAAGGCGCCCAGGAAGAGTGCGGTGAGGAGATAGACCACCATGATCATGCCGTGCATGGTGACGTACTGCAGATAACTCGATGGATCGATCAGCGCAAAGGTGTTGGGAAAGCCCAGTTGCAAGCGCATCAGGATCGACAGCACCAATGCCACCAGCCCGATGGCAATGGCAGTCAGGCCGTACTGGATGGCGATCACCTTGGCATCCTGGCTCCACACGTACTTGCCAATGAAGGACTTGGGGTGAACCAGCTCCACATTGTCGAACTCGCCCGCTTGGGCATGAGGCACTCCGTGATGTCCGGGTTCCGCCATGACTCACTCCTCCACACCGCCTGGGTTGACCGCCGCCATGTCCACCCTGGGCTGCGGCAGGGTCGTGATATACGCCACCACGTCGCGGACCGCCCGGTCGTCGACCAGCACCTGGGCCATCTCGATCATCTGGTTGCCATAAGGGTCCTCGCGGTGCCGCCCACGCACCCCGTGGCGGAAATTCTGCAGCTGCCGCTCCAGATACCAGTCCGGCAAGCCCGCCAGGCGCGGCCCATTGGTGGCCCGGATACCCTCGCCCTGCTGCCCATGGCAGTTGGCGCAGGTACGATAGCGCCGCGCGCCGCGCTCGGGATCGCCGCCGGCCAGGCTGGTCTCTACGGCTTGGTCGGGAAGGGTCTCGATGAAGGCCGACACGTCGACGATGGCCTGACGGTCGGGCAGCATGGTGGCGAACGGCCGCATCTGCTGGCCATAGGTATCGTCCTCATGGCTGCCGCGGGCACCGGAACGGAACAGTGCGAGCTGGCGCTCGAGGTACCAGGCATCCATCCCGGCAAGCTTCGGCGCATTGAGCGCCGCATTGCCCTGGCCCTCGGCGCCATGACAGGCGGCGCAGGTGGCATAGCGCTCTGCCCCCGCCTCCGGGTCGCCCGGTGCCAGTTGGGCAAGTTCGGCATAGGTGGGCTGCTCGCTGAGCCAGGCGTCGAAGACCTCCTGCTCGACCACTTCGATACGCCCGCGCATGGCGAAATGGGCGATACCGCACAGTTGGGCGCAGACGATCTCGTACTCACCCACCACGGTGGGAGTGAACCAGAAGTAGGAGGTCTGGCCCGGCACCATGTCCATCTTGGCCCGGAAGTTGGCCACCTTGACGTTGTGCAGCACGTCCTTGGAGCGCAGCACCATCTTGACCGGACGGTCCACCGGCAGCACCAGGTGCGGCGACGTGATCAGGATGTCGTCCTGGCCGGCGGGGTCGTCGACCATGCCGAAAGGGTTGCGCTCGTCGATGAAGCGATTGTGAGCGGCACCGAAGCGGCCATCCTCACCGGGAAAGCGAAAGCTCCAGTGCCATTGCTGCCCCACCACCTCGACCTGGTGGGCTTCTTGCGGCGGCGAAACGAAGGAACCCCAGACCAGCAGCCCTGGCGCCAGCAGGCCGGCGATCCCCAGCGTGGTCAACCCGGTCAGCCATAGCTCGAGCGACTTGTTCTCCGGGTCGTACTGGGAACGCCGGCGCTTGTTGAACCGGTAGCGGACGACCACATAGGCCAGGAACAGATTGACGGCCAGAAAGACCGCCCCGGTCACCCAGAGGGTGATCGTGATGGTGTCGTCGATCGTTCCCCAGTTGGAGGCCAACGGGGTGAGATACCAGGGGCTGAGGAAGAAGAACAGTACTGACCCCACTGCCAGTACGATGACCGCAACCGCAATTGCCATGGCTCTCTCCTTCCTCCAGGTAAAGAGCAGGATCCTGGCAAACAGCAGGATCGACGACGACGGCGACGCGCAGGCCTAGATACCGGTCCCGCAATGATGCCGACGCTCTTCCGGTGTGACCTTGTCGATGATGACTTCGGGATGATGACGATGAATCGCCGTGTAGACCATCGATTCGCGCTCGTTGGGGACGTCGACCATCATCAGATATGCCCCGTGTTCGATCTCATCCTCGTACTTGTCGACCTTCACGTCGTGCACCGACACGCCGACCATGGTGCTGGTCCAGATACCGAACAAGCCGCCAAAGATGCCCATGCCGATGATCGTGGTGGCAATACCGGCATTGGTGAAGCCATCACCCAGGAAGTAGTAGACCACCACCCCGAGTACGCACCCCAGCGGAATGCCGAACAACAGGCCGCGCACGGCGGCGTGTGCCACGTCCGAAGTCTGCAGCAGCGTGGCGCAGTTGATGCCGTGCTCCTTGAGTTTCAGCCAGTCACGGCCGGTGACATGAACTTCCTTGTCGGTCAGGCCCAGATCGGTGAGCTCATGAGCGACGTTGACGGTAGTAGGCAGATCAGGGGTTAGGAAGTAGAGGCGCTGCATGGCATGCCCTCCTCTATTATTAATGTCAGGGGAGACGCAGCGCGATTGGGGGCCACATTCAATTGTGCGGCACACTTCCAGTGTGTAACGTATTTTCCTTAATTAATTATTCCCTAACACATCACGGCGTCTTTAGTTGACCCGATCCGTTGGGTATTTCCTTTATTAAAGTTGTCCAAATTGTCTCTCTGGGCAAGTTCCTTTTGACGACGCATGTTCTCCGGCGCAAGCGGCCCGCCTGGCAGCGCTACTGACGCCCTGACGGCAGGGTGCCTTGCGCCCGACATCCGGGTAGACTGCGTGTATAGACAATTACCTCGCCAGAAAGGACTCAGCTCAGCATGGGCAGCACGATTCCACTCTATCTGCAGATTCAGCAGCATCTGCTGGAAAAGATACGGAGCGGCACCTGGCCGGCACATCATCAGATCCCCCCCGAAGAACAGCTGGCGCGTGACTTCGGCGTCAGCCGCATGACCGCCAACAAGGCGATCCGCGACCTCGTGCAACAGGGCTACCTGACCCGCCAACCCGGGCTCGGCACCTTCGTCACCGACCGCAAGGCGGAGTCGTCACTGGTCGACGTGCACAACATTGCCGAGGAGGTTCGTGGCCGCGGCCACCGTTACGAGTGCGACGTGCTGCTGGCCGAGGCCATCGCCGCCGACGACGAAGTGGCACTGCGACTGGGCGTGCGCCTGGGCACGCGGGTGTTCCACACGCGTATCGTCCACCGTGAGAACGGCGTGCCCATTCAGCTCGAGGACCGCTTCGTCAATCCGCGCTGGGTGCCGGACTATCTGGAAACCGACTTCCATCGCCATACCCCCAACGAAGTGCTGGTGGCGGCCTGCCCGATCACCGACGTGGAGCACGTGGTCGAGGCGGTGCGGGTCGACGCCACCACCGCCGAACGGCTCGAAATGGATGCCACGCAGCCCTGCCTGAGCATGATCCGGCGCACCTGGTCGGGCGAGCATCTGATCAGCTATGCCCGCCTGATCCATCCCGGCGACCGCTACAAGCTGCGCTCGGCGCTCTCTCGCCGCGCCAGCTGAGCCCGGTATCGTGAGACGACACTGAGCGAGACCGGTGTTTGCCGGCCTCGCTCAGCGGTGGTGAGCGCTATTGCGCGATGGGAAACCTCAGGCCCCGCTCAGCGCCTGGGCCAGATAGCCGGCCGGCACGGCCAGCATCAGGCTGAGTGCCACGCGAATGAACCACACCACCACGATGCGCCCTACCGAGAGCGGAATGCTGGTGGCCAGGATGCAGGGAATCGAAGCGGAGAAGAACAGCACCGCGGAGACCGACACCACACCCGCCGCGAAGCGGGCGACGAACTCGGCCTCGGCCATCAGCAGCGCCGGCAGGAACATTTCGGCCAGCCCGGCGGCGGATGCCTGGGCCAGCGCCATGCCGTCCTCCAGTCCCCAGATCGCCACGAAGGGATAGAACAGCAGACCCAGCCACTCGAACAGCGGCGTGTACTTGGCGGCCAGCAGGCCGAGCAGCCCCACCGACATGATCGACGGCAGGATACTGATCGCCATCAACAGCCCTTCGCGTACGTTCAGCGCCACGCTGCGGTGCAGCCCCGGCGCCTGAGCCGCCACCTCCAGCCCGGCCCGCCATGCCGTGTTCAGCCGCTTGCCGGGTATCGCCTCGGGCTCGCCATCGCTGCGCTCATTGTTCATCTGCGACAGCGGCGGCAGGCGAACGGTCACGGCGGTGACGGCAAAGGTGATCACTAGCGTCAGCCAGAAATAGAGGTTCCACACGCTCATCAGATCCAGCGTGCGTGCCACGATGATCATGAAGGTAGCCGACACCGTGGAGAAGCCGGTGGCGATGATCGCCGCCTCCCGCGCCGAGTACTGCCCCGCCTGATAGACCCGGTTGGTGATCAGCAGGCCGATGGAGTAGCTGCCAACGAACGAGGCCACGGCATCGATGGCGCTGCGCCCCGGTGTGCGCCAGATGGGTCGCATGACCGGCTGCAGCAGCACGCCGATCAGCTCCAGCAGGCCGTAGCTGATCAGCAGGGCCAGGAACACCGCGCCGATGGGCACGATCAGCCCTACCGGTATCACCAGCCGGTTGAACAGGAACGGCAGCATGTCCGGCTCGTGCAGCAGCCCCGGCCCCCAGCCGGTCATCGCCATCACGGCCACGGCGACGCCGGCCAGCTTCAGTACGGTGAAGATACGGTCGGTGAGACTGCGCCGCCAGGTGCCCTTCCACAACGGGTAAGCCGCCCCGGCCACGATCAATGCCAGCGCGTAGAACGCCGCCGCCTCGCCCAGCAGCTCCCGTGCCCCGGTCACCATGTGGTCCAGCAGGATGGTGTTCCTGCCACCCAGGGTGACGGGAATGAAGAAGATCAGAATCCCCAGCGCGCTGGGAACGAACAGCTTGGCCACGGTGAGCCAGTTGAAACCGCTCACGCCCCGGGTGGCCGGGTCCGGAATCGCCATGGGTGTCGTCCTCGTCTTGTGATTGATGCGTGACACCTTATTGTATATACAATACGTTCGACAAAGGCGCCATGCCGAAGCGACGCAAGCACCTACGTCTTTAGTCTAACGCGAAACAAGCGACGACACCGAACGCCGCCACCCCTGGTGAAGCCATCCTTAGGAGAAATAGGCAGTTAGCCTGTAAACGAGGCGTGCAGTCAGGAATCCGGGGCAAACTATTCACCGCTTGCCCTTGACCTCCGGCCGATGACGATTTAAATGTATATACAATAAATCGTCAGCCCTCAGGAGCCCCTATGTCTGCCACCTCCCAGCCGCGCCTCGTCTGGCATGACGTCACGCTCTTCGACGGTCACGACACCCTGCCCGAACCGATGGCGGTGATCGTGGCGGGCGACACCATCGAGCGTGTCGTGCCCATGCGTGAGCTCGACCCGAACGAGACCGCCGACTGCCAGCCCCTCGGCCAAGGCGGCGTAATGACCCCCGGTCTGGTCGACTGTCACACCCATCTGGTATTCGGCGGCTCACGGGCCGACGAATTCGAACGCCGTCTCGAGGGCGCCAGCTACGAGGAGATCGCCCGCCGCGGCGGCGGCATCCTCAGTACCGTGCGTGCCACCCGGGAAGCCAGCGAAGCGCAGCTGTTCAGCCTGGCCAGGCCGCGCCTGGAAGCGCTGATGCGCGAAGGCGTGACCACGGTGGAGATCAAGTCCGGCTACGGTCTGAGCGTGGCCGACGAGCTGAAGATGCTGCGCGTGGCGCGCCGCCTCGGCGAGACGCTGCCGGTGCGAGTGGTGACCACCCTGCTGGGGGCCCACGCCCTGCCACCGGAGTACAAGGACGACAGCGACGGCTACATCGAGCTGGTGTGCCGCGAGATGATCCCCGCCGCCGCCGCCGAAGGACTGGCCGATGCGGTGGACGTGTTCTGCGAGAAGATCGCCTTCTCGGTGGCCCAGTGCGAACGCGTCTTCGAGGCCGCCGAAGCCCACGGCCTGCCGATCAAGGCCCATGCCGAGCAACTCTCGAACCTGGGTGGCAGCGCCATGGCGGCCCGGCATGGCGCACTTTCCGCCGATCACATCGAATATCTCGACGAGCAAGGCGTCAATGCCCTGCGCGAGGCCGGCAGCGTCGCGGTGCTGCTGCCCGGCGCCTTCCACACCCTGCGTGAGACACAGCTGCCGCCCATCGCCGCGCTGCGCGAGGCCGGCGTGCCCATGGCCATCGCCACCGATGCCAACCCCGGCAGCTCGCCGCTGTTCATGCCGACATTGATGCTGAACTTCGCCTGCACCCTGTTCCGCCTGACGCCGCGCGAGGCCCTGGCCGGCATGACCGCCCACGGCGCCCGGGCGCTGGGCCTGCACACCCGGCAACTGGGGCGCATCGTCCCGGGCGCACCGGCGGACCTGTGCCTGTGGGACGTCGGCTCGCCCGCCGAGCTGGCCTACGCCGTACAGCCCGGCCGCTTGCGCCAGCGGATGTTCAGCGGAGAGATAACCCATGGCTAATCGAGGAGCGCCGGGTGCAGCCAAAAGCGAAGCGTCTTTTGCAGGGGTGAGGAGCATGTCTCCGAACGGGAAGGCCATGGATGGCCTTCACCGGTCCTGCAAGCGAAGCAGGATAGCGCAGCGCCTCAGGAAAAAGTCGAGCGCCCAGGGATGGGTTCACAGCGTCTTCGCGTTGGCTGCTCCCGGGGTAGCCCCGGCCTAAGGAGGAAGATATGAACTCCATTTATTTTGACGCCATCGATATGTCTCCCTGGGCCGGCCGCGAAGACCCGGAACCCGACAGCCTGCGCTGGCACCAGGTGATCACCCCGGTGAGACCGGACAGCGCCCCTGGCGCCGCCCTGGTCGGCTTCGCCTCCGATGCCGGCGTGGCGCGCAACCAGGGCCGCGTGGGTGCCGCCGAAGGCCCACGGGCCATTCGCCGCGCACTGGCACCGCTGGCCTGGCATCGCAGCGCCCCGGTGTTCGATGCCGGCGACGTCAGCTGCCACGGCAACGACGACCTGGAAGCGGCACAGCAGCGCCTGGCAGAGCGCATCGCCAGCCTGCTCGCTCGCGGCCACCTACCGCTGGTGCTGGGCGGCGGCCACGAAGTGGCCTTCGGCAGCTGGTCGGGCCTGGCGAGTCACTTCGAGGCTCAAGGCGAGACCCACCCGCGGATCGGCATTATCAACCTCGATGCCCACTTCGATCTGCGCGACCCGACCCACGTGCGCTCCTCCGGCACGCCCTTCGCCCAGATCGCCGCCGAGTGCCGCGCCCGCGACTGGCCGTTCCGCTACGCCTGCCTGGGCGTGAGCCGGGCCAGCAATACCCGCGCCCTGTTCACCCGGGCCAGCGAGCTGAACGTGCTGGTGCGCGAGGACCACGAGATCGATGCCCTGCGCCTCGACGCCATCGTGCGCGACCTGCAGCGCTTCATGGCGCGCTGCGACCACCTCTACCTCAGCATCGATCTCGACGTGCTGCCCGCCGCCGAGGCGCCGGGAGTGAGCGCCCCCGCCGCCCGCGGCGTGCCCCTGGCGCTGATCGAACCGCTGCTCGAGGCCGTCCGCGACAGCGGCAAGCTGCGCCTGGCCGACGTCGCCGAACTCAACCCGAGCTTCGACATCGACGGCCGCACCGCCAAGGCCGCGGCACGCCTGATCCACCGGCTGACGCTGGATACCTGAACCGACCCACAACGATTTGCAACACCAGAGAGAACACGACGATGAATAGCCATACCACGCCTGCCGATCCCCGCCACGACGCCAGCCGCCGTATCGCCGCGCCCACCGGCAGCGAGCTCAGCTGCAAGAGCTGGCTCACCGAAGCGCCTATGCGCATGCTGATGAACAACCTCCACCCCGACGTGGCCGAGCGCCCCGAGGACCTGGTGGTCTACGGCGGCATCGGCCGCGCCGCCCGCGACTGGCAGTGCTACGACACCATCGTCGCGACCCTCAAGCGCCTGGAGGACAACCAGACCCTGCTGATCCAGTCGGGCAAGCCGGTGGGCGTGTTCGAGACCCACAAGGACGCCCCGCGGGTGCTGCTGGCCAACTCCAACCTGGTGCCGGCCTGGGCCAACTGGGAGCACTTCAACGAGCTCGACCGCAAGGGCCTGATGATGTACGGCCAGATGACCGCCGGCTCGTGGATCTACATCGGCTCACAGGGCATCGTTCAGGGCACCTATGAAACCTTCGTCGAGGCCGGGCGCCAGCACTACGGCGGCGACCTCACCGGCCGCTGGATCCTCACCGCCGGGCTCGGCGGCATGGGTGGCGCCCAGCCGCTGGCGGCAAGCCTGGCCGGCGCCAGCTCGCTGAACATCGAATGCCAGCAGTCGCGCATCGACTTTCGCCTGCGCACCCGCTACCTGGACGAGCAGGCCGATGACCTCGACGACGCCCTGGCGCGCCTCGAGCGCTACACCGCCGAGGGCAAGGCGGTCTCCATCGGCCTGTGCGCCAACGCCGCCGACGTGCTGCCGGAACTGGTCAAGCGCGGCGTACGGCCGGACATGGTCACCGACCAGACCAGCGCCCACGACCCGCTGCACGGCTACCTGCCGTCGGGCTGGAGTTGGGACGAGTACGTGGCCCGCGGCAAGCGCGAGCCCGAAGCGGTGGTCAAGGCCGCCAAGCAGTCCATGGCGGTGCACGTGCAGGCCATGCTCGACTTCCAGCAGATGGGCGTGCCCACCTTCGACTACGGCAACAACATCCGCCAGATGGCCAAGGAAGAGGGCGTGGCCAACGCCTTCGACTTTCCCGGCTTCGTCCCGGCCTACATTCGTCCGCTGTTCTGCCAGGGCATCGGCCCGTTCCGCTGGGCCGCGCTCTCCGGCGATCCGGAAGACATCTACAAGACCGACCAGAAGGTCAAGGAACTGATCCCCGACGACCCGCACCTGCACCGCTGGCTCGACATGGCCCGCGAGCGCATCAGCTTCCAGGGGCTGCCGGCGCGCATCTGCTGGGTCGGCCTCAAGGATCGCGCCCGCCTCGGCCAGGCCTTCAACGAGATGGTCAAGAACGGCGAGCTCAAGGCCCCCGTGGTCATCGGCCGCGACCACCTCGACTCCGGCTCGGTGGCCAGCCCCAACCGTGAGACCGAGGCCATGATGGACGGCTCCGACGCCGTTTCCGACTGGCCGCTGCTCAACGCCCTGCTCAATACCGCCGGCGGCGCCACCTGGGTCTCGCTGCATCACGGCGGCGGCGTGGGCATGGGCTTCTCCCAGCACGCCGGGGTGGTGATCGTCGCCGACGGCACGGACGACGCCCACGCCCGCCTGGGCCGGGTGCTGCGCAACGACCCGGGCACCGGGGTGATGCGCCACGCCGATGCCGGGTACGATATCGCCAAGCAGTGCGCCCGGGAAAATGGGTTGGATCTGCCGATGCTCGATAAATAAAGGAGCCATTCATGACCCATCTCGACATTCGACCCGGCAAGATGACCCTGGCGCAGGCGCGCCAGGTCTTCGAGGCGCCGCTGCGCGTGACGCTGCCCGACAGCGCCGACGCCGCCATCCAGCGCGGCGTCGACTGCGTCAATCGTGTCGTCGCCGAGGACCGCACCGTCTACGGCATCAATACCGGCTTCGGCCTTCTGGCCCAGACCCGCATCGACCATGAAAACCTGGAAGAGCTGCAGCGCTCGCTGGTGCTGTCCCACGCCACCGGCGTGGGCGAGCCCATGGAAGACGCCCTGGTGCGCCTGATCATGGTGCTCAAGGTCAACAGCCTGGCGCGCGGCTTCTCCGGCATCCGCCGCGAAGTGCTCGACGCCCTGCTCGCCCTGGTCAACGCCGAGGTCTACCCGCACATCCCGCTCAAGGGCTCCGTGGGCGCCTCCGGCGACCTGGCGCCGCTCGCCCACATGAGCGTGGTGCTGCTCGGCGAAGGCAAGGCACGCCATCGCGGCGAATGGATTCCTGCCCGTCAGGCCCTCGAGATCGCCGGGCTCCAGCCGCTGCGGCTCGCGCCCAAGGAGGGCCTGGCGCTGCTCAACGGCACTCAGGTCTCCACCGCCTACGCCCTGAAAGGCTTGTTCGAGGCCGAAGACCTGTTTGCCGCCGCCACGGTGTGCGGCGCCCTGACGGTGGAAGCCACGCTCAGCTCACGCTCGCCCTTCGATGCCCGCATCCACGACGCCCGCGGCCAGCGCGGCCAGATCGATGCCGCCGCCGCCTACCGCCATCTGCTCGGTGAACGCAGCGAGATCAGCGATTCCCACGCCCACTGCGACAAGGTGCAGGACCCCTACTCGCTGCGCTGCCAGCCCCAGGTAATGGGCGCCGTACTGACCCAGATCCGCCAGGCCGCCGAGGTGCTGGCCGTGGAGGTCAACGCGGTATCGGACAACCCGCTGGTGTTCAGCGACGAGGGCGACATCCTCTCCGGCGGCAACTTCCACGCCGAACCCGTGGCCATGGCCGCCGACAACCTGGCCCTGGCCCTGGCCGAGATCGGCTCGCTCACCGAGCGCCGCGTCTCGCTGATGATGGACACCCACATGTCGCAGCTGCCGCCGTTCCTGGTGGAGAACGGCGGGGTCAACTCCGGCTTCATGATCGCCCAGGTCACGGCCGCGGCGCTGGCCAGCGAGAACAAGGCCCTGGCCCATCCGCACAGCGTCGACAGCCTGCCCACCTCGGCCAACCAGGAAGATCACGTCTCCATGGCGCCGGCCGCCGGCAAGCGGCTGTGGGAGATGGCCGACAACGTGCGCGGCATCCTGGCCATCGAGTGGCTGGCGGCCTGCAGGGGCTCGATTTCCGCGTCGACGGCAGCGGCCATCGCCTGACCAGCACGCCACGCCTCGAGCAGGCCAGGAAGGCACTGCGCGGCCAGGTCGACTACTACGACCGCGACCGCTTCTTCGCTCCCGACATCGAGAGCGCCACCCGCCTGCTCACTTCGCGGGTGCTCAATGCGTTGGTGCCGGTGGAGCTGCTGCCCAGCCACTGACCCGGCCGCCCCATTGAGGTAAGATATGCCACCCCGGCCTGCCAAGCCGGGGTTTTCTTTCGCCCATCCGTTTCGCTTCGGTCCGATCCTCCAGCTCGAGAGCCGTCATGAATGCCATCGTTCTGGCCATCCTGGTCATGGTCACCCTCAGTCTCGCCCGCGTCTCCGTCGTCTTCGCCCTGATCGTCGCCAGCCTGGTGGGTGGCCTGGTCGCCGGCATGCCCATCGGCGACATCATGGACGCCTTCAACCAGGGGCTCGGCAACGGTGCCACCATCGCGCTCTCCTACGCCGTGCTGGGCGCCTTCGCCGTGGCCCTTTCGCGTTCGGGCGTTACCGAGCTGCTGGCAGACCGCGCCATTCGCGGCCTGCACCTGGACGACCAACCGTCGAGCCGCCGCTGGGTCGCCTTCACCCTGATCGGCGCCCTGCTCGCCGCGGCGGTGAGCTCGCAGAACCTGATCCCGGTGCACATCGCCTTCATCCCGGTGCTGGTGCCGCCGCTGCTCAAGCTGATGAACCACCTGCGCCTGGATCGTCGCGTGGCGGCCTGCGTCATCACCTTCGGCATCACCGCGCCCTACATGCTGCTGCCGGTGGGCTTCGGCGCGATCTTCCTCAACGACATCCTGCTGGCCAATCTCAACGAGAGCGGCGCCGAACTGGGCCTGGAGGTCACCCGCGGCATGGTGCCGATGGCCATGCTGATGCCCATCGGCGGCATGGCGCTGGGGCTCGCCGTCGCCGTGCTGTTCAGCTACCGCCGGCCGCGCCACTACGAGGACCGCGACCTGGCTCACGGCGACGAGACACCCGCCGAGGCGGCCAAGCACCTGGCGCCGTGGCAGATGGCGGTGCTCGGCGCCGCACTGGTGGGCACCGTGGCGATCCAGCTGCTCTCGGGTTCGATGGTGCTGGGCGGGCTGTTCGGTTTCGCCCTGCTCTCGGTCAGCGGCGTGTTCCGCTGGCACGAACAGGACGACATCTTCACCGAAGGCATGCGCATGATGGCGCTGGTGGGCTTCATCATGATCAGCGCGGCGGGCTTCGCCGGGGTGATGCAGGCCACCGGCGAGGTGCCCGCGCTGGTGGCGGGCTCGGCGGAGCTGATCGGCGACAACAAGGGCCTGGCGGCGCTGATCATGCTGCTGGTCGGCCTGTTCATCACCATGGGTATCGGCTCGTCTTTCTCCACCGTGCCGATCATCGCCTCGCTCTACGTGCCGCTGGCACTCAGCTTCGGCTTCTCGCCCATGGCCACCGTGGCTCTGGTGGGTACCGCCGCGGCGCTGGGCGATGCCGGCTCACCGGCCTCCGACTCGACCCTGGGCCCCACCGCCGGGCTCAACGCCGACGGTCAGCACGACCATATCTGGGATACCGTGGTGCCGACCTTCCTGCACTACAACGTGCCGCTGATCGCCTTCGGCTGGCTGGCCGCCATGGTGCTGTGACAGGGCTTTCGTTGAAGCTCAGCCCAGCCCGCAGCAGCTCTTGAACTTGCGCCCGCTGCCGCAGGGACAAGGGTCGTTGCGGCCGGGCTTGAGGCGCTCCAGGCTGGGCTCGCCGTCGACATAGAACCAGCGGCCCGCCTCGTGCACGAAGCGCGAGTTCTCCTCCAGCACGCCCCAGCGCCTGCCTTCGCGGAAGGTGGCGCGAAAATGCACATGCCCACGCTCGCCCGCCGCGCCGTGATCGAGCACCTCGAGCCGTATCCAGTGGGTGGCCTCGTCCCGGTTCAGGTCCGCCGGGCGAGTGCTGGCGTGCCAGGTCGCCAGCAGGTAATCGTCGAGCCCCAGGGCGAAGGCACTGAAGCGGGAGCGCATCAGCGCCTCGGGGGTCGGCGCCGCCTCGCCGGCATGAAAGCGGCCGCAGCAGGCATCGAGCGGCAGTCCGCTGCCGCAGGGGCAGCGCGAGATCGTCGAAGTCATCGGTTCTCCGTTCCGTTGAGCCGCCATTCTAGCCCAGGCAGCGCTGGCGTTGCCGAGCACCATTCGGATACCCGCCGAAACAGAGCGACGGTTTCGCTCACCGGCTGCTGTCCTACACTGGAGGCAGCCTGTGCTCTCTGTCGTCGCTGCATCGCAGCGAGCCGAGCGGCGACTTTGGCCGATTTAGCAGATTTGGCAGAGTGGCCACGCCCCCACGAGCAAATCCCTGACAAGGAGTTGGGGTGAGTAACTTGCGCTGGGTCACGGCACAGCAACAGCGCATATGTTACATCTGAGCTTATTCACACCGCTTTCGGAGATATGGAAATGCCCGATCGCCAAGACGACTCCCGCACCGCCTGGCATGCCCTGCCCCCCGATGAAGCCCTGGAGAAGGTCGACGGTAACCGCGACGGCCTGAGCGATGACGAAGCCAAGTCACGCCTCGAGCGCTATGGCCCCAATCAGCTCAAGCAGGAGGAGGGGCGGCCCTGGTGGCGGCGCCTGCTCGAACAGTTCAACAACATCCTGATGATCATCCTGCTGGTGGCGGCGGTGGCGAGCCTGGCGCTGGGCCACATGCTGGACGCCCTGGCCATCGTCGGGGTGGTGATCATCATCGCGCTGATCGGCTTCATCCAGGAGGGCAAGGCCGAACAGGCCCTGGAGAGCATACGCAACATGCTCTCGCCACAGGCCTCGGTGCTGCGCGGCGGCAAACGCCAGACCATCGACGCCGAGGAGCTGGTACCGGGTGACATCGTCATGCTGGAGAGCGGCGATCGCGTGCCCGCCGACCTGCGCCTGCTCGAGGCCAAGCGCCTGCGCACCGAGGAGGCCGCCCTCACCGGCGAATCCACCCCGGTGGACAAGCAGACCGCTGCCGTCGAGGAGGATGCCGAGCTGGGCGACCGCAGCGCCATGGTCTATGCCAGCACCATCGTGGTCCAGGGCACCGCCCAGGGCGTGGTGGTGGAGACCGGTACCCGAACCGAGATCGGGCGCATCTCGGAGATGCTGCGCGGCGTGGAGCAGCTCAAGACGCCGCTGCTGCAACAGCTCGACCGTGCCGGCCGCGTGCTGGCGATCTTCATTCTCGCTGCCGCCGCCCTGACTGCCGCCATCGGCGTGGTCCTGCACGGCGAGCCCATCAGCGCCATGTTCATGGCCGCGGTGGGCCTCGCGGTCGCCGCCATTCCGGAGGGCCTGCCGGCCATCGTCACCATCACCCTGGCGCTGGGCGTGCAGGTGATGGCCAAGCGCAACGCCATCATCCGCCGGCTGCCGGCGGTCGAGACCCTGGGCTCCATCTCCACCATCTTCTCCGACAAGACCGGCACCCTGACCCGCAACGAGATGACGGCCCAGGCGATCTGGCTCCCCGAGGGCGAGTTCCGCCTCTCAGGCATCGGCTTCGCCCCGGAAGGCAAGCTGCACCTCGCCCCTGAGAATCGCGAGAGCGACGAGCACGGCGAGGAGATCTCGCTGGACGACTATCCCGCGCTGGCCCACTTCCTCAAGGTCGGCGTGCTGTGCAACGACGCCGAGCTGGCCCAGGAGGACGAGCGCTGGACGATCCACGGCGATCCCACCGAAGGCGCCCTGGTGGTGGCCGGCGCCAAGGGCGGCTTCGATACCGGAGAGCTGCGCGACGAGCACCCACGCCAGGATGCCATCCCCTTCGAGTCCGAGCGCAAGTACATGGCCACCCTCAACGAGCTGGAGGGCAAGCGCCTGCTGGTCAAGGGCGCCCCCGACCGGCTGCTGGAGATGTGCCACAAGGTACGCGGCGCCGACGGCGACAGCGAGCTGGATCAGCAGGAGTGGGAAGACCGCATCCACGACCTCTCCTCCCGCGGCCTGCGCGTGCTGGCGCTGGCGGAGAAGGAAGCCGACGACATCTCCGGCGAGCTGAGCGACGAGGACGCCGAGCAGGGCCTGGTGCTGCTGGGTCTGGTCGGGCTGCTCGATCCGCCGCGTGAGGCCGCCATCGAGGCCGTCAAGCAGTGCCTCGAGGCAGGCATCCGCCCGGTGATGGTGACCGGCGACCACGGCGTGACGGCCAAGGCCATTGCCGAGCAGCTCGGCTTCGCCCACACCGACCGCGCCCTGACCGGCCGCGAGGTGGAAGAGATGTCCGACAAGCAGCTCGAGGAGTGCATTCTCGAGATCGACGTCTTCGCCCGCGCGGCCCCGGAGCACAAGCTGCGCCTGGTGAAGGCGATGCAGGCCAAGGGCGGCATCTGCGCCATGACCGGCGACGGGGTCAATGACGGGCCCGCCCTCAAGCGGGCCGACGTCGGGGTCGCCATGGGCATTCAGGGCACCGAGGCAGCCAAGGAGGCCGCCGAGATGGTGCTGGCCGACGACAATTTCGCCACCATCGTCGGTGCCATCGAGGAGGGGCGCAAGGTCTACGACAACATCCGCAAGACCGTGACCTTCATTCTGCCCACCAACGGCGGCCAGGGCCTGGCCATCATGCTCGCCGTGCTGGCCGGCACCCTGCTGCCGGTCACTCCGCTGCAGGCGCTGTGGGTCAACATGGTGGTGGCGGTCACCCTGGGCCTGGCGCTGGCCTTCGAGAAGGCCGAAGACGATATCATGCAGCGCCAGCCACGCGATCCATCCGCCGCCCTGCTCGATCTGTTCCTGCTGTGGCGGGTGGTATTCGTCTCGATCCTGCTGCTGATCGGCGTATTCGGCATGTTCAGCTGGATCCTGCAGGTCCAGGGCGGCAGCGAGGAGCTGGCGCGCTCCGGCGCCGTCAACATGCTGGTCATGGGCAGCGCGGCCTACCTGATCAACAGCCGCTTCCTGGTCAACAGCACCCTCTCGCTGCATGGCATCTTCGGCAGCCGCCCGGTATGGATCGCCATCGGTCTGGTCGTGCTGCAGTTGGGTTGGACCTACATTCCCTTCATGCAGACGGTATTCGGCAGCGCCGCGCTGTCGCCGATCCACTGGATGGTGATCCTGGCCGGCAGCGTGGTGCTGTACCTGGTCGTGGAGCTGGAGAAGTTCATCCTGCGCAAGCGTGAGGGATCGGATGCCACCCACTCGGGCCGACATGACGAGGCGACGACTTCTGCCAACTAGGTTCGGCGACTGGCGCGGCTGGGCCGGTCGTCTGGCTCTGCTCGCCTTGCTGTGGTGGATGCTCGGCGGCGGCGAAGCGGAGAGCTGGCGCTGGGGAATGCCTGCCATCATCGTCGCCGCGCTCGTGATGCCGACTCCCGACCTGCCGCTGCGGCCGCTGGCCTGGCTACGCCTGCTGACGCTGGCCCTGTGGCTCGGCCTGCGCGGCGGTATCGAGGTGGCCTGGCTCGCCTGTCGTCCGCGCATGCAGCTGGACACGCGGGTCATCGAGCATCGCTGGCAGCGGCTGGACGACACCTCCGGCCGGCTGTTCATGGCGACCTTGATCAACCTGCTGCCCGGCACTCTCACCGTACGCATCGACAGCGACCGTCTCCAGGTGCATGTGCTGCACTATCGGCACGGTATCGTCGCCATGCTGCAGCGCCTGGAAAGGCACGTCGAGGCGCTTTTCGGTGGCCGCCATCGCCGTAAGGAGAGCGCCGCATGACGCCGATCTATCTGTTCGCCGCCGTCCTGCTGCTGGCCAATGCCGGTGTCGGCGCCTGGCGTATCTGGCAAGGACCGACCAGCGCCGACCGCATGATCGCCGCGGAGCTGATAACGACGACGACCGTGGCCGTGCTGCTGATATTGAGCGCGCTGGTCGACCAGCCGGTGCTGATCGACGTTGCGCTGCTGTTCGCCCTGCTCGCTGCGGTGGCCATGGCCAACTTCGTCACCCGCACCTGGACGCTGCTGAGAGAAGACGGCGAAGCACGCGAGGAGGCCAGACATGACTGAGTGGCACGAGGCGTTAAGCCATCTTCTGATCGTCGCCGGCGCCCTGTTCTTCCTCACCGGCAGCCTGGGCTTCATCCGCTTTCCCGATGTCTTCACCCGGCTGCACGCCCTGACCAAGGCGGACAACCTGGGGCTCGGGCTGCTCTGTTCCGGCCTGGCGTTGCAGGCCGGGGGCCTGGCCGAGGCGGCCAAGATCATGCTGGTATGGCTGCTGGTGCTACTGGCATCCGGCATCGGCGCCACGCTGGTGGCATCGACGGCCGATGCCTGCGGCATTCGTCCCTGGCAGAACCGCACGGGCGCAAGCCGGGAGGCGCGCCGGGAACCGCACGAATGACGGCACTGACCCTGGGCTTCGACCTGCTGCTCGCCGCCGGCCTGGTCTGGCTCGGCTGGCAGGCGCTGTTTCTACCACGCCGCTTCGCCGCCGTGGTGCACTTCATGGCCTTCAACCTGCTCATGGCGCTGGTCTGGGTACGCCTCGAGGCGCCGGACATCGCCCTGGCGGAGGCCGCCATCGGCGCCGGCGTGACCGGCGCACTGCTGCTCACCGCGCTGGGACGCCTGCCCAGCGCGGCCGCTGTCGGCTCCCACCCGCAGCAGTGGCACCGCTACTGGCGCTACCCGGCCATCTTCGCCGCATGCGTCGGCGCCGGCTGGCTGGCCTGGGGCGTTCAACGCCTGCCACGCCCCGGTCTGGCCGCCGAGGTGACGGCCAAGCTGGACGCCACCGGCGTCAGCCATGCCGTGACTGCCGTACTGCTCAACATCCGCGCGCTGGACACGCTGCTCGAAGTGGCAGTGATGCTGGGCGCCGTGATGCTGGTGTGGTCACTGGGCCCGGCGCTGCGTCCCTTCGCTCCGGCGACCTCTTTACCCGGCCTGCCTGCCCTGTCGCGCCTGCTGCATCCGCTGTTCCTGCTCGTTCCCACCTATCTGCTGTGGCGCGGCGCCCATGCCCCGGGCGGCGCCTTCCCGGCCGGCGCGGTGCTGGGAGCCGGCGGCATTCTGCTGCTGCTGGCCGATCGTGTCGGCTGGATGCAGCAGCCCCGTTTCAAACCCCTGCTGCGCCTGTTGCTGGTTGCGGGGCTGGCACTCTTTCTCGCCGTCGGCCTGGGCGGCCTGCTGTTGACCGGTACCTTCCTGGCGATTCCTCAGGCGCTGGTCAAGTCGGCGATCCTGGCCGTGGAAGTCGCCACGGCACTCTCGATCGCGCTGATGCTGATGGCCCTCTACCTGTACGGGGAGCCCGGTCGATGAGCCTCTATTATGCCGTCGTGGCCGCCCTGCTCTGCGGCATGGCCGTCATCGGTCTGTTCCGCACCGACGATCTGCTGCGCCGCATTCTGGCGCTCAACGTGCTGGCCAGCGCCACCTTTCTGCTGCTGGTCACTCTCGCGCGCACCGACGCCGGCATCGATCCGGTCCCCCACGTGATGGTGCTGACCGGCATCGTGGTGGCCGTGAGCACCACGGCCGCGGCACTGGGGTTGACGATTCGTGCCCACGAACGACGGCGTGAGGAGTCGCAATGACGGCAACGGGGCTGGCCGCCTGGGCACTACCGTCATCGATTCTGCTGCCGCTCGGCCTTTCGCTGGCGGCCTTTCTCGGCGCACTCTCACCCAAGCGCCAGGTGGCCTTGGGGCTGCCTGCCATGCTGATGTGCCTCGTACTCTCCTTGCCGGCGACGCTGGGCGGGGAGGCCCTCGGCATCGCCTTGGGCAACTGGCCGCCGCCGCTGGGCATCGCCTGGCACCTCGATCTGCCCACACTCTCGATGCTGGGCATGACGGCCGTCGTGGCAGGCGCTGCCAGCCTGGCCCTGCTGCTGGACCCGTCGACATCCAGCGACCGGCATCTGTGGCCGCTGTGGTGGATGATGTGGGGTGGGCTCAATGCCCTGCTGCTCTCGCAGGATCTGTTCAATCTCTACGTGACGCTGGAGCTGGTCACTCTGGCCGGCGTCGGCCTGGTGGCCCGCTCTCCCCATGACCGCTTCGGCGAGGCCGCCCTGCGCTATCTGATGGCCTCGCTGCTGGCTTCGCTGCTTTACCTGCTGGGAACGGCACTGATCTACGGCCAGACCGGCCGGCTCGACCTCGGCCTGCTGGTCGACGCGCTCGAGGATGACGCCACCATGCGCCTGGCGGCCACCCTGCTTACCCTGGGGCTGCTGATCAAGGCCGCCGTGGTGCCGCTGCACACCTGGCTGCCGGCCGCCCACTCCAAGGCACAGGCGCCGGTCAGTGCCATGCTCTCGGCGGTGGTCGTGGCGGCGACCCTGTTCGTGCTGTGGCGTCTGTGGCTGGCCCCGCTGGCCCAGCTCCACAGCGCTCAGCTCGATTGGCTGGTGCTGATCGGGATAGCGGCACTGGGCTGGGGCGGCGTTCAGGCCGCGCTGCAGACCCGGCTCAAGCTCCTGATTGCCTGGTCCACGCTCTGCCACAGCGGCTACGCCCTGCTGCTGCTCGGGCTCGATGCCGACATGAACTGGCCCACGCCGAACGCTGCGCACGACCCTGCCTTTCCGGGCGGCCTGCTGCTGTTGCTTGCCCACGGGCTGGCCAAGGGCGCCCTGTTCCTTGCCGCCGGCGCCATCGTCGTCGCCCACGGCCACGATCGCCTCAGCCGGCTGGCCGGCGATGCCGGTCGCCTGCCGCTGGCCTGGCTGGCCATGGCGCTGGCCGGTCTCAGCCTGCTGGGCATCCCCCCGACCGGCGGGTTCGTCGGCAAGTGGTGGCTGCTGCAAGGGGCGCTGGCGCAGGGCCATTACCTCATTGCCGCGGTCGTGCTGCTCGGCACCTTCTTCACCGCTGCCTGCCTGTGGCGCCTGTTCGACCTGGGGCTGCGCCCCCAGCCGCGCCGGGCCGCCGTTATCGCCTCTCGCCCCACCCACAGCGACACCACCCGACGCCTCGCCTGGCTGGCACTGGGGCTTGCCGCACTGGCCTGGGGCCTGGGTCCCGTCATGACACTGACGGCATGGCACGGCTTGATGCTGGATGCCACCGGCCTGGCCTTCCTGCTGCCGGCGCTGTGCATCTGGCCGCTGGTGCTGTGGGCCACCTATACCTGGCGCGCCACCTTCCCTGCCGCCCACCGCTTACTGGCCATCCTGGCGGCGGCGGCGGTGATCCACCTGTGCACCCTGCTCGCCGCGGACCTGCTCACCTTCTACACCGGCGCCGCGCTGCTCAGCCTGCTGGGATGGGCCATGGTGCAGCACGACGGGCATCGGGCCTCGCGTCTGGCCGGCCTGGGCTACCTGGCCATGCTGCTGCTGGCCGAAGTGGCGATGCTGGCGGGCCTCGCCCTCATTGCCAACGCCACCGGCGACCTGAGCTTCGCCGGGCTGACCCGCCACGAACTGCCTCCTCTGGCCCTGGGCTGCCTGGCATTCGGCCTGGCCATCAAGGCCGGTGTCATCGGCGTGCATGCCTGGCTGCCGCTGGCACATCCGGTCGCACCGCCCATGGCCAGCGCCATTCTCTCGGGGCTGATGATCAAGCTCGGCCTGCTGGGCGCCCTGCGCCTGCTCCCGCTCAGCGATGCCACCGTGGCCTGGGGCCCCGGCATGGTGATGGTGGGGCTGGTCGCCGCCCTCTATGCGGCACTGCGCGGCATCATTCACGATCACGCCAAGGTCGTGCTGGCCTGGTCGAGCGTGAGTCAGATGGGGCTGCTCACCGCTCTGCTGGGTCTGGTGCTCTACAGCGGCTCACCGGCCACCGCCATGACGGCCCTGCTGCTGCTGGCGGCAACGCACTCCCTGGCCAAGGCCAGCCTGTTTCTGGGGGCGGGCATGGCCAACCGGGTGCACGGCAGGGAGCATCGCCGGGTACTGCTCGGCATGCTGCTGCCGGCCCTGGCGCTGGCGGGCGTGCCGCCAACGGGCGGCATGCTGGTCAAGACCACCATGGAGAATGCGCTGGCGGAAGCCGAGGGGGCCGGCTGGCTGCTCTCCCTCTCGAGCATCGCCACCGGCCTGTTGATGCTGCGCCTGCTGTGGCTGCTATGGCGCTCGCCCCCCAGCCGGCAGACGCTGCACCTACCCGGCAGCCTGTTGCTGGGCTGGGCCACGCTGGCAGCCCTGCCGGTACTGGTGGCCTGGGGCTGGCAGTGGTACGCCCCGCTTGTCGCAGCCCCGCTCGCCATCCTGCGCTCAGGCTTGCTGGAGCCATCCCTCGCTCTTGGGCTGGCGGTCGTGGCGGTTCTCCTCAAACCTCGGCTGCCGCAGCCAGGGCGGGCACGCCTCGCATGGCGCCAGGCGCTGGAACGGCGAGGAGAGCGTGGCTTTCGACGGCTGGCCTGGATGCTCAAGCGGAGCGAAAGCAGGCTTCAACCCTGGCCCGCCTTCGGCATCGCGCTGGGGTTCGTGTCGCTGGGCATGGGCGTGGCAGCGCTGCTACCCGGTTGAAGGCCTCAGCACCGGCTCATGAGCGCCGCTTGGTGCGGGCGGTGGCCTCGGCGGTGGTGGGGTCCTCGGGCCAGGGGTGCTTGGGGTAGCGGCCGCGCATCTCCTTGCGCACCTCGGGGTAGCCGTTGGCCCAGAAGCTGGCGAGATCCGCGGTGACCTGCAGCGGGCGCCGGGCCGGCGAGAGCAGGTGCAGCAACACGGCGACACGCCCCTCGGCGACACGCGGCGACTCCCGCCAGCCGAAGGTCTCCTGCAGCTTCACCGCCAGCACCGGTGGCCGCCCCTCCAGGCACGGTGTGTAGTCGAGGCGTATCTGCGAGCCGCTGGGCACTTCGAGACGCTCCGGCGCCAGCGCATCGAGCCGGCTACGCAGCGACCAGTCGAGGCTGTCGAGTAGAAAGCGGCCCAGCGGCAGCCGCGCCACCGCGTCGAGGCTTCTGACGCCGTCGAGGTGCGGCCCCAGCCAGGCTTCGAGATCATCGAGCAGCGCCGGCAACGACCAGTCGGGCCAATCCTGCTCATCATCACAGTCTTGATCCCCCCGAGAGCCCAACGCCTGGCGCAGCAGCGCGACCCTGCCGCGCAGCTGCTCGGCGCTGTCGTCGAAGGGCAGCTCGCCGCGCCGGCGCAGGGCGTCGAGCAGCGCCTGGCGCACCGCCTCCGGCGGCAGCGACGAAAGCGCCTTGCGCTCGAGCACCACCGCCCCCAGGCCGCGTACCTGCTCGCCGATCAGGCGCCCCTGCTCCTCCGACCACTCCAGGCTCGCCCGCCACTCTTGCGTTTCGGGAAACAGCGCCTCGAGCCGCGCTCGCTCGATGGCCACGCCGCGGAAGATTCGCGCGCCGCTGGCCTGGCCGTCCAGCTCGGCGGCCACCAGCAGCTCGGCATGGGCCAGCGCATGCCGCTCGGGCAAGGTCGCCAGGCCCCCGGATGCCAGGCGGAAGCGACCCGGCCCGGCGTCGTGCTGGATACGCTGCGCCACCCGGTCCGGATAGGCCAGCGCCAGCAGCTCCCCCAGCGGCGCCAGGCTCGTGACCTCCAGGCCCACACCGCCAATCCGCGCCAGGCGCTGAGCCTCGCGCTGCCATTGACGGTGAGCGGTGGGCTGCGCCAGGCGGGCCTGAAGCGTGCGCTCCAGGTCCTGTTCGCCGTCGAGATCGCGTCCCTCCAGCGTCGCCACCAGGGCACAGGCCAGCGGCACGGCGTCGAGCTCGCCGGCACGCGCCAGCATCGCCGCCAGGCGCGGATGGGTGGGCCAGCGTACGCAGGCACGGCCCAGCTCGGTGAGCAGGAAGCCCTCGTCCATCAGACCGAGCCGCTGCAGCAGGCGGCGCCCCGCCGCCAGCGCCCCGGCGGGCGGCGGCGTGATCCAGGCCAGCGCGCTCGGGTCGACGATTCCCCAGCGGGCCAGCTCGAAGGCCAGCGGAGCGAGATCGGCCTGCAGCATCTCGGGCTCGCCGTGGGCCGGCAGAGGCTGCTCCTCGGCCCACAGCCGCAAGCAAAGCCCCGGCCCCTGACGCCCTGCACGACCGCGACGCTGGTCGGCGCTGGCACGGTTGACGCGACGGGTCTCCAGCCGGCTGAGCCCGCTGCGCGGCTGGAACACCGGCACCCGCTCCTGACCGGCATCGATGACGATGCGTACGCCATCCACGGTGACGCTGGATTCGGCGATGGCGGTGGAGAGCACCACGCGCCGCCGACCGTCGGCCTCAGGCTTCAAGGCGCGGCGCTGCTCCTCCAGCGGCAGCCGCCCGTGCAGCTCGCGCACCGCCAGTTCGGGCCTACGGCTGGCCAGCTCCCGCGCCAGGCGGCGGATCTCGGCCACCCCGGGCAGGAACACCAGAGCATCGCCTTCGCTCAGGGCAAGGGCTTCCCCTACCGCTATAGCCTGCTGGCTTGCGGCGTCGTCGCGAGAGCTGGAGTTGGAGTTGGAGCGAAAGCTGAGCGGACGATAACGGGTCTCCACCGGGAAGCTGCGCCCCTGGCTTTCGAGCAGCGGCGTGGCTTCGCCGAGCACGCCGAGCAGGGCCTCGATGTCGAGGGTGGCCGACATCACCAACAGACGCAGGTCGTCACGCACCGACTGGGCATCCAGCGCCAGGGCCAGTCCCAGGTCGGCCTCCAGGCTGCGCTCGTGAAACTCGTCGAAGACGATGCCGCTCACCCCTTCAAGCAGCGGGTCGTCCTGCAGCATTCGCGTCAGCACCCCTTGGGTGACCACCTCGAGCCGCGTGTTGGGCCCCACCCGGCTCTCGCCGCGCATGCGGTAGCCCACGCTCTCGCCTACTCTTTCGCCCAGGCTTTCCGCCATGAAGCCGGCGGCCAGGCGGGCGGCGACCCGCCGCGGCTCCAGCAGCAGCAGGCGGCCTGCGCCGCGTTCTCCCAGGCACCAGGCCTCGTTCAGCAGCGCCAGCGGCACTCGGGTTGTCTTGCCCGCCCCGGGCTCGGCGACCAGCAGCACGCGGGAATGCGCGGCCAGCGCCTGGCGGATCGCCGGCAGTTGGGCATCGATGGGCAGTTCGCCGCCGGGCGTCATCGAATTGTCATCTCGCTTCATATACGATTTGCCATATGTTTCGCCACCGACGTTCACTCACGACTTTCTCTACAGACACGAGAGCCCCGACATGACCCTACGCATCGGCATCAACGGTTTCGGTCGCATCGGTCGCCTGGCGCTGCGCGCCGGCTGGACCAACCCGGACCTCGAGTTCGTGCGCATCAACGACCCGGGCGGCGACGCCGCCACCTTCGCTCACCTGCTGCAGTTCGACTCGGTACACGGCCAGTGGAGCGGCGGCGGCGATGATATCACGTCGACCGAGGACGCCATCGAGGTGGCCGGCAAGCGCATCGCCTTCAGCACCAATCGCGAGATCGCCGATACCGACTGGTCCGACTGCGACGTGGTGATCGAGTGCTCAGGCAAGATGAAGAGCAGCGCCAAGCTCCAGGGCTACCTGGACCAGGGCGTGAAGCGCGTGGTGGTCAGCGCGCCGGTGAAGGAAGAAGGCGTACTCAACGTGGTGATGGGGGTCAACGACCACCTCTTCGATCCCGCCAGCCACCGCATCGTCACCGCGGCGAGCTGCACCACCAACTGCCTGGCGCCGGTGGTCAAGGTGATCCACGAACGGCTCGGCATCCGCCACGGCTCGATGACCACCATTCACGACATCACCAACACCCAGGTGATCCTCGACGCCCCTCACAAGGACCTGCGCCGGGCCCGGGCCTGCGGCATGAGCCTGATCCCCACCACCACCGGCTCGGCCAAGGCGATCACCGCGATCTTCCCGGAGCTCACCGGCAAGCTCAACGGCCACGCCGTGCGCGTGCCGCTGGCCAACGCCTCGCTCACCGATGTGGTCTTCGAGGTCGAACGCGAGACCACCGTGGAAGAAGTGAATGCCCTGCTCAAGGAGGCCGCCGAGGGCGAGCTTGCCGGTATCCTGGGCTATGAGGAGCGTCCGCTGGTCTCCATCGACTACCGTAGCGACCCGCGCAGCTCCATCGTCGACGCGCTCTCAACCATGGTGGTGGCCGGCACCCAGGTGAAAATCTACGCCTGGTACGACAACGAGTACGGCTACGCCTGTCGCACCGCGGAGCTGGCCGCCAAGGTGGGGAACGCCGACGTATGATCGCGCGCGTCGCCGCCCTGCCCCGCGAGGTTCGCCAGTACCTGCTGGTGACCGGCAACTACTGGGGCTTCACGCTCACCGATGGCGCCCTGCGCATGCTGGTGGTGCTCTACTTCCACCAGCTCGGCTATTCGGCGTTGGAAGTCGCGCTGCTGTTTCTGTTCTACGAGTTCTTCGGTGTGGTCACCAACCTGGTGGGCGGCTGGCTGGGCGCGCGGCTGGGGCTCAACCGCACCATGAACCTGGGGCTGGGCTTGCAGATCGTCGCCCTGGCCATGCTGCTGGTGCCCACGGCCTGGCTCGCGGTGCCCTGGGTGATGGCGGCCCAGGCGCTCTCCGGCATCGCCAAGGACCTCAACAAGATGAGCGCCAAGAGCGCGATCAAGGGCCTGGTGCCGGCGGGAGATGAGGGGCACACCTCGCTCTACCGCTGGGTGGCGCTGCTCACCGGCTCGAAGAATGCGCTCAAGGGGGTGGGCTTCTTTCTCGGCGGGCTGCTGCTCACGCTGATCGGCTTCCAGGGGGCGATACTGGCCATGGCGCTGATGCTCGTCGGCGTGCTCGGCCTCTCGCTTGCCCGCCTAGACGCCGACCTGGGCCGCGCCAAGGCCAAGCCGAAGTTCCGCGAGATTCTCTCCAAGAGCCGGGCGATCAACATTCTCTCGGCGGCACGCATGTTCCTGTTCGGCGCCCGCGACGTGTGGTTCGTGGTGGCGCTGCCGGTGTTCCTCGCCACTCAGTTCGGCTGGGACCATTGGCGAGTCGGCGGCTTTCTGGCGCTGTGGGTGATCGGCTACGGGGCGGTGCAGGCGGTTGCGCCTCGCATCACCGGGCGCACGGCGGGACGCGGCGCCGCCATCGCCTGGGCCGCGGCGCTGGCGGCCCTGCCGGCATTGATCGCGCTCGGCCTTCAGTGGGAGTGGCAGCCGCACGTGGTACTGCTGGGCGGGCTGTTGCTGTTCGGCGCGGTGTTCGCGGTGAACTCCAGCCTGCACAGCTTCCTGATCGTGCGCATGGCGCGCTCGGACGGGGTCTCGCTGGACGTGGGCTTCTACTACATGGCCAACGCCATGGGCCGGCTGATCGGCACCCTGCTCTCCGGCTGGCTCTACATGACCGGCGGCCTCAGCGCCACGCTGTGGGTGTCGAGCGCCATGCTCATGGCGACGGTGGCGATCAGCCTGGCGTTGCCGAAGGAGGCTTGACCCCACACCCCTTGAGGATCACCTGGGTCAGGAACCGGGTGATCCGCTCCACGTCGGCATCCGAGATCTCGTCCTGGCCCATGATGCCCAGCACCTGGGCCTCGAAGTCGGCGTAGTGCTGGGTGGCCGACCAGATCAGGAAGATCAACCACACCGGGTCGACCGGATCCATCAGGCCGCGCTCGGCCCACTGTTCGAAGATTCTCGCCCGGGTACGCACCCACTCGCGCAGCTCGCCGCGCAGATAGCCCTGCAGGAAAGGCGCACCGCCGAGTATCTCCGCGGCGAACAGACGCGACCCTTCCGGGTGCTGGCGAGAGAGCTGCATCTTGCTACGGATGAAGGCCTCCAGCACTTCGGCCGGGTCGTCCTCCACGCTGATGTCATCGAGCAAGGCGTTCCAGCGCGCCATCATGCGCTCGAGCAGACGTACATACAGCCCACGCTTGTTGCCCATGTAATAGAGCACGTTGGACTTGGGCAGCCCCGCCTCTTCGGCGATGGCCTGAACGCTGGCGCCGCGATAGCCGAAGCGGGCGAACACCCGCTCGGCGGCTTCGAGTATCTCGCGCTCGTTGCGCTCGCGTGTGGCGCCATTGCTTTCGCCACCCGGCCGTACAGGCTGCAAGGTCTCGGTTTCGGTCACGTCGGTCATCGACAGGCCCTGCCCTGTGAATGATGGTGGGATGCCAAGAGAGTGCCCCACCGCGGCGGTTCCTGCAAATGAGACCATGGGCGTCTTTGCGCTTGCAAAGTGCGACATTCTGGCCCATGCTGGATACATCCTGACCATTTGGTCAACAATCGTCGAAACAGACGAACCAATACTGGCACCGTGCGTCACGCCACAACGACCGTGTCACAGCTTTTACCAACAACCACAATGTCAAAGAGACATAGCCAACAAGAGACAAGGCGATGATCGACTTCATGCTCAACGGGAGGCCGTGCAGAAGCGAAGCCACCCCGGAAACCAGCGTACTGGAGCTGCTGCGCGATACGCTCGGCGCTACCGGCACCAAGGAGGGCTGCGCCTCGGGCGACTGCGGCGCCTGCACGGTGGCCATCGGCGAACCCGGCCCCAATGGCGAGCTGCGCTATCACAGTGCCAACGCCTGCATCACGCCCGCGCATCAGCTCAACGGCCGTTACCTGGTCACCGTCGAGGGTCTTGCCCAGGGCGAAAAGCTGCATCCCGCCCAGGCCGCCATGGTCGCGTGTCATGGCAGCCAGTGCGGCTTCTGCACGCCGGGCATCGTGATGTCGCTGTTCACCCTGCACGAACAGCAGCGCCATACTCCGGCACCCCTCACGCCGCAGCGCCTGGAAGCCGCGCTGGGCGGCAACCTGTGCCGCTGCACCGGTTATCGCCCGATCCGCGATGCCGCCCTGAGCATGAACCAGCATCCCGAGAATCGCCCGCTGTGGCTCGATGCCGCCGCAGAGACCCAGCCAGCAGAGCCCAAGAATGAGGCGAAGGCGGCCGATAACGACGCCGCCTTCCTGCAGCCCACTACGCTTGCAGCACTCACCGATTGCCTGAAACGGCACCCCAAGGCACGGCTCGTCGCTGGCGCCACCGACCTGTGGCTCGAATCTACCCAGCGCCTGGCGCGCTTCGAGCACGTCATCGACGTGACCCGGGTCACCGAGCTCAACGACATCGACGATGCCACGCTGGAAGACGGCCGCAGCGGCTGGTGGATCGGCGCCGCCGTCACCTACTCGCGTCTCGAACCGCTGCTGGAAGCGCACTACGACGCCTTCGCCCACCTGCTGCACCGCCTCGGCTCCCAGCAGGTGCGCAACCGCGGCACCCTGGGCGGCAACGTCGCCAATGCCTCGCCCATCGGCGACACCCCGCCGGTGCTGCTGGCGCTGGGCTCGCGTCTGCGCCTGGTCGGCCCCGAGGGGGAACGCGAACTGCCGCTGGACGACTTCTTCCTCGACTACAAGCGCACCGCGCTGCGTGAGGGCGAAGCCATTCGCGCGATCTTCCTGCCGCGCCCCGAGGCGGGCCAAACTCTCAAGGTGTGGAAGCTGTCCAAACGTCGTGAGGACGACATCTCGGCGGTGCTGGGCGCCTTCGCCTACCGCCTGGAGAACGGCGTGATGCGCGACGTGCGACTCGCTTTCGGCGGCATGGCGGCCATCCCCAAGCGGGCCGCCAATGCGGAAGCGGCCCTGGAAGGCAAGGCGCCGGACCTGGCGGCCTTCCAGGCGGCTCGCGAGGCCCTGTCGAACGATTTCCAGCCCATGAGCGACGTACGTGGCAGCGCTCACTACCGCCGGCTCTCCGCCGCCAACCTGCTCGAGCGCCTGCGCCTTTCGATCGCCCAGGCCGACACCGACAGCCCCCGGGAGGTGATGCTCCATGCGTACGCTCACTAAGCTTTCTCTTTCCAAGGCGCCCGAAGCCGCGCCAAAGGACATAGACGCTGTCGACGACGTGAGCGCGGACTCCGCCGCTGCCCGCGAGGAACTCAGGGGCGAGATCAAGGGCTCCAGCCCGCTGGCCCGTGACACCGTTACGCCAGGCACGCATCCCAACTCGCGCTTCCACGAGAGCGCCATCAAGCACGTTACCGGCCGCGCCTCCTACATCGACGACCTCAAGGCCCCGGCCGATGCGCTGCACGTGGCGCTGGCTCTCTCGCCCGTGGCCCATGGCCGGCTGACTCGGCTCGATCTGGACAAGGTGCGCGCAATGCCCGGCGTGGTCGATGTGGTCGGCTTCCACGACGTGCCGGGACACACCGATATCGGCCCCGTGTTCCCGGGCGACCCGATCTTCGTCGAGGATGAGATCAGCTACGTCGGTCAGGTGCTGTTCGCCGTGGCCGCCGAGAGCCATCGCGCCGCCCGCGAGGCGGTGAACGCGGCGCTGGCCCAGGGCATCGCCGAGATCGACGAGCAGCCGGCCTGCCTCGACCCGGTGGCCGCCGCCGAGCGCGGCGAGTTCGTGCGCCCCACCCACGTGCAGCAGAGCGGCGATTGGGAACAGGCCCTGGCCAGCGCCGCCCACGTGGTCGAGGCGGAGCAGTTCGTCGGCGGTCAGGAGCACTTCTATCTGGAAGGTCAGGCCTGCCTGGTGCAGCCCACCGAAGACGAAGGCGTGATCGTCCACACCTCCAACCAGCACCCCAGCGAGACCCAGAAGCTGGTGGCCGAGGTGCTCGGCATTCCGTTCCACGCCGTGACCGTGGAAGTACGCCGCATGGGCGGCGGCTTCGGCGGCAAGGAGACCCAGGCCTCGCCCTGGGCCTGCATCGCCGCGCTGATCGCCCGGCGCACCGGCCGTACCACCCGCGTGCGCCTGCCCCGCGCCGACGACATGCGCGCTACCGGCAAGCGCCACCCGTTCCACAACCGCTACCGCCTCGGCGTGGATGAGCAGGGCGTGATCCAGGGCGGCGAGATCACCGTGATCGGCGACTGCGGCTACTCCCCCGATCTCTCGGACGCCATCGTCGACCGCGCCATGTTCCACAGCGACAACGCCTACTCCCTGGGCGAAGCTCGGGTGACCGGCCACCGCGCCCGCACCCACACCGCCTCCAACACCGCCTTCCGCGGCTTCGGCGGCCCCCAGGGCATGATGGTGATCGAAGCGGCGATGGACGACATCGCCCGGCGCATCGGCGAAGACCCGCTGACGGTGCGCAAGCGCAACTTCTACCGCCCCGGCCGGCAGACCACCCACTACGGCCAGCAGGTGGATCAGATCAAGCTGCTGCGCGAGCTGGTCGAGCAGTTGGAAACCAGCAGCGAGTACTGGGCACGGCGGCGTGCCATCACCGAGTTCAACGCCGAGAGTCCGATCATCAAGCGCGGCCTGGCGCTCACCCCGGTGAAGTTCGGCATCTCCTTCACCGCCAAGCACCTCAACCAGGCCGGTGCCCTGCTGCACGTCTATACCGACGGCAGCGTGATGATCAATCACGGCGGCACCGAGATGGGCCAGGGCCTGCACACCAAGATCTGCCAGGTTGTGGCCCGCGAGTTGGGGCTCGACGTCGACGAGGTGCGCATCACCGCCACCCGTACCGACAAGGTGCCCAACACCTCGCCCACCGCGGCCTCCAGCGGCGCGGACTTGAACGGCCAGGCCGCCCGCGACGCCTGCGTGAAGCTCAAGCAGCGCCTGTTCGACTTCGCCCATGAGCACCTCTACAAGGATCAGGGCCTCGACCGCGAGGAAATGCGTCTGGAAGCCGGCCATCTCATCGCCGGCCACGGCGAGAGCGAGCAGCGCATTCCCTGGGGCGAGCTGGTCCAGTCCGCTTACCTCAACCGCATCTCGCTCTCCGAGAAGGGCTTCTACGCCACCCCGCTGATCCACTACGACCGCAACGTCGGCCAGGGCCGCCCCTTCTACTACTACGCCTTCGGCGCTGCCGTGGCAGAAGTGAGCGTCGACACCCTGAGCGGCGAGTACCAGGTCGAGCGGGTCGACATCCTGCACGACGTGGGCGACTCGCTGAACCCGGCCATCGACATCGGCCAGGTGGAGGGCGGCTTCATTCAGGGCATGGGCTGGCTGACCAGCGAGGAGCTGAAGTGGAACGAGGCCGGCCGGCTGATCTCCGACGGCCCCGCCACCTACAAGATCCCGACCTACGGCGATCTGCCGCCGGTGTTCAACGTCAAGCTGATGGAGGGCCACCCCAACTCCATGGCCAGCATCTACCGCTCCAAGGCGGTGGGCGAACCGCCCTTCATGCTCGGCATGGCGGTGTGGTCGGCGCTGCGCGACGCCCTGGCCAGCTTGGCCGACTACGCCGAAGCGCCGCGTCTCGACACCCCGGCCACGCCGGAGCGGGTGCTGCTGGCCGCCGAGGAGCTGCGTAGCCGCTACGACAGCGCACGGCTGGAACGAGGCGCGCCGTAATGAACGCGCCACGGCCCACTCCCTGGCACGAAGCGTTGCACCGGCTGCAGCGCGAGGGGCTGCCCCACGCGCTGGCCACCGTGGTGACCAGCGCCGGCTCCACGCCCCGCGAGCCCGGCGCGCGCATGGTGATCAGCGAGAGCGACGTGTTCGACACCCTGGGTGGCGGCACCTTCGAGTTCCAGGTGATCGACGCCGCCCGCGAGAAGCTGGCGCAGGGCGACGCCGGCATGAGCCTCGAAGCCTTCGCCCTGGGCGGGCGCAGCGGCCAGTGCTGCGGCGGCTTCGTCAACGTGCTGCTGGAGGTGTTCCCCGGCAGCGCGGCGACGCTTGCCATCTTCGGTGCCGGCCACGTCGGCACCGAGCTGGTACGCCTGGCCGCCCCGCTGCCCTGGCGTGTGCTGTGGCACGACAGCCGTGAGGGCGTATTCCCGGCCTGGACCACGGAACAACCGCGCCTGGCCTGTCGCCACGCGCCGGACCCGCAGGCCGCCGTGGCGGCGCTGCCGACGGGCAGCCACGCGCTGGTGCTGACCCACGACCACGCCGAGGATCGCGCCCTGGTCGGCGCCCTGCTCCAGCGTAACGACATCGCCTCCATCGGCTTGATCGGCTCCAAGAGCAAGTGGGCCAGCTTCCGTTCGCGGCTCACCGATGCCGGCCACGACGACGCGGCCCTGGCTCGGGTGCGCTGCCCCATCGGCCTGGCCAGAAGCCCGGATGGCGAACCGATCAGAGGCGGCGACAAGACGCCCTACGCCATCGCCATCGCCGCCCTGGCCGAACTGCTGCCTATGGTGGGCAATGCCGAACGCGCCGATCAGCGCGGCCTGGCGCCGGCAGAGCTGCGTGCTCTGTTCTAACCCTAAGAACCGGACGAATCACTGACCCTCGGCAGCGGACGCCGGGGGCAGCAACCAACGAGCCCCAAACATGACGAGCAACGAATCCCGCGTAATACGCGCCGAACTGCTGAGCTTCGATGCCGATCCCGGCGAAGGCGACAGCCCCGCCGAAGGCAGCGTGCGTCACTACGCCGACGGCGCGCTGTGGCTGGAGAACGGCCGCATCAAGACCATCGACGACTACGCAGCGCTGGCGCCACGCCTGCCCGAAGGCATCGAGACGGTGGATCATCGCGGCAAGCTGGTGATGCCCGGCTTCATCGACAGCCACGTGCACTACGTGCAGTTGGAGATCATGGCCTCCTACGGGCGTCAGCTGCTGGACTGGCTGAACGAGTACACCTTCCCAGAAGAGTGCGGCTTCGCCCAGCGCGAGCGGGCCGAGGTGATCTCCAACGCCTTCCTCGACGAGATGCTGCGGGTCGGCACCACCACCGCCCAGGTGTTCTGCTCCAGCCACCCCACCTCGGTGGAAGCCTTCTTCTCGGCCTGCCGCGAGCGCGACCTGCGCATGCTGGCCGGCAAGGTGCTGATGGATCGCAACGCCCCCGAGGCGCTGTGCGACGACACCTACGGCGGCATTCGCGACACCGAACGGCTCATCGGCGAGTGGCACGGCAGAGGGCGCCTGGGCTACAGCCTGACCCCGCGCTTCGCGCCCACCTCCACCCGCCAGCAGCTCGACGCCACCGGCGGCCTGCTGCGCAACGACCCGAGCCTGTGGCTGCAGACCCACCTCTCCGAGAACCCCGGCGAACTCGACTGGGTGGCCGAACTGTTCCCCGAGAGCCGCGACTATCTCGAAGTCTACGAGCAGTCCGGTCTGGTCGGCCCACGCAGCACCTTCGCCCACGGCATCCACCTCGACCAGGAAATGCGTTGCAGGCTGGCCGAGCGCGGCGCCAACATCGCCTTCTGCCCCAGCTCCAACATGTTCCTCGGCAGCGGCCTTTTCGACCGCCTGGCGGCACGCGAAGTCGGCCTCAACATCACCTACGCCAGCGACATCGGCGGCGGCACCGATCTCTCCGGCCTCGCCACGCTCAAGGCCGGCTACCAGGTAGGCCAGCTGCGCGGCCAGCCGCTCACCGCCTGGCAAGGCCTCTACGGCCTCACGCTGGGCAACGCCAAAGCGCTCTCGCTGGACGACAAGATCGGCCGCCTCGCCCCCGGCCTGGAGGCCGACTTCGTGGTGATTGACCCCGACGGCTCACCGCTGCTGGGGCGTCGTCACGCACGTTGCAAAACCCTCGGCGAGCGGCTGTTCGCACTGATGATGCTGGGCGACGACCGCAGCATTCTGGAAACCTGGGCAAGCGGACGCTGCCAGCATCGGCGCGGCTAAGCCTAGGCCAAGCCTGAAACGAAAATGGCGAGTGGTTCTCAGAATTCATGAGGACCACTCGCCACGATTTGAAATTCAGTGTGAAACCCGGTTTTGATACCTACTGCGAGGCCCGTACCTCCCCGCTATCCGCATCGAAAATCCAGCGCTCGTCACCCACCCGGAAGAGCAGCTCTCCATTCCTCCACGCCAGCGCCTCGTAGATGCGCACCTCGGGTGCCAGCTCGTCATGCTCAGGGCTACGCACCGGCATGGCACTCTCCTCCACCGTTTCTCCCAGCCGCTCTGCATCGACCACCGTCAGCGTGCGACCGCCCGCAGGGCCTTCCTGCACGAAGACCAGCCGTTGCGAATCATCACTCCACGGCCCGATGGTGATATTGCCGCCGTACTGGAATGCAGCCGGCCTTAGCTGCCGCGCTTCCATTCGGATAAGCCATCCAGCGCTATGTGCCGCTCCCGAAGTGACCACGGCTAGCCAGGCACCGTCCGGCGAAATCGAGGCTTCCTGGAAGCGCTCCGCAGCACCAAACTCAGCCTGTTGATCCGCGCGAATGGTGCCCGGCACATCTTCCATACTGAGCAGCACGGACCCATCCGCCGCACGGATCTCCTCGTCGCCTACCTCAAGCGGAGCAAGCGCCGCTTCGGATTCAGAGGTATCGGCTGTTTCGGTCGTCGGCGGCGGCTCGCCATTCCCCGGCGACGGACAGCCGCTGAGCACGAGCGCAGCGGTTGCGATTGAGAGAACGAACGATAGCCTGCGTGGTGCCATGAAGCCTCCTGATGCTGAATTGAATGCTTCATCTGCACGGCAGTGTAGGTGCCAGGGAACACCTGTAAACCTTTGCGGCGGTTTTCAGCCGCTTGCTAAGCGCTGGCCTCATCTATGGTCAGGGTCATGAACACACTGTTTGGATCTTCCAGGTAATCGCCGAATGGCGCACATGGGGTAAAGCCAAATGAAGCGTATAGCGCCCTTGCAGGCTGGAAGTACTCCATCGACCCGGTCTCCAGACTCAGTCGACTATAACCGCTTGATTTTGCCTCACGCATCATGTGCGAAAGAAGGCGTGACGCAACACCCCGACGCAAGTAGGGCTTTGCGGTCCTCATGGACTTTATCTCGGCGTGAGTCTGTGAAAGACGCTTGAGTGCTCCAATACCGGCGAGCTCCGCCCCGTCCCACATCGCCCAAAGGGTAACGTCGGGGCCACGTAGCCCATCGAGATCGAGTGCGTGACGGCTCTCAGGAGGAGCCGTCGGCGCCATCGACTCAAGGTGCTCTCGTATTAGCCCGATAACTTCTTGACTTCGCACGTCATCAACACGGATGTCCAAAGTTGCTTCCTCGTAGGATTGCGGCTTAACGCTGTCTAAGATAGTTCTGTACTGATATTTGATGCCTAAGTTCTAGATTTTTTTAATGAGCTTTCTAGTAAACGATCCTTAAGGCCGAGCACCATAACGCCTAGCATCAGCCGACCATTGTAGTGGTTTGAGGCTTGTGGCATCCGCCACAAACAAAACGCCGCGGAAATGGGTCGGCTGAATGCAATTGTTATAAGTCATATATCTCACTTCCCTTACAAAATACTTTGGCGTGAGATTGATAAACCACATTCTTATTATACCTGTCCAGAATTTTCAAATTATTCGTTATAAAATGGACTCGAACATTTTTCTCTTGATTTTCATTTCCTGAAATAATTCTTTCTATCAGCTCCTGGTTATCCCACAGATAAGATGGAGCATATTTACGAATATCGGTGAAAACGTAGGTGATAAATGAGTTTGAAGATAAATTGAATTCGTATGTCGTATGCTCATCTGTATCAGTCAAAATAGTAAACCCTCTGTCAGAAAGCGCCACATATTTATCTTCACACTCTCCGCTGTATGTATTTACATATATATTCACCATATTGCTCGAGTCTGCAAAAAACGAAACCAGCATAGACTCAACAATATTTACTCCGTCAGCGTCTTTAACAGCCAATAAGTTAAATAACGATTTCATCCACCCAACATACTCTTCCTCAGAAACACCGAAGGTAGCGGCAATATCCGATCTTGTGGGATCAGCACCACGTTCTATTTTTTCATATATTGATTTATGAGCTTCATCGGTAGGTACAAAAGTTCCCAAGCTACCGAATGTATTTAATGTTTTCTTTATACAGTATGGATTTCTAAAGCTATTTAATACCTTTAGAACAAATACTCTGATTAGCTCATCGCTTATATTTGAGTCATTAGCACTTACCTTTTTTACCAAGGGCTTAGTTAACTGACCGATTTCTCGTTCGTATTCGCCATACAAGCCTTCTAGACTATATTTCCTTTCTGAATCAAATTCATCAAAGCTATACAAGTCATCGTGACTTAAATTATTTTCGATCTTAACTCCCGCAGGAGAATCCAGCTCTACCTCATATTCCTCACGATTGGTAATTGAAAATGCATAAATCCTTTGTCTTTTCTTGTGTCGTGATGGATCAATAGAATTTAGCCTTTGCTCGGCCTGAGACACATAATGATGATTTGTGGATGAGCTTTTCATGCCACACCAAAACTAAAAAATGACTTATAAAGCCGTGCTCTGCGGCAAATTTTGAGTGCAGTGGAAAATTTGGCCGGCAGCAGCGCATTGTTAGCTGTACTTTTCTTCACACTGTGCCAAGAATAATAGATTAGTAGCTGTGAGGTGTAGGGTATAACTAGCTAAATGCTCTGGAACCGATGTAACTTCAGCTCCCTGCCCGTGACCACCCTCTTTATTTCGCACCGTTGGAATGCCGCTTTCAAGCAGAGTTCGAACAGAGGAAAACTGGTTTTGTAAATACTCGGGCACCAACCCATTAGCAAGACAACTATTAATTAATTTCTTCGCAGTATCGTCTTTATTAAAAGACCACGAATGCTTTTCGTGGATAGCCTTCATCAAGCTTTCAAATGATTTCAGGCAGTCATTTAGACACTCTTTATATCGTTTATGGCGATAGTGTTCATGCGCAGATAAGAACTCATCATTTGCGCCCGCATACTTTATATTTTTACCTAGCAAGCGCAGCACCGGCTTAACAACCTCAGAATGTATAAATTGCGAATCAACTCTGATTAGCTCTCCAGACTCGAACTGGTAACCGATCCCTGACTCTTTAAACCTCGAATTCAACTCGGAAATTGCATCATCCGGCTTTTGGGATGCACCTGCTGCATTGCGAAAGTCCCACTCTCGCTCACGCACATGTGTATCAATAATACGAAACGCAAGCTCAATGATGTCGAGACATTTTTCATAGTTTTTTTCATTTAGAAAGTATTCAAACACTGCTTCAAAATTTGAGTTTGTGTATTCCTTCAAAGAGAACACGCCATACTCTTTACAAAGCACCCTATGAATTTCTCTGTAAACCCCATTCGTAGCATTATTATAGCTCTGCTCAACACCAATAGTGTCACGAATTATATGGACAACCTGAACTCGAAAACTCTGTTCAAGGCTTTCATATTGATATACATCCGGGACTTCTCCCCTCAACTTTTTTTGTCGCTTTGAGAACAGTTCAAAAATTGGCATGCAATGTGTAACTCCTTTCAGCCAACGCCCGGCTCACGCGCCGGTTTGGAGCCGCGAAACGGCGGAAAATCGGTCGCTGTGCAGCCGACTGTTAGATTTTCGTTCTAAGCTGCTTCAGCTCTTCAATTGAGCACGGAGGATCAGTGCGGTGAATCATTGCATGGCAATTTGGACAGATAGGCCTCAGATCCTTAATTGGATCGATAACATAAGATTCACCGATAGACGCAATAGGCACAATGTGATGGACATGAATAAAATGACGCCCCCTATCCCCATACTCCGCAAAGAATTCGAATCTGCAAACTGCGCATTTATATCCGTGGTGATCTATACACTTTTGGCGCGCTTCAGGGCTCCGCTCATAGGTGTTTACAGTCACCCTCTTCTTTGCTCCTTCCTGAAGCTCATCAGACACCTCATCTGGGTATACGATGTGAGCCAGTTTTCCCGTAACCAAGCCCTTGGCTTTTTCCGCTCCCTTTTCAGAAAGCTTCCAGTACCCACGTTGCGAGTCTGCTAGGTAGCCATACTCATTCAATTTACGGCGAGCCCACTGGACTCGGTTATTCCAGACGGGCTCATCCCTTCCATCACCAAACAACTCATCTCTTGTTTGCACACGCTCATTAGTGCTCAGCTCAAAGTGGTCAGCCAGCGGCTCGTAGGTATCTTTTGCTCGCATTTGGCGCGAGTCGCCTCCGCGCTCGAAAAGGAGCTTTAATAGGGGAAGCTCGACTTCTTCATATGCAGGGTATGTCATTGTTTCCTCAATCTAACAGTGATTGGACTGCGCATCCTAATATCGGATGAATACCCTGCGCGTTCAACAATGTTATCTGTCGCGCGCCTATTCTTCCAAATCGTTGATTTTTTTCTAGCACCTAACTATAGCTCGGCCACCTATGTAGAATTCGCGCGCATGCTCAATTTGTCAGAACCAGCATATTATATGCGCAGTTTCTTATTTAAATAAAAGAAATATAATAAATGCACACACCTGATCCCAAGCTCAGCAGGCGAAGCACTTCGTTTGAAGTGCGACAGCGACCGGACCGAGAAGAGCCGCTACGTAACGCAGGTGCTGACCAAGGGCTTTGCCTAGGCGCGGAACACGTAGCCCGCTGGGTTGAGCCGAGAATTCCAGGGACGCTACCGCCCTGCTGGCAGAATGGATGACGGTCCCATCATCCCTAATGCGGCATCCCTGAGTACGTCTTGGTTACGTAAGCCATCTTCTGCGGCTTTTTTCTCAACGTAACCGAGAGAAACGTTGAGGGCAACGCCAACCAAGGCACGACACCAAGGCACGACACCAAGGCAGCACAATTGGCGCGAGCGCACCCTCTCGCCACCTTGACCTAGATCAAAAGTTTCGTTGCCTATACCTAAGGTGGCTAGTGAGTACTAGATTTCTCATGGCATATTGCATCATTACAAACGATAACCAGGGTCGTCCGTGCTCCCTCTGCCCACTTTGCTTCGACAGCCGTTGCCCTATTCCCGCCTGCCGTTGGCGTGCCTGCTGTGTCTCGCCAGCCTGCTGGCGTGGGCGGATGAGCACGTAGCGGTCGAGCCCAGCGCCGAGCTGTTGGCTTCCCTCCACCAGGGCGGCTATGTGTTCTACATGCGCCATGGTCCGACGGACACGAGCCTTCCTGACCGGGTACCGGTCGACTTCGACGACTGTGCTACCCAGCGCCCCCTGAGCGACGCGGGGCGTGAACTCATGGCCACTGTCGCCGAGCACATGGCGCGGCACGCCTGGCCCATCGAGGATCCCGTTCTCGTCTCGCCCTTCTGCCGAACGCAGGAAACCGCTCGGATCCTGTTCCCGAACAAGCCCCAGCAGATCGATGAGCTGCTGCGCTATACCGCCGCGATGACGGACGACGAGAAGCGGCCGGTCATCGAGCATACCGGCAAGGCTCTCTCACTGCCGGTCGAAGGCAGCGTCAACCGCATGATCGTAGCCCATGGCCCCAACCTGGCCGACTTGATGGATTACTTCCCAGCCGAAGGCACCCTGGTGATCTTCTCGCCGCTCGGTGAGGCGGGTTATCTCTACCGTGCCAGCATTCCACCGGAGCTGTGGCCAACGCTGGCCTCCCAAGCACCGTAAGGTTGCCCATGAAGTCGAACCGACCGCTCATCTGGATCTTTCTTCTGCCCACTCTGGTGGTGCTGATCCCTGCCCTGCTGTTCGGTCTTGCCGCGGTGCAGGTGCTCAAGGAAAGGATGACTCAGGACCAAGCCATTCAGTCGGCGGACATGGCCGCTCTGCTGCAGGCCGCCAACTACACCCAGAGCCTGGGCGAGCTACATCAGGGCGTAGTGGACATGCTGCAGCAGGCCGACCGGGGCGAGCTGTCGGCGCTTGCCAGCTATCGGCTGCATTCGAGCTTCGTCAACGAGCTTGCCATCTTGGCTGGCCAGATACAGACGTTGACCGAAACGCCGCTGATGATCGATTTGAACCACGGCAGTGCCCAACATTTGCGCGAGGCCTTCGAGGGCTATCGGCGCTTCATCATCATGGCCGGCGACATCGCCACCGTGGATGCCACCCGGGCCCGACATTACCTGGACGAGGCACAGCATGAATTCCTGCGCTTCTCCATGCTCACGGGGCACCTTTCGTCCAAGCTGGCGCAGCGCAGCGGCGAGCGCACCAGCGATGCCTATCAGGACACTCTTGGGCACTTCAACACACTGCTACTGTTTGGCGGGGCGATCCTGGCACTGATGCTGGTCGCCGCCTTTTACTCCGCCCGGATCCTGAATCGTCACCTGCTGATCATCGCCGAAGGGTTGCTCGCGCTTTCCCATCCCCACCGGGAGGTTCCCGAGCTGCCGCGAGTTCAGCGCCTTGCCGAACTGGGGCGGGGCCAGTTGCAGCAGCTTGCCCTGGCGGTGCTGCGGCTGCGTGAAAGCGAGGCACGTCGACTGGTGGCCGAACGCAAGGCCCACCAGTTGGCCCACTTCGATGGCCTGACGGAACTGCCCAACTGGCGCATGATGAGCGAGCACCTGGCGCATTCATTGATGTTGTGTCAGCGCAACGGCCAGCATGGGGCGCTGATCTACCTGGATCTCGATCTCTTCCAGCAGATCAACGACAGCTACGGGCATCGTACCGGCGACCGCTTGCTGCGCGAGGTTGCCCAGCGACTGCGCACCTTCCAGCAGGAGGGGTGTATGGTAGGGCGGCTGGGCGGCGATGAGTTTCTCCTCATCATCGACTCCCTGCCCAAGCAGCCGGACAAGGCGGCCAATCTGGCGGAAGAGCTGGCCGACCGAATCCGGATCGTCGTGGCCGAGCCCTACTCCATCGACGGGATTCAGCACTTCCTCTCGGCAAGCCAGGGCGTGGCGATGTTCGACGGCTCGAGCGATGTCGAGACCCTGTTCAAACTGGCAGATGCCGCCTGTCACCATGCCAAGGTTGCCGGTCGTAACACCATTTGCTTCCATGACGATGCCACCCAGGCCCTCATGGAAGCGCGTAACGAAACCAGGCGCGATCTGCGCTTGGCCCTGCAGCGTGGCGAGTTCCGCCTCGTCTATCAGCTTCAGTACGACGCCGCCCATCGGCCGCTGGGGGCCGAGGCGCTGATCCGCTGGCAGCACCCATCTCGCGGCATGGTGTCGCCGGCGGAGTTCATCCCGCTGGCCGAAGAGAGTGGCCTGATCGTACCCCTCGGCGATTGGGTTCTCGAACAGGCCTGTCGGCAACTTGTGGCCTGGCAGCAGCAAGCGGTTACGGCACATCTGACCCTGGCCGTGAACGTCAGCGCCCGACAGTTCAAGGAACCGGATTTCGTCGAGCGTATCCAGCGGGTACTCACCGCCACTGGCGCCGATCCCCACCGCTTGAAACTGGAGCTGACGGAGAGCAGCCTGCTAGACGACGTCGAGGCCGGAATCGACAAGATGCGGCGCTTGAAGCGTCTCGGCATCCGGTTCGCCCTGGACGACTTCGGCACCGGCTACTCTTCGCTGCAGTACCTCAAACAGCTACCGCTGGATCAAATCAAGATCGACCAGAGCTTCGTCAACGATCTGCTGCTGAGCGGTGATGACATGGCCATCGTGCGAACCATCATCGCCATGGGAGTATCCCTGCAGCTCGAGGTGGTGGCCGAAGGGGTGGAAAGCGCCCACCAGCTCGGCTGGCTCGTCGAGGCGGGCTGTCACGTGTTCCAGGGCTATTACTTCTGCAAACCGCTTCCTATCGACCAAATCGAGCTGCCATTCACCTCAATCTCGGTGAGCTGAACCGGAAATTCCGCCTCGTTCCACAGGCGTCCACTCGATGGGTGGGTGAGCCGCCTTCAAGCAGGACGCTTTGCGAGGAGAGCCCACACACCCGCTGCTGACAGCAGCGAACCACCTGCCAGGTTGAAGCGCCGTTGCGCCCGTGGCGAGGACAGCAACTTTCGCGCCGAGCCAGCAAATACCGCATACAGCGTTGCGTTGAGCGCAGCCATGCCGACGAACGTGACTGCAAGAATCCAAAGCTGTTGCGTGACAGCCGAGCTTGGATTGATGAACTGCGGCAGAAAGGCAACGAAGAAGACAATGCCCTTCGGATTGAGCGCGGTGACCAGGTAGGTGTTCGCGAACAGCTTCCAACGAGATCCTGGCGCGGCTGGTGCAGACAGCTCGGCGGTAGAAATGCCAGCGCGAAGGAGTTTGATACCGAGGTAAAGCAAGTACAGCCCGCCGGCCCATTTGACGACCGTAAACCAGAAAGCCGAGGTTGCCAGGAGTGCACCTAATCCTAGAAGAGACACCACCAAGGCCGTTGAGTCGCCGAGTGCAACGGCAGTGACGAGCGGCACGTTCGCACGCCGGCCATGCGTCATGGAGTAGCTTATGACCGTAAGGATGGTCGGGCCAGGGATGATGAGAAGCACCGCAGACGCGGCAACGAAGGCAAGCCATAGCTCGATGGACATGTAGCCCTCCTCTTTTAACGGCTAACGTTGAAGCTGAGCCGTGCCAGCTTGATGCCGCGGCTCGAGCACCCTGTTGGGCTCCCGGTTATAGAGGTGTGTGCTGATGAACCGCCAGCTTCCATCCTGCTTCGCGCACATATGTGCTGCTGATCAGCGCCACATACGGCTCGCTGCCCTTCCGCTGAGCGCTCACCCTATAGACTAGGGTTGCCGCATCGGCAGCCAGCGTGACGACCCCCACCTCTTCAATCTGGAATGTCTGCCAAGGCTGCGGACCAATCGACTGGAGGATGCGCTCCTTTCCTTCCAGCAGAAGGCCGCCAGGAAAGAGCATCACTGCATCCTCGCGAAGAACAGAAGCGTAGAAGTTCCTCGCAGCATCACCTTCGGTGGAAAGTGCAGCCCAACCCTGCCGCTCCAACTCAATGAGTTCCTTCACTTAAAGTCCCTCCAGGCCCAATCCCGCCCAACGCCTGAATTAAGCCGCGCAGCAAAGCGGCGTCGGCTTGAATGAATTGTTAGGCGGTGACGACATGTTGAAGGATGTCTTGACCGCTTTTGACCAACAGCGGCTGTCCCAGAGTATCCAGCATATCCCGTGGTATATGTGCGACCACTGCAATATCAGCCACCAATGGACCAGAACACCCAGGGAAGTAGATCACAGATGACCCCTTGCCTAGAAGGTGAGCGAGTCCATCCCATAGGCGATGATCGTGGCAGGGCCGCTCGACTATGATGCTGTGAATGCTTTGAGGATCATCGTCGAGTGCGGAGAGCGATAGGTCACAGGAGACATCCGGGCTGAAAGAAAGCCGCCACCAATCGGCTTCGGTCTCAGACAACGCGTCGCCGAAGGTCTCTCGGATTGCGTCACATGGAATCCCAACCGGATCGCCGTGGGAGAAGCTCTGTAAATACACGTCGAAACTCATTAACTGCCTAACGCCGGAGCTAAACCGCGCCGCGAAGCGGGTTCGGCATGAGTGAATCGTTAGGTTGCGCCCGACGAGACGTAACCAGGAATGTGTACGCGAAGGTAGCGCAGGATATCGCCCGCTGCATCCTCTGCGTGTCCGCGTACATATTCATGCTCATCATGAAGCGCTGCTGCAACGACTGGCGCAACTGCTGCCAGGTCAAGGCGTCGGCAGGTACGCGCAAGGTGACCGAAGCCAAGAATTGCGTTGCCGCGAACGTTGAAATGCGGGTGCTCAGCCAATGTAAGACAAATGCTTTCGGCCCACGCACAATCGGGCGGGTCCATAGTTATGACGATTGGCACATATAGCAGCTCTTCCGGGATGCCTCTAGCGACTACAGCATCAACATCTTGCTCTGTCCATCCGTCTCGGAATGGTCCCATTTCGCAACCTAAAGTCAAAGCTGAGGGGCGCGCATCAGCGTGTCCGCTCCATGCCGTTGTTAACTGTTTCCTCGTCGATATACGCACTTACGCCAGCAATGCGTATGCATTCGCACTGTCCGCTGAGGACTATAGCGGGACCACGCAACATGAAGGAATAGCCAGCCTGCATAGGCGCAACCTCCAAATTACCCGAATTATCCTTGTCGAAACCAGTCAGCGAAAGTGCCTCGACTCCAATGAACTCGATCCACACCTGAACCCGGTTCGCCTCGGGCGGCCAGCGCCTCGAAGGATGTTCAGGGAAGCGAGGAAGGTCTGCTCGAAGTGCAACAACCGGCCCATCTCTCTTGAGACTGACCTCGAAAACATTGAGCGAACCCAACCCTTCGATGGAATTGAACAGCCTAGATAATGCTTCTGGATTTATCAGGCAATGAGGCCAATCCACGCTGTACTTTCTCCTCAACAGCTAGCGCCGCCAACACGCGTGACTTTGTAATGGAGGCGAAACCACAATGAAAAAGCAACATAGCCCAAGACTGCGTCCAGCCAGAGGCCGTCGAGGGGATATAGCGTACAGCAGAGCCGCAAACTCCAGGGACGCTACCGCCCTGCTGGCAGAATGGATGACGATTCCCATCATCCTTAGTGCGGCATCCCTGTGTACTTCTTGATCATGTAAGCCATCTTCTGCGGCTTTTTTCCTTACCGTAACCAAGCGAAACGTTGAGGGCAACGCCTAGGCGAGCCTTGGCCCTCTCCTCTCTCGTCTCATCCCCTATCCCGACCTCCTTGCGCACGCCTCTACGACGTTAGTCGCAAGCCACCTGTCCAATCGGTCAAATATCTTCTAGGCTGTAGCCGAACAAGCCTGACCAAACGGTCAAGCCTGTCGCTGCGGCACCCAACAACGCTGATTCGACAACGCCAATCCAACAACAACGGACACAGATATGGAACCGACCTCCTCCCTAGCCGACAAGGCAGATGGACGCCCCTCCGCGCGAGCCACGGGGCAAGGAAGCAGCTGGCTGGACAGCTATTTCGGCGCAAGCCGTCGTGGCTCCAGCGTACGTACCGAGATTCTGGCGGGCATCGCCACCTTCCTGGCTTCGATGTACATCATCGTGGTCAACCCGGCGATCCTCTCCCATGCCGGCATTCCCTTCTCCGCCGCGCTCTCCGCCACCGTGCTGATCAGTTTCATGAGCAGCCTGGCCATGGGCCTGTATGCCCGCAACCCGATTCTGGTGGCGCCGGGCATGGGCATGAACGCGCTGTTCACCTACACCCTGGTGCAGGGCGCCGGGCTTTCCTGGGAGGTGGCACTGGGCTGTGTGTTCTGGTCCGGCGTGCTGTTCGCCACCCTGGCAATGTTCAACGTGCGCGAGGCGATCATCAATGCGATTCCGCCTTCGCTGCGCTATGCCATCACCTGCGGCATCGGCTTGTTCATCACCTTCATCGGTTTCAAGAACGCCGGTTTCATCGTCGGCAGCGATGCGACCCTGGTCACCCTGGGCAGCATGGACGCCTCGCTGATCACCTTCTTCATCGGCATGATGGCCACCGCCATTCTGGTGATCATGCGCTTCAACGGCGCGCTGATCCTGGGCATTGCGCTGACCACCCTGCTGGCCACGCCGATGGGGCGCCTGTGGGGCGGCGACGTGGTGGTGGAGTGGAGCGGTATCGCCGCCTGGCCCGACTTCAGCGCGGTGATGCAGGTGGATATCTGGGGTGCGCTCAAGGTCGCCTACCTGCCGTTCATCTTCGTCATGCTGTTCACCAATTTCTTCGATGCGCTGTCGTGCTTCATGGCGCTTTCGGAATCCGCCGATCTCAAGGACAAGGACGGCAATCCGCGTAACCTCAAGCGCTCCATGACCGTGGACGCCTTCGCCTCGATGATCGCCGCACCGCTGGGCACCAGCGCGGCGCAGACCTTCATCGAGTCCGGTGCCGGCGTGGCTCAGGGCGGTCGTACCGGCTTGGTGGCGGTCACCATCGCCTTCCTGTTCCTGCCCTTCCTGTTCCTCTCGCCGCTGCTGTCGCTGGTGCCCGGTATCGCCACGGCGCCGGCCTTGGTGCTGGTCGGGCTGTTCATGCTGGCACCGGTGAGCAAGATCGACTGGTCGCAGTTCGAGCAGGCGTTCCCGGCCTTCCTGGCGATCATCCTGATGCCGCTGACCTACTCGATCACCCTGGGCATCGCTTTCGGTTTCCTGAGCTTCGTGTTGATCAAGCTGGCCACCGGCAAGCTTTACGACATCAAGCCGGCGATGTGGGTATCGGCAGCACTTAGCGTGGTGATGTTAGTGACAACCCATTGAGAGGAAGTGGGCCGGCGAAAGCCGGCCCGCTTCATTGACGACGGATGGCGGCGTCGATGAGCCGGAAGAGCACCAGTGCCGCCAGAGTGGCGGCAAATAGCATCGGTAGCAGGTAGTCGGCGCGGGTCAGGATCCACAGATGCGTCACCCCCAGCGCCGCGGCCACGTAGATCAGGCGGTGCAGCCAGTGCCAGGCCGTCCAGCCCATGGCCTTTCGCACACGTGCGAAGGAAGTTACAGCCAGCGGTACCAGCAGCAGCAGCGCGGCCACGCCGTAACGAATGTAGGGCAGCTCGACCATTTCGCGGCGAATCCACGGCCAGTCCCAGTATTGATCCAGCCCCATCCAGGCCAGCATGTGGGCTACCAGCCAGAAGAACGCCCACAGACCGATCTGACGCCGGGCGGCCATGAAACCGACCCAGCCGGTGAAGCGAAACGCCGGGCTGAAGGCGATGGTCAGCAGCAGCAGGATCAGCCCCGTCTTGCCAGTGAAGTGCACCACTGCCTCGCCGGGCACGGCGCCCAGATCGCCGAAGAACCACTGCCAGCCAAGCCAGGCGGCCGGCGCACTGCAGCCCACCAGCACCAGCAGGCGAAACAGGTTGATAGCGGTGCGTCGATCCACGCTGACATGACTCCCTGAGTGGCTGGCGCTTTACTCAATAGTGTCGCTGCAGGTCCATGCCGGCGTAGAGGTGCGCCACCTCATCGGCGTAGCCGTTGAACATCAGCGTTTCGCGCCTACCGCTCTCGCCGATCCTGCGCTCCCGCGCCTGGGACCAGCGCGGATGATCCACCTGAGGATTGACGTTGGCATAGAAGCCGTACTCCTCGGGGTTGCGCTCCTCCCAGGAGCTCGGCGGGCGCTCCTCCACCAATGAAATGCGCACGATCGACTTGATGCTCTTGAAGCCGTACTTCCACGGCACCACCAGGCGAATGGGCGCGCCGCTCTGGTTGGGCAGGATCTCGCCGTACAGGCCCACTGCCAGCAGGGTCAGCGGATGCATGGCCTCGTCGATGCGCAGCACTTCGCGGTAGGGCCAGTCGAGCACGCTGCGGCGCTGGCCGCGCAGGTTGTCGGGGTCGTGAATCGATTCGAACACCACGTAGCGGGCGCGCGAGGTCGGCTCATGGCGTTTGAGCAGGTTTGACAGCGGAAAGCCGATCCAGGGCACCACCTTCGACCACGCCTCGACGCAGCGCAGGCGGTAGATGCGTTCCTCCAGCTCCTGATGCTTGAGTACGTCCTCGAGGGCGAAGGTGCCCGCCTTGTCCACCGCCCCTTCGATGGTCAGCGACCAGGGGTCGGTGACGAGCCGGTGTGCGAAGGTCTCGGGGTCGCGCTTGCCGGTGCCGAACTCGTAGAAGTTGTTGTAGGTGGTGATGTCGCGCAGCGAGGTCGGCGCTTCGCCGCCGGCCAGGTCATGGCTGGGCAGCTGTGTATCGAGGCGTGCTTCGAGAACGCCCTGCCATGCGTGGGACGAGCGCGGCCAGAGCAGGCCGGGGGCAACGGCAGCGGCGCCCAGGGCGAGGCCCGTGTTGAGAAAGCGACGCCGCGACTCGAACAGTTCGCGGGGCGTCACTTGCGATTCCGGTATCGATGGGTAGCGGTAACGGCTCATCTCGGATCCTCCCGAAGGCGACCGAAGAGACCACAGCTTCGCCTGTGAAACAAGCGTTTGTCACTGGACGCATCACGGGAGTGAAGAAAACTTGACCCACCTCAATGAGGCGTCCATTCCGACCTTTTCACTTGGTTGATACCGCTCAAGAGCCAACCGTAACCTGATGTTGCATTTCAGGCTACAACCGTCTCTAGCTTGCAACCAAGGGGATTCGCCATGATTCATACTGCTCTCGCCAGGCCGGCACTCATCGCCGCCGCAGTGTCGCTGAGCGCCGCGTTGGCGGCAACCGGCGTGGCCGCCGACGACGGCCTCGGCGACTACCGTGACCGCTTCGAACCGCTGCCCCACCTGCCGCCGATTCCGGCTCACAACTCGCTGACCGAGGAGAAGGTGGAACTGGGCAACATGCTGTTCTTCGAGCCGCGCATCTCGTCCAGCGGCGTGATCAGCTGTGCTACCTGTCACAACCCGGCGCTGGGCTGGAGCGATCGCATTCCGCGCGCCACCGGCCACGACGGCCAGATCGGCGAACGCAACACACCCACGGTGCTCAACTCCGGCTTCCTCGGCGCCCAGTTCTGGGATGGTCGCGAGCCCGACCTGGAAGGCCAGGCGCTGGGTCCGATCCAGGCCGATATCGAAATGGCCATGGATCTCGACGCTGCCCTGGAGCGTCTGGAAGAGTTCGAACTCTATCAGGAGAAGTTCGCCGAGGCCTTCCCCGGTGACGACAACCCGATCAACAAGGACAACCTGGCCCAGGCACTGGCCAGCTTCCAGCGCACCCTGAACACGCCGAACTCGCCCTTCGACCGTTACCTGCGCGGCGACATGAACGCGATCAACGATCAGGAGAAGCGCGGCATGCAGGCCTTCGTCGATACCGGCTGTATCGCCTGCCACAGCGGCCCGGCGCTGACCGACAGCAACTTCTGGGCGATTCAGGTGCCCGGCTCCACCGACGTGGGTCGCTTCGACGTGACCGGCGACGAGGCCGACATGTACAAGTTCCGCACCCCGACCCTGCGCAACGTCGGCGTGACCTACCCGTACATGAACAACGGCGCCACCGAAACCCTCGAGGAAGCCGTGGCCATCATGGGTCGCGAGATGCTGAACCGCGAGTTCGAGGACGAGATGATTGCCGACATCACCGCCTTCCTGCACACCCTGACCGGCAAGATGCCTGAGTTCGAAGTACCGGCTCTGCCGTAAAACGGAACCGGCTCTGCCGTAAGACGGAACCGGCGCTGCCGTAAGGCACGGCCCAGTCGCAGGGATTGAAGCAAGGGAACTATAAAAAAGAGTACAAGAGCTCCCCCGGCCCAGGCCGGGGGAGCTCTTTTATGTTCAGCTCTTCATGTAACGTTCAGACGCTCTCGGCCAGATGCCGGTGCAGTTCCAGGCGACGCTTGTCGCTCATGAAGGCGGATTCGATGGCGGTGCCGGCCAGCTGCACGAAGGTCTCCTTCGACCAGCCGAAGGCATCGTGACAGGCCATGAAGTTGTCCAGCATGCCGCCGCCGAAGTAGGCCGGGTCGTCCGAGTTCAGGGTGATGCGCAGGCCGGCTTCGAGCAACTGGGGCAAGGGATGGTCCTCGATGCGCTCCACCACCTTGAGTCGCACGTTGGAGAGCGGGCACACCGTCAGCACCACCCCCTCGTCGCGCAGCCGAGTCACCAGCGCCGGATCCTCCAGGCAGCGCACCCCGTGATCGATGCGACACACGTCGAGCAGGTCGAGGGCCTCGCGAATGTATTCCGGCGGCCCCTCCTCACCGGCATGGGCGACCCGCGGGATGCCGAGCATCTTGGCACGCTGGAACACCTCGACGAACTTGGAGGGCGGGTGGCCCCGCTCGGCGCTGTCGAGGCCCACCGCATCGAGCATTTCCCAGTAAGGGGCGGCGCTCTCCAGCACCCGCATCGCCTCGTCGGCTGGCCGGTCACGCAGAAACGCCATGATCAGTGCGGTGGACATGCCCAGCTCGCGTTCGGCTTCGCGCTGGGCGAGGCTCAAGCCCTCCATCACCACCTCGAGCTCGATACCCCGGGCCAGGTGGGCCTGAGGATCGAAGTGCATCTCCACGTGGATCACCCCTTCGGCATGGGCACGGCGGAAATAGTCCATGGCCAGGTCGTGGAAGTCCTCGCTGCGCTTGAGCACGCTCATGCCCTGGTAGTAGAGCTCGAGAAACGAGGAGAGGTCCTGGAAGTCGTAGGCCGCGCGTACCGCTTCCACCGAGTCGTAGGGCAGTTCGACCCCGTTGCGCCGGGCCAGGGCGAACATCAGTTCGGGCTCCAGCGAGCCTTCGATATGCAGATGGAGCTCGGCCTTGGGCAGCCGCTTGAGGAAGTCTCGCATGATGCACCTCGTCGCCTTTATTTCATCATCCTGATGGATATACCTGATTTGCGCAAACGGTCAATCAGGCTTTGTCCGAAAACTGGTTGCGCTCGACCATACAGCGTTAAAAATCGGCTCAAAGTACTCATTTACACCCCGTAAACTCCGTCTTTTTGCCGATTTTTGCCTTGTCTGGTCTTCGCTCACCGACTTTTCAGACAAGCCTTGCCGGAAGCCGCTGTACAAAATTGATACCCGGGGGATCGAAGGCGCCACCATCCAGTTGGTGCACCAGGTAGAGCACACTGCGCCCGGTGAGCCACGCATCGAGTCGCGGCGAGAGTCGCGCGACGGTGCCGGCGTCCAGGCCGGCGAAGGGTTCGTCGAGAATCACCAGGCCGGGGTCGCGCAGCCACAGCCGCGCCAAGGCCAGCCGCCGCGCCTGACCACCGGAGAGCGCTCGCCCACCCTCGCCCACCGGGGTGGCCAGGCCATGCGGCAGGGCCTCGGCCCAGTCGGCAAGCTCGACCCACGCCAGCGCCTGCCACAGCTGCGCGTCGGCGGCCTCCGGCGCCGCTAGCCGCAGGTTGCTCGCCAGGCTGTCCTGGAACAGGTCGATACGCTGGCCGAGAATGGCCACCCGCTCGCGCAGCGATGCCTCGTCGACCTCGCCCAGGGGAATGTCGCCCAGCAGGATTTCCCCCTGGCTAGGCGGCATCCTCCGGGTCAGCAGCGCCGCCACGCTGCTCTTGCCCGCTCCCGAGGCACCGGTAAGGGCCAGGCGCTGGCCGGGCGCTACGACAAGATCGAGATCCTGCAGGGCCGGCGCCAGGGCGCCTGGATAGTGCAGGACTATTTCGCGCAGCCGCACGCTCAAGGCCCCTGTGGGAAGCTGCGCATGGCCAGCGCTGAGCGTAGCCTGCCCCGCCTCTTCCACCTCGTTGAGGCGCTCGGCCGCGCCACGACTCGCCCCCAGTTGGGTGAAGGCGGCGGGCAGCAGCGCCAGCACCTCGCCGAGGGCCAACACTGCAATCGGCATCATCACCATCACGGCGCCTGAAATGGCGCCCTGCTGCCAGGCCGCCGCCGCCAGCCACAGCGCCGCCACCATACCCAGCCCGACCATCAGGTTGACCAGGGCGACACCCAGGCCCGCCACGCCGGCCAGATGCCGCTGATCCTGGGACAGCCTCGCCTCGCGCTGGAAGAAGTTCTGCCGGTGCCACTCCCGGCTGCGGTAGGCCTCGAGCTCCGCCAGGCCGGTGAGATGCTCGATGGCCTGGCTGCGCAGGCGCTGAAGATGCGCCACCTGTCGCTTGCTCGACGCCATGCCCAGCCACGCCTGCCCGGCCGTCAGCCACGCCCAGGTGGGCACCAGCAGCGCCGCCACGGTCAGCCCAACCATGGGTACCCAAAGGGCAAGAAAACCAGACAGCAGCGTGATGGCGGCCAGTGCCACCGCCGGTGGCGCCAGCAGGCGCAGATAGAGACCGTCCAGGGTGTCGATGTCGGCGGTCAGGCGGTTGAGCCAGTCGCTGGCGCGCTGGCGCGCCAGGCTGCGGTCGTCGAGCCGAGCCATGGCCGTGAACAGACGATGGCGCAGGTCGGCGAGCAGCCGCAGCACGGTGTCGTGGTTGTAGAGCCGCTCGCCGTAGCGGGCCACGGTGCGGCTGACGGCGAAGAAGCGTATCCCTGCGCCCGGCACGTAGACGTCGAACGCCACGGCCATGCCCAGGGCCAGCGCCATGCCGGCCAGCGCGCTGGCGGCGATGAACCAGCCCGACAGGGTCAGCAGCCCCACCGCCGAGAATACCGTGACGATCAACAGCAGCACGCCGATGGCGAGCCGTGTGCGGCGCTGGGCCAGCAGGCGCAGCCAGGGGGCGAAGGTAGCGCGCAACGAGCGATCCGACATGCTCAACCTCCCGCCTCCAGCACCTGTTCCCGCCCTTCGTGCAAGGCCAGGCGACGGCTCGCCATGGCCATCAGTGCGGGATGGTGGGTGGCGATGACCAGCGTTCTGCCTTCCTCCCCCAGCCGGCGCAGCGATTCGATGACGCGCGCTTCGGTCGCTTCGTCGAGGCTGGCGGTGGGCTCGTCGAGCAGCACCAGCTCGGCATCGGAGAGAAACACCCGCGCCAGCGCCAGGCGCTGCGCCTGGCCCCCGGAAAGCCCCGAGCCCCGCTCGCCCAGCGGCGTATGGATGCCCTGCGGCAGCGCCGCCACCAGCTCGGCCAGCTCGGCGTGCGCCAGGGCGCGCTCGAGCTCGGCGTCGCTGGCTTGCGGGGCCGCCAGACGCAGGTTTTCGGCCAGGCTGCCATGAATCAACAGCGGCCGCTGATCCATCCAGGCGATCTTGAGGTCGGGCGCTGCAAGGCGCTGTCCCGAGGCCGGTGCCACGAAGCCCGCCAGCAGCTGCAGCAGCGCCGACTTGCCGGCCCCCGACGGTCCGCTGACCACCAGGGTGTCGCCTCTTTCGACGACCACATCCAGCGGTCCCAGTACCTGCCCCCGCCCCGGGTGGGTGAGTGTCACCGCCGCCAGCGCCACGCAGCGCTCCGGCGCTGGCGGCGGTGAAGTCGTTGCATGCGTGGGCCGCACCGGCTCACCCAGCAGGGCCAGCATGCCGTCGGCGGCGCCCAGGGCTGCGGCCCGGTCGTGATAGTGCTGGGCCAGGGTGCGCAGCGGCTGGAAGAATTCCGGCGCCAGCAGCAGCACGAGCAGACCGCTGAACAGGGTGAGCTCCTCGGCCGGGCCGAACTCGATGTAGCCCAGCAGGCCGAAGCCGACGTAGATGGCCACCACGGCGATGGCCACCGAAGCGAAGAATTCGAGCACCGCCGAGGAGAGAAAGGCCACCCGCAGGGTACGCATGCTGAGTCGGCGATACTCATCCGCCGCCGCGTGCACCTCGGTAGCGGCCTCGCGCGTACGGCCGAAGAGCTGCAGCGTGGCGATGCCGCGCACGCGGTCGAGAAAGTGCCCCGAGAGCCGGCTCACGGCAACGAACTGGTCGCGATTGAGGCGCTCCGCCCCCATGCCCACCAGGGCCATGAACAGCGGAATCAGCGGTGCAGCGAGCAGCAGGAACAGCGCCGCCAGCCAGTCGAGCGACACCACCACCACCAGGATCAGCAGCGGAATGGCCACGCACAGCCTCAGCTGGGGCAGAAAGCGGGCGAAGTAGCCGTCCAGCGCCTCGACCTGCTCGACCAGTTGGTTGGCCAGCCCCGCGGAATGGCGGGCACCGGCGCGAACCGGCCCCATCGCGGCGAGGTGGTCGAGCAGCTCGGCGCGCACCGCGTGGCGAATGCGCAGGCTGGCCAGCTGACCGCTCAGCTCCTGCCCCCACTGGCACAGGGCGCGGGCCACCAGCACCGCCACCAGCAGCAGGAAGGCCGGGGTGAGCGAGGCCAACGGCGCGCCATCCACCAGCAGGCGGCTGACGATCCACGCCAGCAATGCCATCTGGGCGACGGTCAGCGCACCGGCGGCGATACCCGCCAGCGCAGCCAGCATCAGCCACCCGCGCTGGCCGGCCGCATGAGCGGCCAGCCAGCGTCGCGGCGAAGGTTGAGTGTCGCGCTTCATCAACTCAGTGATAGCCCTCGCCGGCCCGCACCTTGCCGCGGAATACCCAGTAGGACCAGAAGGTGTAGCCCAGCACGAAGGGCAGCACGAACAGCACGCCGAGCAGCAGGAACAGCTGCGACTCGGGCGCCGAGGCGGCGTCCCAGATGGTGTAGTTGGGCGGCACCAGCCAGGGCCACTTGCTGACGATCAGCCCCAGGTAGGTGAAGAAGAACATGCCCAGGGTGGCCATGAACGGCAGCAGCTCGCGCTGGCGCTGTACCGCCCAATACACGCCGTACATGCACAGCAGCGTCAGCGCCGGCAGGATCCAGATCACCTGGATGTGGCCGAACCAGCGTTCCCACACCACCTCGTTGACCAGCGGCGTCCAGATACTGATGATGCCGAAGATCACCAGCACCGCCAGCAGCAGCGGCGGCGTGAGCTTGTAGGCCCACGCCTGGATGTAGCCCTCCGACTTGAGGATCAGCCAGGTGGTGCCCAGCAGCGCGTAGCCGATCATGATGCCGATGCCGGTGAGTACCGTGAACGGCGTCAGCCAGTCGAAGGCGCCGCCGACGAAGACCCCATTCTGGGTCTCGAAGCCCTGAATGTAGGTGCCCACCACGGCGCCCTGAGCAAAGGCCGCCACCGCCGAGCCGCCGCTGAAGGCCAGGTTCCACAGCCGCCGCCCGCGCCGCTCGCGGCGCGACTTGAAGCGCAGCTCGAAGGCCACCCCGCGGAACACCAGGCCGGCCACCATCAGGAACACGCCGATGTAGAGCGCCGGCAGGAATACCGTGTAAACCAGCGGGAAGGCGGCCAGGAAACCGGCCCCACCCAGCACCAGCCAGGTCTCGTTGCCGTCCCACACCGGTGCCACCGTGTTCATCATCACGTCGCGGGCATCTTCGTCCGGGGCGAACGGAAACAGGATACCGAGCCCCAGGTCGAAGCCATCCATCAGCACGTACATCATGATGCCGAAACCGATGATGAGCGCCCAGATCAAGGACAGATCGAACATTTCCATGGTTCAGCTCTCCCCCTTGGCGGGATTGTCGTCGAAGGGCGTGTGGGTGGCCGACCAGGGCCGCTTGGGCGTCTCGAAGTCGTCGACCATCTTCTCCTCTTCCTTCGGCTCCATGCCGTAGCGAATCACTCGCGTCAGGTAGTAAGTGCCGGCGTAGAAGATGATGCCGTAGACGGTGATGTAGCCGATCAGCGTGAACAGCGCCATGCCACCGGTGAGCGAAGGCGTTACCCCTTCAGCATGGGTCATGAACTCGTAGACCAGCCACGGCGCACGGCCCGACTCGGTGGTGATCCAGCCGGCCAGAACGGCAATGAAGGGCGTGACGGACATCAACCGCAGGGTCTGCAGGTAGCGCCGCGAATGGTAGAGCCTGCCGCCGCGGCGCAAATAGAGCCCCACCAACGACACGGCGATCATCAGGAAACCGATGCCGATCATCACCCGGAAGGACCAGAACACCAAGGCGACAGGCGGCTGCTCCTCGGGCGGCGCCTCGAGTATCCCGGGCACCTCGCCATACAGCTCATGGGTCAGGATCAGGCTGGCCGCATAGGGGATACCGATCTCGAAGCGGTTCTGCTGGGCCGCCTGGTCGGGCCAGGCGAACACCAGGAAGGGAGCGCCCTCCTTGGTTTCCCAGTTGCCCTCCATGGCCGCCAGCTTGGTCGGCTGGTACTCCAGGGTGTTGAGACCGTGCAGGTCGCCGACGAAGGCCTGGGTCGGCGTCAGCACCAGCAGCAGCCACATGCACATCGACAGCGCCTTGCGGTTGGCCTCCACGTCGCGCCCGATCAGCAGGTACCAGGCGCTGACCCCGGCCACGACGAAGCCGCCGGTGATGAACGAGGCCATGGCCATGTGGGCGAAGCGATACGGGAACGAGGGGTTGAAGATCGCCTCGAACCACGAGGTGACACGGAACACACCGTCGGTGAACTCGACCCCCGCCGGCGTGTGCATCCAGCTGTTGGCCGCCAGGATCCAGAAGGTCGAGATGAAGGTGCCCAGCGCCACCATGGCAGCAGCGAACAGGTGCACCCCCGGCGGCACCCGTCCCCGGCCGAACAGCAGCACGCCGAGGAAGGCGGCTTCGAGGAAGAAGGCGGTGACCACCTCGTAGCTGAGCAGCGGCCCGATGAAGTTGGCACTGGCCTGGGAGAAGTTGCTCCAGTTGGTGCCGAACTGGAAGGACATCACGATGCCCGACACCACCCCCATGCCGAAGGCGACGGCGAACACCTTGGTCCACAGATAGGCCAGCCGGTCCCATGCCGGATTGCGCGTCTTGTAGAACAGCGCATGCAGCAAGGTGATGTAGGACGCCAGACCGATGGTGAAGACCGGAAAGATGGCGTGAAACGAGACGACGAAGGCGAACTGAATACGCGACAGCAGTACGGGATCAAGCTCCATGACGTACCTCTTGGCTGCAGAAGAGTCAACGTCTCGAGGCATGCGAAGGCACGGGGAGTGCGTTGTTGGACTTCGGCCATGTCCCTCCTGGACAAGGCGTGACGCATTCCACCTCGACACACAGCTAGCCTAGAACAGGGAGTGCGATGGGGCTCTCTTGCTTACAAAAGCCTACACGTCGCAATACTGTTCCAGGTCAATGCATTCCGCTACGTCTTGTGCTTGTGTCGCAAAGATTACTAGATGCAGATGCACCTTCATCTGTGTCGGGTTGTCGCATCCCGCCGTGGGGCTAGCCGCCGCCCTGCACGACCAGCCGTACCATGAACGCGGTATAGCCGACGAACATCGCCAGCAGCATGGCGCCCTCGAGCCGGTTGATGCGCCCGGGACGGCCCTTCCAGCCGATGGCGAACACCGTCATCAGCACCGTCATCACCGTCATCAGGCTCCAGTCGCGCAGCAGCACTTCCCCGCCCACCTCGATGGGCCGTATCACCGCGGCAAGGCCCACCACGCCCAGGGTGTTGAACAGGTTGGAGCCCACCACGTTGCCCACCACCAGATCGTGCTCGCCGCGGCGCAGCGCACTGATGGAGGAAGCCAGCTCCGGCAGCGAGGTACCCACCGCCACGATGGTCAAGCCGATGATCAGGTCGCTGACGCCGAAGCCCAGGGCGATCTCCACCGCCCCCCACACCAGCACACGCGAGCTCAGCACCAGCAGCGCCAGGCCGACGAAGGTCCAGATCAGTCCGGCACGCAACGACATGGGATGCGCCGCCAGGCTCTCCTCGGTTTCGGTTGCCAGGGGATCGCTGCCGTCACGCCGGGCCTGCCAGATGCTGAAGCCGATCATGCCAGCCAGCAGCGCCAGCAGCAGGCTGCCTTCGAACCGCCCGATCATGCCGCCCCACATCAGCAGCGCCGAGAGCAGCGTGACGCCGACCAGCAGCGGCAGCTCGCGGCGAATCACGCTGGAGTGCACCGCCAGCGGCGTGATGACTGCCATGAGCCCCAGAATCATACCGATATTGGCAATGTTGGAGCCGTAGCCGTTACCCAGCGCCAGCCCAGGGTTGCCCTGCCCCGCGGCCAGCGCCGACACCATCAGCTCCGGCGCCGAGGTGCCGAAACCGATCACCAGCATACCCACCAGCAGCGGCGACACCCCCAACCGTCGCGATGTCGCCGCCGCCCCATCCACGAAGCGCTCCGCGCTCCACACCAACAGCACCAAGCCTGCCGCCACGGCAACCAGGGGAAGCAACAATTTCGTCTCCTCGGGGAACATTCAGGGTCGAATGTTTGTATATGGTAGGCACGACGTCAACGTGTCACACTTCCGTATGACCTGCATCATTTGAATGACAGCGTGCCCCTCGCTTCTCTCAGTCATCGAGTCGTCGCTCAAGTGCTCAATCAGCCCCTCCGCTTTCTGCCCGTTCCCGGTGAGCCTCAGGTCGACCAGGCACCGCCCGAGGTGCGTACCTCGCGCCGGCGTCTGCGCGCCTGTCACGAGTGCGACTGGCTGGTGGCCCTGCCGCCATTGCGGCCGGGGCAGCGGGCGGACTGTCCACGCTGTGGTCACACGCTGGTCACCCGTCACCATCGTCCAGCTCAACGCAGCATGGCGCTGGCCCTGGCGGCCATGGTCGCCCTGCTGCTGGCGATCTCCTTCCCCTTCGTCAGCTTCAGCGTGGGCGGCATCGGCAACCGCATCGAACTGACGCAGACGGCCACCACCCTGATCGGCTTTCATCAGCCGCTGGTCGCCATTGCGGTGATCCTCACCATCGCCGTGCTGCCGGGGCTCTATCTGCTCGGCGTGATCTGGCTGCAGCTGGGCTTGCTGCAGGGCCAGCCGCTGCCGGCCAGCCGTGCCATTGCCCGCTCTCTGGCCCACCTCAACCCCTGGATGATGGCCGACGTCTTCATCATCGGGGCGCTGGTCAGCCTGATCAAGGTGGCAGGCCTGGCCCAGATCGAACTCGGCCTCTCGTTCTGGGCCTTCTGCGTGTTTGCCCTGCTGCTGCTGTTCACCATGCAGTCCATCGACTCGGACTGGATGTGGTTCTCGCTGGCCGGCGAGCCCCAGGCGCCGGAGGGCGCCCGCACGGGAACCACCGCCGCGGTGCAGGGTCTGACTGGCTGCCCCACCTGCGGCCTGGTCAATCGGCTGGATGCCAACGGGCGCGGCCACTGCCGTCGCTGCGGCGAAGGCTTGCGCGCCCGCCTGCCGCACAGCCTGCAGCGTACCTGGGCCCTGCTGGCCACCGCCGCTCTGATGTACATACCGGCCAACGTCTATCCCATCATGACCACCACCAGCCTGGGCCACAGCAGCCCTTCGACCATCATCGGCGGCGTGGTGGAGCTGATCCAGATGGGCTCCTGGCCGGTCGCCGCGGTGATCTTCGTGGCCAGTGTGATCGTCCCCGTGGGCAAGCTGGTAGCACTCTCCTGGCTGTGTCTGGTGGTCAAGCGCAGCGGCGAGCTCAATGCCGCAAGCCGCACCTGGCTCTATCGCATTACCGAGTTCATCGGCCGCTGGTCGATGATCGACGTCTTCGTGGTCGCCATCCTGGTGGCCCTGATTCGTGCCGGTTCGCTGATGTCGGTCACCCCCGGCCCTGCGGCGCTGGCCTTCGGTGCAGTGGTGGTGCTGACCATGCTGGCCGCCATGACCTTCGACCCAAGACTGATCTGGGACACGCCCCCGGCGCATGACCCGGACACTACGCAAGGAACCTCTGGATGAGCGATACCCCTCGTGACGACGGGGCCACCCGCGACATGCACCGGGCCAGAGCCACCCCGCAGCGACGCCTGTCGCCGATCTGGATCGTGCCCATCGTGGCGATTCTGATCGGGCTGTGGCTGGTGTACGACAACTACCGCAGCCGCGGCCCCCTGATCACCCTCACCATGAGCAATGCCGAGGGCATCGAGGCCGGCAGCACGCTGATCAAGACCCGCAACGTCGAGGTGGGCCGGGTCGAGCGCGTGCAGCTCTCCGAGGACCTCTCGCATACCGTGATCACGGCACGCATGGCGCCCAACAGCGACGCCATGCTCACCGAAGGCAGTCGCTTCTGGGTGGTCAAGCCGCGCATCGGCCGCGAGGGCATCAGCGGCTTGGGTACGGTACTCTCCGGCGCCTTCATTCAGCTCCAGCCCGGCAGCGGCGAGCCCGGCCAGCGCGAGTTCCAGGTCAGCGACCAGCCGCCCGTGGCCTCGGCCGATGCGCCGGGACTGCGCATCAATCTGGTCAGCCAGCTCGGCAACTCGCTGCGCCCGGGGGATCCGGTGACCTACCAGGGTTACACCGTGGGCCGCGTTGAAGAGGTCGATTTCGATGCCGATATGCGGCGCATGCATCAGCGCATCTTCATCGAGAGCCCCTACGACCGTCTGGTGACCGACAGCACCCGCTTCTGGTCGGCCAGCGGCATCGACCTGCGCCTCGATGCCGACGGCATCCGCATCAACGTGGAGTCCCTCGAGGCCCTGCTGGGCGGCGGCGTCACCTTCGGCGTGCCCGAAGACCTGCCGCGCGGCAGGCCGGTGGAGAACGATGCCACCTTCAACCTCTACGCCGACGAGGAGAGCGCCCGCCAAGGCACCTTCAACCGCTACCTGGAGTACGTGCTGCTGGTGGAAGACAGCGTGCGCGGGCTCTCCCGGGGCGCGCCGGTGGAGTTCCGCGGCGTGCGCATCGGCACCGTGGCCGCCGTGCCCTGGCAGTTCACCGCCGAGCAGCCGGGCACGCGCAACGGCTTCGCCATTCCGGTGCTGATTCGCATCGAGCCGCAGCGGCTCGGCATCGAGAATCAGCAGCTCGATCTTGAGGAGTGGGACGAACGCTTCAAGCGCCTGTTCGGTACTGGCCTGCGCGCCTCGCTCAAGTCGGGCAACCTGCTCACCGGCGCCATGTTCGTCGACATCAACTTCTACCGCGACGAGGCGGAGCAGTACGTGGCGGAAACCTTCAGCGAGCGTACCGTCTTCCCCACTACCTCGGCCGGCTTCGCCCAGATCGAGGCGCAGGTCACCGCGCTGCTGGACAAGCTCAACACCCTGGAGGTCGAGCCGCTGCTGGCGGGTCTCGAGCGCAACCTGAACGCCTCCGAGGCCATGCTGGATGAGATACGCGGCCTGACGAGCTCGCTGCAGGGCATGCTCGACGACCCGGGCACGCGCAGCCTGCCGGGCAACCTCAATGCCTCGCTGGAAGCTTTGCGTGAAACCCTCGAAGGACTGTCGCCCGACTCCAGCGCCTATCGCGAGCTGACCGCCACCGCCGAGCGGCTGGAGCGCCTGATGCGCGACCTGCAGCCGGTGACACGTACGCTCAACGAGAACCCCCGGGCGCTGCTGTTCGACAGCCTCGACGCCGTGGACCCGGTACCGAGAGCGCCAAGGGGCAACTGAGGTGAGGCAGACGCCAGTGAACGATGCTGATCGCAACCTATGGAAACGGAGAGCTGCATGAAGTGGATGTCCCGGTTCGCCCTGCTGACGAGCCTGCTCGTGCTCGTCGGCTGCGCCACCCCCACCACCCCGGCCAACCGCTACATGCTGCCCGACAGCGCCACGGCGCCCTCGGGGGGCAGCCCCGCGGCGGGCCATCTGCTGATCGTGCAGCCGCCGCGCCTGGCCCACTACCTGGACGTCGACGGCATCGTGCTGCAGCTCGACGACATCACGCTCAACGCCGCCCGCCAGCACCTGTGGGCCGAACCGCTGGGGCGGCAGCTGGAGCGCGGGCTGCGCGCGCGCCTGGCGGAGCATCTGCCCGACACCCGCATCATGCGCGACGAGGCCAGCCTCGGGCGCAGCGAGGCGCTGCGCCTGCGCCTCGAGGTGGACCGCTTCCAGGGGCGGCATGACGGTCTGGCCATCGCCAGCGGACAGTGGCAATTGCAGGCAGCGGACGGCCGCCTGCTGGCCATGGAGCGCTTTCATGTCGAGACGCAGCTAGAAGACGACGGCTACCCAGCCCTGGTGCGCGCTCTTGGCGCGAGCTGGGACCGGGTGGCCAGCGAGATCGCAACAGGGATCAGGCAACATCGCTGAGGCATGCCTGTCACGCCGACATGAACTAGTCTCATAAAGCCGTTGACCGGTACTGGAACCGAAACGCTTGTTAAGGACGAACCATGTCGGCCAAGACAGATACCTCGACACCCAAGGACGCCCCCATCGAGCACGAAACTGCCGAGACGCTGCTAAGCCTCGTCAGGCGGCTGGAGCATGAGCTGCTGACCACCCTCGACGCGGACTCGCCGCAGCAAGCCGTCGACAGCTTGCTGACGAGCGTCGAATGTCTCGATGAGCTCGATACGGCCCTGGCAGAGCTGGATCCCCAGGTGACCGGCCCGCTAGTGCAGCGCCTCCGCCTGGGGCTGGACCGGCTGGCCTGCGACCTGTACCGGCGCGGCGGCTGGCAGCATCTGGACGAATCGCAGCGACAGGCGCTGCTCGCTCGTCATGCCGCGGGGCTCACTCAGGTCGACGGCATCGGCCCGGCAAGTGCACAGGTCCTTTTCCTGCATGGTATCAGCGACCCCGAGCGGCTCTGCCAATGGGAACCCGATGCCCTGGATGATATCGAAGGGCTGAACGCTGCCGTGCTCGCCCGCCTCAAGCGCGAACTCGAGGCCTCGCGGAAATCCGGGGCGGAATAAGCTGCAGCGCAAATCATAAGCTGGCATAATGCCGGCACGCGGCGACTCGTGGTCCCTCCTGCCGCGCCCCTGAACCGAATTCTCACGTCTTGGCCCGGGACTGGTCATGTGCCGCTGCACATGGCGTGGCACAGGCGTATCTGCGGAGACCGCATGACCCTTTTTTCCGAACTCGGCCTGCGTGCCGAACTGCTGCGTGCCGTCGAGGCCCAGGGCTATACCACCCCGACCCCGATTCAGCTCCAGGCCATTCCCGCCGTGCTCAAGGGCGGCGACCTGCTCGCCAGCGCCCAGACCGGCACCGGCAAGACCGCCGGCTTCACCCTGCCGATGCTGCAGCGCCTGGCCGACGGCCCGCGCCCCGGCAAGCGCCAGATACGCGCGCTGGTACTGACGCCGACCCGCGAGCTGGCCGCTCAGGTGGGCGAAAGCGTGGCCGACTACGGCCGCCACCTGACCCTGACCAGCCACGTGATCTTCGGCGGTGTCGGCCAGCAGCCCCAGGTGGATGCCATCCGCCCCGGCCTCGACGTGCTGGTGGCCACCCCCGGCCGCCTGCTCGACCTGCAGCAGCAGAAGCACGTGGATCTCTCCCGTGTCGAGATCCTGGTGCTGGACGAAGCCGACCGCATGCTCGACATGGGCTTCATCCATGACATCAAGAAAGTGCTGCGCATGCTGCCCGCGAAGCGCCAGAACCTGCTGTTCTCGGCGACCTTCTCCGATGAGATCCAGGCTCTTGCCGACAAGCTGCTGGACAATCCCGCGCGTATCGAAGTGGCACGCCGCAACACCACCGCGGAGACCGTCGATCAGGCGATCTATCGCGTCGATCGCGAGAAGAAGCGCGAGCTGCTGGCTCATCTGATCGGCCAGCACGGCTGGCATCAGGTACTGGTCTTCACCCGCACCAAGCACGGCGCCAACCGCCTGGCCGAGCAGCTCTCCAAGCAGGACATCCCGGCCATGGCCATCCATGGCAACAAGAGCCAGTCGGCACGCACGCGGGCGCTCTCCTCGTTCAAGAGCGGCGATCTGCAGGTGCTGGTGGCCACCGACATCGCCGCCCGCGGCCTGGACATCAGCGAACTGCCCCACGTGGTCAACTTCGAGCTGCCCAACGTGGCCGAAGATTACGTTCACCGCATCGGCCGTACCGGCCGTGCCGGTAGCGAAGGCCAGGCCATCTCGCTGGTCTGCGTCGACGAGCACGGTCTGCTCAAGGGCATCGAGCGTCTGATCAAGCGCGATCTGGAGAAGCGCATCGAGCCCGGCTTCGAGCCCGACCCCAATGCCAAGCCGGAGCCGATCGAGAACGGCCGCGGCAAGCGCAACGGCCGCTCGGGCCAGGCACGCCAGGGCGGCGACCGTGGCCAGGCGAGCCAGCGCAGCAGCGGCGGTAACGCCGCCAACGGTGACGCACAGGCACCGCGCCGTCGGCGCAGCCGCGGCCAGCGCACGCGGCGCGCCTGACGGCCAGGCTTGGTCGAAAGCGGCAATTGTGGGATCGTATACGCCCCAACTGAATAGTCGACGGTCCGGCGTTACAAGGAGACGCGCACATGCTCAAATGGCTGACCGGAAAGCAACCCATTCCGGTCTGGGTCATCAAGCAGATCGATGACAACCTGCTGCATTTGTGCGGCCAGGGCAGCATCGAGCCCCAAGCCAAGCGCAGCAGTGTCATCGAGGATCTCCATGCCGGCCGTTACCAGGGCGCAGTGAACATGGCGGGCAGCGGCCTGGTACTCAATGCCCGGCTGTTTGCCGCCCTGGTTCCGCTGGAAGCCCTGCAGCTCGACGAGCAGGGTCACGCGCATTGGCATGGGCGCTGCTGGTACGTGGCTCAGGTACCGCAGCGCTGTTGGACGTTCGAAGGCCGGCTCATTCCCCAACGGCAGCTACTGAACGAACAGGAGCAGTTGGTCAGCATGGAAGACGTCTCCGACATCCGCCGCCAGGTACAAGGCGCTACCGACCCCGGCCAGGTCAAGTTCGACCCCACCGGGATCAACGAGCACCCTCTGATCGCCCGCCGCGACAAAGACGAGCCGTCGTCTGCCCCATACCGTTCCAGCCCCCGCTCCGACAAGTGGCGAGGTCATGACGACTGAGGCCAGACTCGACTCGCGACGCATCGCCCTGTTTCTGTTTCTCATGGTACTGGTCGGTCTCAATCTGAGGCCGGCCCTGTCGTCGCTCGCCCCGCTGCTGGTGCGTGTCCAGGCCGATACCGGCCTGACGCCGCTGGCCATTGGTGCACTGACCACGCTGCCGGTGCTGTGCCTGGGTATCTTCGCGCCCCTGGCGCCCTGGCTGGCCAAGCGGGCAGGCCCCGAGAACACCCTGGCCCTGGCGCTCGGCGTATTGATCGCCGGCCTGCTGTTGCGCGGCCTGCCGGCCCTGCCGCTGCTGTTTCTCGGCACCCTGCTGGCCGGAGCTGCCATCGGCATCGCCGGCACCCTGCTGCCGGCTCTGGTCAAGCGCGAACTTCCCGGCGGCGCGGACCTGATGACCGGTGTCTATACCATGGCGCTGTGCCTGGGCGGCGCCCTCGGCGCCGGCCTGAGCATTCCGCTCGCCGACATGCTGGGCGGCTGGCGGTTCAGCCTGATGAGCTGGGGTCTGCTGGCGCTGCTGGCGCTGGTCGCCTGGCAGACGCTGATGCCACGCGCTCCTCACTCCCAGGTTGCCACCGCTACCGGCGGCAGCATGCGCGAGCTGCTCGGCCAGCCGTTGGCGTGGCAGGTGATGATCCTGATGGGAACCCAGTCCTCGTTGGCCTACATCGTTTTCGGCTGGCTGCCCACGTTGCTCCAGGCGCGTGGCTACAGCGAGGCCGAAGCCGGCTGGATGATGGGCGCCTCGGTGATGGTGCAGCTGATTTCGGCCTTGGGTGCGCCCTGGCTGGCGCGTCTGAGCCGCGACCAGCGCCCGGCGCTGATGCTGGTACTGGGCTGTATCGCGGCGGGACTGTGGCTGCTGCTCCAGGCCGGCGAGAGCTGGCGCTGGCCCGGCGTGGTGCTGCTGGGGCTGGGTCAGGGCGGCAGCTTCAGCCTGGCTCTCAGCCTGATCGTGCTGCGTACGGCCAACTCCCGCCTGGCCGGCAAGCTCTCCGGCCTGGCGCAGGGCGGCGGCTACACCCTGGCCGCCCTGGGGCCGCTGGCGGTGGGGGTGCTGCTGCAACTCCAGGTCGGCATGGCGACCATGACCGGCGTCTTGCTGTCGATCGTCGCCGTGGCCGCCGGCTTCGCCCTGCTGGCCGGACGCAACCGGCGCCTCGACGTCGATGCCGAGGGGCGCCTCATCACCCGCTGACTTTCTTGGTCTCTAGGCCCTTCTTTGGGACCAGGCCACACCCCCCAGAATCAACCCCATCGCCACCAGGTGATTCCATTCAGGACGCTCGCCCAGGAACAGCGCGCCGATCAACACCGCCCACAGCGGGATCAGGTAGTTGATCAACGACAGGAAGGTGGGTCCGGCGGCAGCCACCAGGGTGAAATAGATGACGCTGCCCAGCGCGGTGCAGATCAACCCCAGTACGGCGACGGCCCACAGCGCCGCGGGAGACAGCACGGGCACGGCGGGGGTATCGATGGGCCAGGTGGCAACGGCCAGCGGCAGCGTCAGCAGCCAGGCCATGGCCAGCACCAGCGCCGAGGTCGCCCAGGGGTCGCTGGCCGGCTTGTGGCGGGAAACGATCGCATTCACCGCATAGCACACCGCCCCGCCCAGCACGGCCAACTGGGCCAGCAGCGTCTCGCCGCGACCGCCCAGCTCCCTCAGCGCGGTGGGCCCGATCAGCACCAGCACCCCTGCAAAACCGATCAAAAAGCCCGCCAGACGGCGCGGCGCCATGCGCTCGCCGCTGACCAGGAAATGCGCCAGCACCAGGGTCAGCAAGGGCATCACGGCCATGAGAATGCCCGCCAGCCCGCTATCGATTCGCTGCTGCCCCCAGCTGATGAGCAGGAACGGCATCATGTTGCCGACCACGGCAATGGCCAGCATGAAGCGCCATACCCGCGGTCCGCGCGGCCAGGCGCGACGCAGCCACACCACCAACAGCAGCAGGCCGGCGGCGGCGATGGCGTTACGCCCGGCTACCAGCATTGCCGGCGTCATCTCTGCCACGGCGATCCGGGTCAGGGCGAACGAGCTGCCCCACACGATCGCCAGCGCCACCAGCAACAGCCAGTGCGATGCAGGCCGTGTCATGCCCCCTCCCCCTTGTTTCGTTGATCCCGGTCAAGCACGACCTCCCGCCCCGCCGTGCTAGGCTATGCCTGAAAACCGTCTGCGCTTGGCCAAACGGCATTGAAAATCAGCGACATTCTCTCACGCAGGGTAACGATGGACGATACGGCCGAGGTAGTGTTTCACGCTCGGGGCTTGAAGCGCTTCTACCAGATGGGCGAAGTGACCATCCAGGCGCTGCGCGGCATCGACCTCGAACTTCGTGCCGGCGAGCTGGTGGTCATGCTGGGGGCCTCGGGCTCGGGCAAGTCGACGCTGCTCAACATCCTCGGCGGCCTCGACAGCCCCAGCGAGGGCACCCTCACCTATTTCCCCCGTCGCAGCGATGGCGCACACGAGCGCTCGGGCCTGGACCTGGCCACGGCCTCCCAGCGCGAGCTGACCAACTTCCGCCGCCACCACGTGGGCTTCGTGTTTCAGTTCTACAATCTGATTTCGAGTCTTACGGCACGCGAGAACGTCGCCGTCGTCACCGACATCAGCCGCCACCCCCTCCCTCCTGAAGAGGCGCTGGCGCTGGTGGGCCTGGAGCACCGGCTGGATCACTTCCCTTCCCAGCTCTCGGGCGGCGAGCAGCAGCGTGTGGCCATCGCCCGTGCCGTGGCCAAGCAGCCCGAGGTGCTGCTGTGCGACGAGCCCACCGGGGCTCTCGATTTCCAGACCGGCATCCGCGTGCTCGAGGTGCTCGAGCGCATCAACCGGGAAACCGGCACCACGGTGGCAATCATCACCCACAACGAGGTCATCGGAGACATGGCCGATCGCATCATTCGCCTGCGCGACGGCAGGGTCGAGCACTGGCAGGCCAATGCGCAGCGGCGCCTGCCGCAAGAGCTGCGCTGGTAGCCGCGGCCTGCGCCATGAAGACGCTCGACCGCAAGCTCTATCGCGACCTGTGGCGCCTCAAGGGCCAGGCGCTGGCCATCGCGCTGGTCATCGCCAGCGGGGTCATGACCCTCATCCTGGCCGTGACCACCCTGGAGTCGCTTACCGGCGCCCGCGACCGTTTCTACACCAGCCACCACTATGCCGAGCTCTTCGTCGACCTCAAGCGCGCCCCGCTGGGTCTGCTGGCCCAGCTACAGCAGCTCGACGGAGTCAATCTGATCGAACCCCGGGTACGCGCCGCGGTGCGCCTGGCGGTGCCCGGCTACGGCGATCCCGTACGCGGCCAGCTGCTGTCGCTGCCCGACGGACGCCAGCCACTGCTCAACCATCTGCATCTCAAGGCCGGCAGCCTGCCGGAACCCGGTCGCGACGACCAGGCGGTGGTCTCCGATGCCTTCGCCGAGGCCCACGGCCTGGCCCCGGGCGACCGTCTTGAAGCGATCGTCAATGGCCGCCATACCCAGCTGACGATATCCGGCATCGGCCTGAGCCCCGAGTATCTCTATCAGGTGGCCCCCACCGACATGATGCCGGACTACCGCCGCTATGCCGTGCTGTGGATGAACCAGCGCGCCCTGGCCCAGGCCTACGGCATGGAGGGCGCCTTCAACAGCCTGACCCTCACGCTGCAGGCCGGCGCCAGCGAGGCCGACGTGATCGATGCCCTGGATCTTGCCCTGGCCCGTTATGGCGCCATCGGCGCCCAGACCCGCCATGACCAGCAGTCCCACCGCTTCATCGAGGAGGAGCTCAACCAGCAGCGCATCACCGCCACCGTGCTGCCGGCGATCTTTCTGACGGTGTCGGCCTTTCTGCTCAACGTGGTGATGGGGCGCATCATCCAGACCCAGCGCGAGCAGCTTGCCGTGCTCAAGGCCTTCGGCTATCGCGACACCGAGCTGGCCCGCCACTACGGCCTGCTGGCCGGGGCCATCGTGCTGCTCGGCTGGGCCGTCGGGGTAGTGCTGGGGGGCTGGGCGGCCAGTGGCCTGGCGGGGGTCTATCGCGAGTACTTCCGCTTTCCCGAAATGCAGTTCGGCGTGCCGCTTTGGGCGCTGGCGCTGTCGCTGCTGGTGACCCTGCTCGCCGCCCTGGCCGGCACCTGGCACGCGGTATGGCGCGCCGTCGGCCGCCCCCCGGCCGAGGCGATGCGTCCACCGGCGCCACACCGCTTTCGCCGCAGCTGGCTCGAAAGCCTGGTGCCCGCGGCACTGCTGGGCAACGAGGGGCGCATCGTGCTGCGCAATCTCGCGCGCCATCCGCTCAAGGCCGCCTTCTCGGTGGTAGGGATCGCTCTCTCGGCGGGACTGCTGGTGATCGGCGCCTACCAGCTGGCGGCGGTCGACAAGATGATCGATCAGCAGTATCGCCAGGTGCTGCAGATGGACATGGAGCTGACCTTCAACGAGCCGACACCGGCCCGCGCCGCCGGCGAGCTGCGCCACCTGCCCGGCGTGCTGGCAGTGGAGAGCTGGCGGCGGGTGCCGGTGACCCTGATCCATGGCCATCGTCACTATCGCACCAGCCTGCTGGGCATGGCGCAGGAACCCGGGATGCGTCAGGTACTCGATGGGCAGGGCCGCCCGCAGCGCTTGCCGGAAGCGGGGGTCATGCTGACGCGCCACCTGGCGGAACAGCTCGACGTGCAGGTGGGCGACACCCTGGAGGTGGCGGTGATGGAAGGCCGTCGGCAGCGTTTGTCACTGCCCCTGACGGCGCTGGTGGACGAGCCGCTGGGTGTCGGCGCCTACTTGCAGCTGGGCGCGCTCAACGCGCTGATGCACGAGGGTCCCGCCATCAGCGGCGTGTGGCTGCTGGTGGATCGCGAGCGCACGGCCGAGCTGCATGCCGCGCTATGGGAGCTGCCGGGCGTGGCCTCCATCGGTCTGCTGACCGAGGCCGAGCAAGGCATTCGCGACTACATGGACGAGACGCTGCTGATGGTGGCGGTGATCTTCGTCGGCATCGCCTCCTCCATCGCCTTCGGCGTGATCTACAACAATGCCCGCATCGCCTTCGCCGAGCGCGCGAGGGAGCTCGCCACGCTGCAGGTACTCGGCTACACGCGCGCGGAGGTCGCCAGGATCCTGCTCGGCGAGATCGCCCTGCTCACCCTGGCGGCGATTCCTCTGGGCTGGGCCATCGGCGTCTTTTTCAGCCACCTGCTGAACCGGGCCTTTACGCACGATCTGTTCCGCATACCGCTGGTTTTCACGCCGCACACCTTCGGCTTCGCCGCGGCCGGCGTCCTGGTCGCGTCGCTGCTGGTCGCCGCGCTCGTCTTTCGTCGCCTGGGCCGCCTGGACAAGATTCGCGTGCTCAAGGCCGTCGAGTAGCGGTCGCAGGACATCTTCATAGAGGGGGAACAGAATGACTCAACGCCGCACCTGGATCCGCTATCTGCTGTGGATCCTGCTGGCTGCCGGTTTGCTCGGCATGCTGGCCTGGACACTGCGCCCCACCCCCGTGCCGGTCAACACGGCTCACGTCAGAGTGGGCCCCTTCGTCGACTCGGTGGTCGAGGAGGGACGAACCCAGCTGCGTGAAACCTGGAACGTTTCGGCTCCCATCGCCGGTTTCCTGCAGCGCGTCGACCTGGAGGTGGGCGACCGTGTCGAAGAAGGTGACACGCTGTTCCGGCTCGAGCCGAGCCCAGCACCGGCACTGGACGTACGCACGCGGCAGCAGGCCGAGGACAATCTGCAAGCCGCTCAGGCCCGTCTCCAGGCCGCTCAGGCCAACCTGGAAACGGCTCGCGCCGACCGCCGTTTCGCCGAGGCCGAGTATCAGCGCTACCGTCAGCTGCACCAGCGCAACCTGATTTCCACTGCCGAATTGGAGCTGCGCCAGAATCAGCGCGACCGGCTTCGCGCGCTGGAAAACTCCGCGGCCTCCGGCGTCGAGGTAGCACGTTTCGAGGTGGAGAGTGCCCGGGCGCTGCTGGCCGTGGCCATCGGCCAGCGCAGCGAGGCGGACCAGCCGGTGCTGCAAGTGCGCGCGCCGGTTTCCGGGCTGGTACTGACCCGCTACCGCTGCTGCGAGGGTAGCGTGAGCGCCGGCGAACCGATCCTCGAGCTCGGCCGCCTCGCCGACCTGGAGATTCAGGTCGACCTGCTCTCGATGGATGCCGTGAGGCTACGCCCGGGGCTCGACGCCGTGATCACCGGCTGGGGCGGCGAGTCGCTCGCCGGCAGTGTCAGACGTATCGCGCCCGCCGGGTTCACGCGCACCTCGGCGCTGGGGGTGGACGAACAGCGCGTGCCGGTGATCGTCGACTTCGCCGACGAACTCGACCGCAGCGAACTGGGCATCGGCAGCGGCTACCGGGTCGACGTCGAATTCGTGATCTGGCAGGCCGACGACGTCATGCAGGTGCCCACCAGCGCTCTGTTTCGCCACCGGGGCGAGTGGGCGGTGTTCGTCATCGAAGAGGGGCGCGCCACGCTGCGCAGCGTGGAAACGGGTCGCCGTCAGGGCCTGGTCTCCCAGGTCGTTGCCGGGCTCGAGGAGGGCGAGATCGTGATCACGCATCCGGGCGATCGGGTGAGCGAAGGCATCCGCGTCGCACCGGATGAGTGAGATCGAACGCAACACTGGGGTATCATCGTCGTCAGGGCGCCTTGCCATGCCCGTGACGAACGCCATCTCCAGGAGCTGCCATGATCGCCCCCCCTTTTGCCGACCGCCCCGTACTGGTGCTCTACACCGGTGGTACGTTGGGCATGATGCCCAGTGCCGAGGGTCTGGTACCGGCCGGCGACATCGAAACCCGCCTGCGACATGCCCTCGGCGGCCTGCCACCCAGCCGCCAGAGCCAATTGCCCGAATTCGTGGTGCATACGGTTGCCAGCCCCATCGACTCCAGCGCCGCCACGCCCCACGACTGGCAGCGGCTGGCAGCGACCATCGCCGACCGGATAGGCCAGCATGCCGGCATCGTCGTACTGCATGGCACCGACACCCTCGCCTGGAGCGCTTCGAGCCTTGCCTTTCAACTGCAGGGCCTGGACCGGCCGGTGGTCGTCACCGGCGCCATGCATCCTCTCGAAGCCGAAGGCAGCGATGCCCTGGCCAACATCGAACTGGCGCTGCGCTTCGCCGCCCGACCGGAACTGCAGGAGGTCGCCGTGGCCTTCGCCGGACGCCTGCTGCGCGGCGCCCGTTCGAGCAAGACCCACAGCGAGAACGACGACGCCTTTGCCAGCCCCAACTATCCGCTGCTGGGTGAGCAGGTCGGCGATGACGTGGTGCTTTACCCAGCGCGCTGCCTCGAAACCCAGCAGCGCGGTGCGCCGCGCTTCGAATTGCCGGACTATTCGCCGCTGGCCAAGGGGGGAGTCGTCCGTCTCGCGCTGTGGCCTGGCATCCAGGCATGGCAACTCGAAGCCTGGCTGAGCGACGACAGGGTCCAGGGCGCCCTGCTCGAAGTGTGGGGCGGCGGCAACATCCCACCGGACCCGGAGGTGATCGGCGTGCTGGCCAAGGCCAGCGGCGAAGGCAAGCTGATCGCCGCGATCAGCCAGTGTCGCTGGGGCGGTATCGCGCCAGGTCGTTACGCTGCCGGCCAGGGGCTGATCGAGGCCGGCGTGCTCTCGGGCGACGACATGACCCCCGAGGCCGCCATCACCAAGCTGGTGCACCTGCTGGCCCTGCCGCTGGACGCCGCCGAACGACGCCGGCTGTTTCTCACTCCCCTCGTGGGAGAGCGCTGAGCGTCGCGCAGGACTTCGGCCACGCCCGGCCCCGGGCTGGGCTTTCCGCCGCCACCGGGCTACGTTGAGTGTAACCAAGCGAAAGCGTCCGAGGAGACATCATGGAGCATCCCGTACACCCCTTCACCGAGCTCTTCGAGCAGCTCGGCCTGCCCGCCGACGAGGCCTCGATCCGCGCCTTCATCGAGCGACATTCACCGCTGCCGCCAACGCTGGCCTTGCATGAGGCACCCTTCTGGAATCAGGCCCAGGCCGCCTTCCTGCATGCCGCCCTGGAAGAGGATGCCGACTGGGCCGAAGTGGTCGATCACCTCGACGCATCGTTGAGGAAAACTTAGCGACTCAAACGCTCGTCTCAAGAGCATTCTGCTAGGCTTGGCGCGATAACAATCAGACATGATTCAGGCGGGGACCAGTATGCCGATCGATAGGATATCGACTGCGGAACTCTCTGGTATTACAGAGCCCGCCAATCTTGACATCCCCCCGTTGCCGGAAGCGCTGCGCTCGCGCCTGGCCGACTGCCGCTCTCTGCCCAGCCTGCCGGCTGCGGCGGCCCGGGTCATCGCCATCGCGCGCTCCACGGAGCCTCGGCTCGCCGACTACGCCCGAGTCATCGAGCAGGATCCGGCGCTGACTCTGCGGCTGCTGTCCATGGCCAACAGCGCCTTCTACTCGCGCGGCGGCAATCCGGTCTCCAACTGTCTCGACGCCGTTTCGCGCATCGGTCTGGACGCCACCCTGTCGATCGCGCTGAGCTTCGGCCTGCCCAGGCACAGAAGCGCCACCGAGCTGGATCACGAATACCTGTGTCAGCGCGCCATCATTGCAGCCACTGCCGCCCAGGAGCTGGCCGAACACCTGTGCCCCCACGAGGCACCGCAACTGTTCACCACGGCACTGCTGCAGGATATCGGCATCCTCGCTTTCGCCGCTCTGGATGGCGAGGCCTACACCGCCCACATTCCCGATCTGCGCCAGCATCAGCGTCTGGCCGAGGTCGAGCTGGAGCGCTACGGCTGCGATCACGCTCTGGTCGGCGCCTGGCTTGCCGCCAGTTGGGGCGTGCCGGGAACGATCGCCAAAGGCCTCATCGACAGCCACGGCCCGCTGGTCGATGGCGATGCGCGCAAGCTCTGCCTGCGGCTCTCCTGTCGCATTGCCGACTGCTGGCTCGCCGCCGATTCCGCCTCTGCCTTCAGCGCCCTGTTGCGCCAGCTCGCCTCGCTCGCCTCGCTGGACATCGTCATGCTGATGACGGTGATGCAGGAGCTGCAGCACCGCCTGCCTTCGCTGGCACGGTTGTTCGAGATCACCTGCCCGCCGGCCATCGACAGCACGCATCTGCTGGCCGAGGCCAAGGAGCTGCTGTTCGAGCAGAACCTGCGCATGACCATTCGCCTGGCCGAGCAGCAGCGCGAGCTGGAGGCGCTGCATGCCAGCCACGTGGTGCTGGACGAGCAGCACCGCACCGATCATCTCACGCAGCTGGCCAACCGCCCGTGGCTGGAGAAACGCCTCGAGCAGCATTTCGAGCTGGCCAAGCACGCTCATCAGCCGCTCTCGGTGATGTTCATCGACCTGGACCACTTCAAGCGCATCAACGACCGCTTCGGGCATCGCTTCGGCGACGAAGTGCTGATCCACTTCGCCGCGGCGTTGAGCAACATGGTGCGCGAGAGCGATGTCGCCGGGCGTTACGGCGGCGAGGAGTTCCTGGTGATCATGCCCAATACGCGCCGGCAGCAGGCCGGGATACTGGCCGAGCGCATTCGCGAATACCTGGCCAGTCAGCCGTTGACCCAGGCCGAGGGCGAGCCGCTGCACGTCACCGCCTCGATCGGCATCGTCGACCTGGAAGACGGCGAGTTCGAAAGTGCCGCCGCTCTCGTCGATGCCGCCGATCAGGCCATGTACGGGGTCAAGCATGACGGCCGTGACGGTGTGGGTCACTACGAGGAGCCGGAGCCCGACACCTGAGTGACCGACACTCGCCTGGCAGGCTCGATGCTTGCGACATGCGATACGAAGAGGGCGGCCATCGGGCCGCCCTCTTCCGTCTACGGGGAGATCCGCAGCTACCCTTTCAGGTCACGCATCAGCAGCGCGAACTCGATGCGCTCCGGCGCGATGGCCTCGCCCGGAACGGGAATGCGCACCACATGGCCCGAACCGGGGGCAGCCTGGACCGATTCGCCATGCTTGTTCTCGATGTGCTCGAGAACGAAGCGACGGTTGCCACCAGGCAGCATCAGCTCCATGCCGTCGCCCACCTCGAAGCGGTTCTTTACCTCGACCTCCAGCAGGCCACGATCCGGATCGTAGCCGGTCACCTCGCCGACGAACTGCTGGTGCACCCCGACCGAGTTGCCACGCTCGTAGTTCTGGTACTCGTCGTGGACATGGCGGCGATAGAACCCTTCGGTGTAACCGCGGTTGGCCAGATTGTCGAGCTCGTCCATCAGGCGCATGTCGAAGGGCCGGCCGGCCACGGCGTCGTCGATGGCACGGCGGTAGACCTGAGCGGTGCGCGCCACGTAGTAGTGCGACTTGGTGCGGCCCTCGATCTTCAGCGAGGTGACGCCCATCTCGGTGAGCCTGGGCACGTGCTGCACCGCGCGCAGGTCCTTCGAGTTCATGATGTAGGTGCCGTGCTCGTCCTCGAAGATCGGCATCAGCTCGCCGGGGCGAGTGGCGTCCTCGATCAGGGCCGAAAGCTCGTCCTGGCCTTCCACACCGCCGGCCGTGGCCGTGCTGTAGTTGGCGCTGCCGCTGCCCGAAGCGATCAACCCGCCCTGGCCGGGGGTCCACACGCCGCTTGCCGCATGGGCCGCCGCGGAGTTGGCCGGTACCAGATCGCCGGTCTCGTCCTGGGCCGCGGCCACGGTGTTGTACTTCCAGCGGCAGGCATTGGTGCAGGTGCCCTGGTTGGGATCGCGATGATTGAAGTAACCGGAAAGCAGGCAGCGCCCCGAATAGGCGATGCACAGCGCACCGTGGACGAAGGTCTCGATCTCCAGCTCCGGGCACTCGGCACGGATCTCGGCGATCTCCTCCAGCGAGAGTTCGCGCGACAGGATGATGCGGCTGATACCCTGCTTGTACCAGAACTTGGCTGCCGCCCAGTTGACCACGTTGGACTGCACCGAAAGGTGGATCACCTGCTCCGGCCAGCGCTCGCGGATCATCATGATCAGCCCCGGGTCGGACATGATCAGCGCATCGGGGCCGGCTTCGATCACCGGCTCCATGTCACGCAGGTAGGTCTTCAGCTTGCTGTTGTGCGGCGCGATGTTGGAGGCCACGTAGAACTGCTTGCCCCGCTCGTGGGCGTAGGCGATCCCGCGATGCAGGTTCTCGAGCTTGAAATCGTTGTTGCGCACGCGCAGCGAGTAGCGCGGCTGGCCGGCATAGACGGCATCGGCGCCATAGGCAAAGGCATAGCGCATGTTCTTGAACGTCCCCGCCGGGGAGAGCAGTTCGGGAGCTTTCATTGGAGTCACCGTTTTCAGGACGATGCAGCCCCGTACGATTTTCGCTGTCGGCGAAACACAGGGCTGAGACAGAGGGGCAGGAAGTCTAGCAAGTGGGTGGGGCTCTGGCCAGCGTTCGCTCCAACCGGTAGACTGACCCGCGCCGGACCGGATCCCGGTGCCCTGCCGCAGGCGGGGAGCGACAAATTCTCCGATACAGAGCCTTACCATGACCCAAGCGACCCCACGCGCCACCGTCGTGATCTACTCCGGCGGCATGGACTCCTATACCGTACTCCACCGTGCCCTGCGCGAAGGCCTGAACGTCACGGCCCTCTCCTTCGACTATGGCCAGCGCCACGGCCGTGAGCTGGAGGTGGCGGCACGCGTCTGTGCCGAGCTTGGCGTACCGCATCAGGTGGTCGACATTCGCGCCATTCACGGCCTGATCGACAACTCGGCGTTGACCGATGCCAGCCGCGACATGCCCGAGGGCGACTACGGCGAGGAGAATCTCGCCGCCACGGTGGTGCCCAACCGCAACATGATCCTGCTCTCGCTGGCCATCGCCAAGGCGGTCAACGTTGGCGCCGAGCGTGTCGACTATGGCGCCCACGGTGGCGATCACGTGCTCTATCCCGACTGTCGGCCCGCGTTCGTCGAAGCCATGAACGCGGTGGCCGCTATCGCCAATTTCTCGCCGGTCGAGATCCATGCGCCCTACCTGCGCGCCAGCAAGGCGGAGATCCTGGCCGACGGCCTGGCCATGGGCCTCGACTACGCCAAGACCTGGACCTGCTACCGCGGCGAAGCCCTGGCCTGCGGGCGCTGCGGCAGCTGCCGAGAACGTCTGGCGGCCTTTGCCGCCAATGGCCAGACGGACCCGCTCGAGTATGCTGTCGATGCGCCACGACCCGACCTTGCCAGGGGAGGCGTCTGATGTATCACGTCAAGGAGGCGTTCTATTCGCTGCAGGGGGAAGGCGCGCGGGCCGGACGTGCCAGCGTGTTCTGCCGCTTCAGCGGCTGCAACCTGTGGTCGGGACGCGAGCAGGACCGGTCGAGCGCGGCGTGCAGTTTCTGCGATACCGACTTCGTCGGCACCGACGGCCAGAACGGCGGACGCTTCGCCAGCGCCGAGGCCCTGGCCGACCATTTGGCGGCGCTCTGGCCCGACACGGCCGGCGTGGCGACCCCCTATGTGGTCTTCACCGGCGGCGAGCCGCTGCTGCAGCTCGATGCCGCCTTGATCGCCGCCATGCATGCCCACGGCTTCGAGGTCGCGGTCGAGACCAACGGCACCCTGCCCGCCCCGGCAGGCATCGACTGGCTGTGCGTGAGTCCCAAGGGCACCACGCCCCTGGCGCTCACGGCAGGCGACGAGCTCAAGCTGGTCTACCCCCAACCGGAGGCACCGCCCGAACGTTTTGCCGAGCTCGCATTCCGGTACCACTTCCTGCAGCCCATGGACACTACGGCGCTGTCTGCCAACGAAGAGCATGTGAGCGCCACCGTGGCCTACTGCCTGGCCCACCCGCTGTGGCGACTGTCGCTGCAGACACACAAGATCACGGGGATCGACTGATGACGCTGTTCGTCAACCGCCTGACTCAACTCGACTCTTCGCTGTGGTGCCCGCAGCGGGGCCTGATCGGCGTCAGCTGGTTCGTCGATGCGGAGCTCGACGGCGAACTCGGCGAAGACGGCATGCTGTTCGACTTCGGTCACGTCAAGCCGTGGATCAAGTCGCGTCTGGATGCCAGCGCCGACCATACGCTGCTGGTGCCGACCCGCGCCCCCGGCGTCGAGGTCAGCGAGTGCAGCGAAGGCATCTGCGTACGCGCCTCGCTACCCTACGCCATGGAGGTTCGCGCGCCGCGCCAGGCTTTCACCCTGCTGCCCTGGCAGCAGGTCGACCCCGAGCGGCTTGCCGATCACCTTGCCCGTGAGCTGATGAAGCGTCCGCCGCCGCGGGTCAGCGCCATCCGCCTGCGGCTGCGTCCGGAGGCGATCGAAGGCGCCGCCTATACGTACAGCCACGGCCTCAGGCACCACAGCGGCAACTGTCAGCGTATCGCCCACGGCCATCGTTCACGCCTGCACATCTGGCAACGCGGCCAGCGCTGCCCGGCGCTGGAGGCACACTGGGCAGAGCGTCTGAACGACTGCTACCTGGTGGACAAGGCCGATATCGTCGCTCACCCCGAACCGGAGCTCCGCCGCAGCCTGACCAGCCGCTACCGTGCCGAACAGGGCCGTTTCCAGCTGCGCCTGCCGCTGGAGCGCTGCTTCGTGCTAGACGTGCCCACCACCATCGAACACATCGCCGTCTGGCTGGCACGACAGATCGCCGCGGAAACGGGAATCACCACCCGGGTACAGGCCTTCGAGGGGATCGACAAGGGTGCGATAGCCGAGGCCAAGCCCGAGGCCAAGCCGTGAGCCAAAGCAGCGAAGCCCCGGCGGCAAGCCGGGAGTCGGGGTGCCGCCCCGGCTGTGGCGCCTGCTGCATCGCGCCTTCGATCAGCTCGCCGATACCCGGCATGCCCCACGGCAAACCGGCCCAGGTACGCTGCATTCAGCTCGACGACGACAACCTGTGCCGCCTGTTCGGCGACCCGCGCCGCCCCCGGGTATGCGAGAGCTTCGCCTTCGACCGCGAGCTGTGTGGCGAGAACCGCACTCAAGCGTTGCAGCGCATCGCCCTGCTGGAGTGCGGCACCACCGCCTAACCGTTACCCGCGACCACCCGGTCCTTGACGCCACTCACTTGGGGCAGTGGGCGGTCGAGCAAGGTACGCCAGCGAATCAGTACCGGCGCATCGCTGTGACTCACGCTGTCCAGCAGCGAGCGGAACTGCTCGCGCATTGCCTCGTCACGGCAGTCGATGAACGACAGCCACGCTTCCAGCGCACACAGCTCCTGGTGGCGATTTTCATGCTGGCGGGCGTACTCGAGCGCCTGCTCGACCAGCAGCTTCACCTCTTCCTTGGGTCGACCCAACCGGTCGCGCACATGGGCGAGCTGGACCGCCAGCTCGGAAACGAACAGCGTGCTGCGCTCGCGGGCGATCATCAGGCACTGATCGAGATAATCTTCGGCGCGGCTGAGCTCATCGAGCGCCAGGCAGGCATCGCTGTACCACAGATTGGGGCGGTGATAACGGTCGCGACCGGTGATCTCGCCCAGCTCCTCCTGCGCCAGTTCCATCATGGTCAAGCCGTCGCGATCGCCCGACAGCGCCCGGCGCCAGCCGAGGATGCCCTGGGCCGACACCTGCCACAGGTGCAGATCGGGCGTCTCGGTCAGGGCTACGGCCTGCTCGGCGCGGCGAGCCGCCAGATGCACGTGACCGAGCTGGCGGTAGAGCGCCGCAGCGAACAGCAGCGCCATAGCCAGCGAGCCGGGATGCCCGATGCGCTCGGCCAGGCGGATCGCCGCTTCGACCTGCTGCTCGGCCCGGCGGTAGTCGCCGCGCAGACAGATGGCCCAGCCCTGGAAACAGGCAGCGGCCACCTGGGGGTGTTCGGAGAACGGCAGCCACTCGATCATCATCGGCTGCTCGAGCGGGGCGATCTCGTCGAGATGCTCGAAGGCCTGACGCACGCGCCCTGCCCAATACTCGCAGTTGGCCCGGGCATAATCGGCCAGGCGCCGGTAGCGCGGGTCCTCCAGGCGTCCGGCAATGGTCGCCAGGCTGGCCGCCAGGGAGAAGGCGTCGGCATGGGCGTGGCGCTGACTGCAGCCCACCCACAGCCCCCACTTGACCAGGAAGGCCTGCTCCAGATCCTCGGCGTCCTCGGCGTGGCAGCCCTCATGCTGCACCAGTAGCTCACGGGCACGCACGAAACTTTCATGGGCGGTCGGCGAGCCGTGGCCCTCCAGGGCAAAGGCGGCCTGCCCGCGCACGGTCAACAGGCTGATCTCGCGCTCGGCCTGGTTCTCCACGTGACGCAGGCTGGCCAGGCCGAAATCGGCCATCTTCAGCGCGGTGCGGTTGGCGCTGACCTTGAGCGCTTCGCGCGCCGCCAGTTCAAAGTAGCGCGCACCGCGGGCGTAGTGGCCGCTGCGGCGCAGGTGGGTGGCGAAATCGCCCGGGTGGCGACCGATCCACATCGGGAAGCGTTCCTCGATGAGGCTGACCACCTGACGATGGATACGCACCCGCACGTCACGCGGACAGGAGAGGTAGGCGGCTTCCTGCAGCAGCTGGTGGCTGAACTGGTATTCGCGACCGCCGCCCTCGCCGCCCGCCGGCTCGATGATCTCCAGCCGACGCATCTGCTCCAGGGCACGGTTGAGCTGGGTCATGTCCCAGCCGCTGCATTCAGCGAGGAAATCGAGCCGGAAACGACGCCCCAGTACCGCGGCGACGTGCGCCACCTCGCGGTCGCCGTCGAGCTGGTCGATACGCCCGGCGAGCAGCCCAAGCAGGCCGCGCGGCAGCTCGTCGAGATGCACCATGCGCCCCTCGCGGCGATCCATCTCCAGGCGCCGGCAGATCTCCTGCATGTAGAGCGGCACGCCGTCGCAGCGCTCGATGATCTGTCCGCGCAGGCGCGGGCTGAGGTGCAGCCGGTAGCGCCGGGCCAGCTGCGACAGCAGCCGCGACGACTGCATGGCGTCGAGATGTCCCAGGGTGATCTGCTGGTCCCAGTGCAGCCGGGTCGGCAGCGCCTCGCGGCCATGATGGCTGGCCACCAGCAGGAAAGCGCAGTTGATCGGCAGACGTGCCTGCAACCCTGCCAGGACACGGAAGGAGGGCTCGTCGAGCCACTGCAGGTCGTCGACCATCAACACCTGGGTACGCTCGATGGCCTGCCGCTCGATGACCCGGCACAGCAGGGCCACCACCAGGTCCGCTGCCTCGCCGCTCTTGGCCAGCTGCGCCACCTCGGGCGATTCGCGTACGCCCAGCGCTTCCTCGAGCAGACCCAACTGCTCGGCGCTCAACGACAAGTCGACCTTAGCGACCAGGGCTTCGAGTGACGGCTCGTCGAGCTTGCCGTCGAGGTGCCAGCGCAGCAGCGTGCGTGCCACGCCGTAGGGCTCCAGCACGGAAAGCCGCGTGGTGGGCTGCCAGCAGATGGCGGCATCGCGGCTCAGCTCGAGCTGGCGGAAGCCGACCATCAGGGCCGACTTGCCCATGCCGGAGGCGCCGCGTACCAGCACGCTCTGGCGCAGACCGATGCCGGCCCGGGCCAGGGCGTCGCGCAGTACGCGCAGCGACGACTCGCGCCCCACCAGGCTGGGCGGCATGGCATCACGGCCGCCCTCGTTATGACCCAGCACCAGCGCCCGCAGGCGCACGCGGCCGTCGCTCGCCACCAGCCGCGAAGAGAGACGCGGCTGCAGGTCCAGCGCAGGCGGCATGTGCTGACTGGCCTCCTGGGAGATCACCAGTTCGCTGCCCTCGGCGGCGCTCATCAGCTCCAGCGAGCCCTGAGTCACCTGCCCCAGCGGATCGACCAGCTGGCGCTCGGGCAGGTAGACCACGCGCCCGCTATTGAGGCCGGCGGCAAGCTCGATGCGCGGCGGCTCGTCCTCGCCGCTCCAGTGCCGGCTCACCTCGTCGGGCAGCACACGACGGCAGTGTTCGTAGAGCGCCACCAGCTCGGCAAGCTGATGGGCCGGGCCATGGGTGCCGAAACAGGCCAGCCCCAGCCCGCCGGTAGCCCCGGGCAGCCAGAAACCGCCCAGATGGTGGCACTGTTGCTCCAGCCAGCGCATGAGCTCGATCTGCAGCGCCAGGCAGGCGCGCGTCTCGTCACGGGCGGAGAACTCGCCCTTCACCCGCAGCCGGATGGCCATCACCGACAGCTGGCGCTGTTCGATCTCGTCTTCCCGCAGCGGAGAACTGCCGTGGGCCAGGGTGCGCGAGAAGGCCCCCTGGGGTGAGAGGCTCTTCAGGTCGGGCGTGCCGTCCGACCAGTAACGCGCCAGCTGCAGAAAATTGGGTTCGGGCTGCTGACCGGAGAGCGCCAACAGTTGCAGGTAGGCGTTGTACTGCTCATGGGCGGCGGCCAGTTGGCCCTGCTCAGCAAGCTGGCGTACCAGCCGCTCATGGAAGGGGCCGTAGCCGGAGAAGCGGCTGACGAGGGTCTGCAGCAGGGTGTCGGGCACTTCGTCGTGGCGCTCGAGCACGCCTTCGGCGAAGCGAATCACGCGCTGGCGCCACTCGTTGCGCAACTGCACCAACCAGCGTTGGAACTCGGTGCAGGCCGGCAGCTGCAGCTCCTCCACCAGATCGCCGCGGTAGCGGCGCAGCAAGCATTGGAGCGTATCCACGTCCTGCTCGCCCTCCAGCAGTTGCTGTAGCTCGTGCAGATCGAAGCGCCAGCTGTCCGGCCGCCGGAAGGCGATGGTCTGGCGCGACACGACCAGCACGCGCTCCGCTTCCTCGCCCAGGGATTGCCGCAGGCAGTGGAGTGCGTGACGCAGGTTGGTACGACCGGATGAGAGCCCCTGGTCGGGCCACAGCAGTTCGGCCAGACTGGCCCGGTTGACCGGCTGATGATGGAGCAGAAGATAGACCAGCAGCGCCTTGACCTTGTCGTAGCTGAACTGGGTCAGTACGTCATCACCCAGTGCCAGCGAGAACTGGCCGAACAACGCCAGGTGATCACACTCACTGTTCTGCACGATATCTGAAGCGTCCTGCATGACGGAACCCTGCATGGCAAAGTGGCGGCGTCAGGCCGGCACGCCACTATGGAAACGAAACGCCGTGTCCGGCGTGACTATTAGTTGTGCTTCGCATTCGGCAAAGAAATCCACCCGCTTGTCAATGGGATCTTTCGCAAGATGCCGGGCCAGCATCAGATAATCCTCGAAATGCCGGCCCTCGGACTTGACCAGCGAGCGATAGAATCGGGCCAGCTCGGCGTCGAGATGGGGTATCAGCCTGGCGAAACGTTCGCAGCTTCGCGCCTCGATGAATGCCCCGATGATAAGGATATCGACAAGTCGCTCCGGTTCTTGAGGGCGAACGTGGCGACGCAGCCCTTCGGCGTAGCGTGAAGCGCTCAAATGTCGGTATTCGATGCCACGCGCTTCCATCAGCTTGACCACTTGCTCGAAGTGCAGCAGCTCCTCGCGGGCGAGCTGGGACATCTTGGTCAGCAAGAGAGGATGATCGACATAGCGGTAGAGCAGGCTCATCGCCGTGGAAGCGGCCTTCTTCTCGCACTGGGCATGGTCGATGAGCAGCAGGTCGGGGTTCTTGAGCGCCCAGTCGACCCACGCATCGGGCGTGGGGCAGGCGAGAAAGGCAAGCAGGCTCGGCGGCAGCTCGACGTCATGGGACGCTTCGAGGGTCTCGGACATGGTTCAGGCTCGGTATTCCAGGTCGTGCGAATCTGGGTCGGGAGTCGGCGCACGGTTTGCGGCCTCACGCTCGCCGGCGGCCTCGAGCAGGCGCTCGCCCAGGCGGGCATACAGCTCCGCCGCGCTGAGTTCGGCGCCCCCCTCCAGAGGCCTCAGGCCGTAGCGCGACAGATCGCGGATACGATCGCGGCCGACCCGCAACAGTTCCACCGCCCGCGATAGGGGCGGCTGCTCCGGGCGGAAGCGAATGCGGTAGCGGCGCAGCTGCGCTTCCAGCAGGGCCTCGTCCTCGATCTGCAGGAAGCACCCGGCCACCCGCTCGCGCAGGGTATCCAGTTGCGCCATGCGCTGGCTGCGCTGCTCGGCCGTGAGGGCCATCCATTCGCCGATCTCGCTATCCGTTCGCTGACAGCCTCGACATATCGGGTCGCCCAGCGTCGTCGAGCAGAGCCCCACACAAGGCGAGGCGATACGCGCGCACATCACCGCTCTCCCATCGTTGAACGGCCCCATGGTAACGCGCCCCGTCGCGCGTGGCACGTTGTAGTTCGACAACATCGCGGCGACCAAAGTCTAGCGCCCGGCTCAGCGGGCCAACTTAACATTGTCGACAGTTTCCCGTAGAATCGCGGCACCCAGTGACTACGGTTGTTTCCCCGCCAAGGCAGGCATTTCGTCGAGGGTCATCGACGTATCGACCAGCCTTGGGCAACACACCAGATGAGGGCCCCAACGTGCTTGAAGCCTATCGCCAACATGTCGAAGAACGCGCCGCCGAGGGCGTCCCGCCGAAGCCCCTGAATGCCGAACAGGCCGCTGCGCTGGTCGAGCTGCTGAAGAACCCGCCGGCTGGCGAAGAGGAGTTCGTCCTCGACCTGCTGACCAACCGCATTCCGCCGGGCGTCGACGAGGCCGCCTACGTCAAGGCCGGTTTCCTGACCGCCATCACCAAGGGCGAGGCGCAGTCTCCGCTGGTCGACAAGGTTCATGCCGTCAAGCTGCTGGGCACCATGCAGGGCGGCTACAACATCGCCACCCTGGTCGAGCTGCTGGACGATGCCGAGCTCGCCAAGGAGGCCGGCGAACAGCTCAAGCACACCCTGCTGATGTTCGATGCCTTCCACGACGTGGAAGAGCGCGCCAAGGCCGGCAACGCGGTGGCCAAGGACGTCATGCAGTCCTGGGCCGAGGCCGAGTGGTTCCTGTCTAAGCCGGCACTGGCCGAGAAGATCACCCTCACCGTGTTCAAGGTGCCGGGCGAGACCAACACCGACGACCTCTCCCCCGCGCCGGACGCCTGGTCGCGCCCCGACATTCCGCTGCACGCCAACGCCATGCTCAAGAACGAGCGCGAAGGCATCGTGCCTGAAGTGCCCGGCACCACCGGCCCGCTCAAGCAGATCGAAGAGGTCAAGGCCAAGGGCTACCCGGTCGCCTACGTGGGCGACGTGGTCGGCACCGGCTCCTCGCGCAAGTCGGCCACCAACTCCGTGCTGTGGTTCTTCGGCGACGACATCCCCAACGTGCCCAACAAGCGCGCCGGCGGTTTCTGCTTCGGCGGCAAGATCGCCCCGATCTTCTTCAACACCATGGAAGACGCCGGTGCCCTGCCCGTCGAGATGGATGTCTCCAAGCTCGAGATGGGCGACGTGATCGACGTCTACCCCTATGAAGGCAAGGTGTGCAAGCACGGCACCGACGAGGTGCTGACCACCTTCGAACTCAAGACCCAGGTGATCCTCGACGAGGTGCGCGCCGGCGGCCGTATCCCGCTGATCATCGGTCGTGGCCTGACCGGCAAGGCACGCGAGTCGCTGGGCATGGCGCCTTCCGACGTGTTCCGTCTGCCCGAGCAGCCCAAGGACACCGGCAAGGGCTTCACCCTGGCCCAGAAGATGGTCGGCAAGGCCTGCGGCATGGCGGGCGTACGCCCGGGCATGTACTGCGAGCCGAAGATGACCACCGTGGGCTCCCAGGACACCACCGGCCCGATGACCCGCGACGAGCTCAAGGACCTCGCCTGCCTCGGCTTCCAGGCCGATCTGGTGATGCAGTCGTTCTGCCACACCGCGGCCTACCCGAAGCCGGTCGACGTGGAAACCCACCACACCCTGCCCGACTTCATCATGAACCGCGGCGGCGTCTCGCTGCGTCCGGGCGACGGCATCATCCACAGCTGGCTGAACCGCATGCTGCTGCCCGACACCGTCGGCACCGGCGGCGACTCCCACACCCGTTTCCCGCTGGGCATCTCGTTCCCGGCCGGCTCGGGCCTGGTCGCCTTCGCCGCCGCCACCGGCGTGATGCCGCTGGACATGCCGGAATCGGTGCTGGTGCGCTTCAAGGGCAAGCGTCAGCCTGGCGTCACCCTGCGTGACCTGGTCCACGCCATCCCCTACTACGCCATCAAGCAGGGGCTGCTGACCGTGGCCAAGGCGGGCAAGAAGAACGCCTTCTCCGGCCGCGTGCTGGAAATCGAAGGTCTCGAGGACCTTACCGTCGAGCAGGCCTTCGAGCTCTCCGACGCCTCCGCCGAGCGCAGCGCCGCCGGCTGTACCATCACCCTGGGTGAAGCGAGCGTCACCGAGTACCTGAAGTCCAACATCACCTTGCTCAAGTGGATGATCGCCAACGGCTATGGCGACAAGCGCACCATCGAGCGCCGCATCCTGGCCATGGAAGAGTGGCTGGCCAACCCCAGCCTGATGCGCGCCGACAAGGATGCCGAGTACGCCGAGGTCATCGAGATCGACCTCGACGAGCTCAAGGAGCCGGTTCTCTGCGCGCCGAACGACCCCGACGATGCCCGCCTGCTCTCCGAAGTGGCCGGCGAGAAGATCGACGAGGTGTTCATCGGCTCGTGCATGACCAACATCGGCCACTTCCGCGCCGCGGGCAAGCTGCTCGAGAAGCAGCCGGCCGGCAGCCTGAAGACCCGCCTGTGGCTGGCGCCGCCGACCAAGATGGACCAGCACCAGCTCACCGAAGAGGGCTACTACGGCATCTACGGCCGTGCCGGTGCGCGCATGGAAATGCCGGGCTGCTCGCTGTGCATGGGCAACCAGGCGCGTGTCGCCGCCAAGAGCACCGTGGTCTCGACCTCTACCCGTAACTTCCCCAACCGTCTGGGCGACGGCGCCAACGTCTACCTGGCGTCGGCGGAACTGGCGGCGGTGGCCGCGGTGGAAGGTCGCCTGCCCAGCGTCGAAGAATACCAGCGTTACATGGGAGAATTCGACGCCATGGCCGGCGAGATCTATCGTTACATGAACTTCCATGAGATCGAGGAGTATCAGAACGCCGCTTCCAACGTGATTCCGGTCGCTCAGGAAGCCTGATACCTTCGGGTTCTGATAGAATCAGGTTCGACTCCGATGCTCGCAACATCGATGGCATCTGAAAGCCGATGCCGGAGCCGATGAACGAAGCGCCCTCTCACGAGGGCGCTTTTTTATTTGCGTCGGTTCGCTACGTTTCTTTACCCGCACTGCCTTGAGCGACGCTATCGGCGTGTCTAATTTTAATAGGTCTATGTGCGGATCTGTCGGCCAGGAAGTCGGCTCGCACATAAAGAACGAGGGATGGACACCAAAAGGGACATTCAAGGAGTAGAACATGTCGAACAGAACGCTCCTCTGCATATCATTGACGGCTGCGACGCTGGTCGTCGCCAACGGGACTCAGGCACAGACTTATCACGAGCCGCATCAGCAGTATGCCTACCTGGGGCTGGGCACCGGTTTCAGCTCGCTGGAAAACGACCGCGACGAAGTCGACAACTTCATCGAAAGCGGTGGCCGCAACTTCAGCATCGACGACGACGACAACGTGTGGAAGGTCTTCGCCGGCTATCAATTCAACCGTTACCTGGCGGTCGAGGCCTTCTATGCCGACTTGGGTCGCGTGCGCTTGCGCGGCACCGACGGTGCCAGCACCGATCTGGAATCTACGGCCTATGGTGCCAGCGTGGTGGGCCAGCTCCCCGTCACCCACTGGTTCACTCCCTTCGCCAAGATCGGCGCCGCCAGCTGGGAAACCGAGGTGCGCGGCAATCTGGGCGATGCCGAGCTGAACCTGCAGGACAACGACGGCTTCGATCCGGTCTATGGCCTGGGCGCCCAGTTCAACTTCAACCCCGTCCTGATCCGGGCCGAGTACGAACGCTACGACCTCGACAGCGACTACACCATCGATACCTTCACTGCCTCAGTGGGCTTTCGCTTCTAGCCCGTCACGCCTCACGCTACCGACGCCGGGCACTACCGGCGTCGGCCGTCTTGCGACGAATCGATGAAGGCTGAGCAACGGGCGTTATGGCATCATCCCGTGACACATCACTCAGGCAAGGAGCCCTCGATGAGCGCCATCATCACGCCCGATATCTGCGATGCCCATCCGGAAGTCCAGGTACTCGACCCCATCTTCGTCAGCTACGGTGGCCGCGAGGCCTTCTGCGGTCCGATTCGTACGGTCAAATGCTTCGAAGACAACTCGCTGGTCAAGCAGGCGGTGAGCGAACCCGGCGAAGGCGCCGTGCTGGTGGTCGACGCCGGTGGCTCGCATCGCTGCGCCATGCTGGGCGACATGCTGGCCGAACAGGCCGTGGACAACGGCTGGTCCGGTGTCGTGATGTACGGCTGCGTGCGCGATGTCGACGTGCTCGCCGAGACGGACCTGGGCGTGCATGCCCTGGGCGCCCATCCGCGCAAGAGCGAGAAGCGCGGCGAGGGCAGCCGCGACGTTGCAGTCACCTTTGCCGGCGTCACCCTGCGCCCCGGGCAGTGGCTGTACGCCGACAACAACGGCATCGTGGTCGCCGAGGAGCGGCTGCCGCTGGAGAGCTGAGTCTCACGTCGTGGCACACGGGCTTGCCCTGCCGGCAACCTCGATGCCACGCTATGGGCATGAGTCTTGAGCGGGAGCAGGAGAGCGGATGAAGTCACTCGGCGTGGATGTGCTGCGCAGCCTGCGAGAGCACCTGCGACCGCTGGTGGCGTATCATCTCTTCTTCACCCTGCTGGCCTCGAGCCTGCTGCTGCCGACGGTAGCATGGACGCTGACGGGCCTGCTCGGCCGCTTCGACCGACCGGTGATCACCAATGCCGGGCTGCTGGATCTGTTGCTCAGCCCGGCCGGCATGCTGTGGCTGCTGGCGGCCATCGGCCTGACCTTCCTGATCCTCTACCTGCAGCAGGCCGGCATGATCCTGGTGGCGGTCAAGCGCCGCGACAATCACTTCCGGCTCGCTTTCATCGCGCTGTGGCAGACGCTACGCCGCCTGCCCACCCTCGCCGGCCTGGTGGTGCTGCAGGTCGGTGCTCACCTGCTGTTGCTGCTGCCCGTGGCCCTGCTGCTGGGCTGGCTCTACGACGTCATCATAGGGGGCCTCGATCCCTATTACGTGCTGCGCATGCGTCCTCCGGCCTACTGGACGTATCTCAGCGTGGCGGTTCCCCTGGGGAGCGGTTGGGCGGTGATCGCGGCATCGCTCTACGTGCGCTGGATACTCGCGCTGCCAGTCGCCGTACTGGAAGGCCTTTCGCCACTGGCGGCACTCAGGCGCAGCCGCGATCTGACCCGCGGCCATCGGGCCGAGGTGGCCTTCGTCGTCATATCCGTCCTGCTCATCATCGTGGCCCTGCCCTTCGTCGCCACTACCCTCTTCGACCGGGTCTTCACCCCGATGCTGTGGTGGTTGCCCGAGCGCAACGCGGTGCTCATCCCCGCCATGCTGACCTACGTGACCGGCTACGTGCTGGTGACGCTGGCCATCACTTTTCTGGGTATCGCCGCCAATGCGCTGCTGTCGGCCTGCCTTTACCTGCGTCTCGCGCATCGTGAGCCGCGCCCCGCCCCGCCGCCGCCCGATGCCCATCCCGGACGCCTGGCCTGGGGTGTGGAAGCGGGCGTGCTGGTGTTCGCCCTGTTTCAAGCCTGGTGGATCGTCAACAGCTTCGAGCTGCGTGACGATGTCACCGTCATCGCCCATCGCGGCAGCTCGATGGCGGCCCCGGAAAACACCCTCGCCGCCATCGAACGCGCCGTAGAGGACCGCTCCCACTACGTGGAGATCGACGTGAGGCTCAGCGCCGACGGCGAGGTGGTGCTCTATCACGATCGCAGCCTGCAGCGCCTCACCGGTGACCCGCGCAACGTGCGCGACCTCACCCTCGAAGAGCTGCGTCAGTTCGATGTCGGCAGCTGGTTCGGCGACGCCTTCGTCGGCGAGCGTATCCCCACCCTGGACGAAGCCTTCGCCGCGGTACGCGGTCGCAGCGCCCTGATGATCGACATGAAGCCCGATCCGGGTTTGGAAGAAGCGCTGGTGGAAGCCGTGATCGACTCGTTGCACCGGGAGAACGAGACCCGGCGTGAGTGTCTGGCCCGGGCCAGCGCGGCCGAAGCCGCCCGCTGCGGCACGCCGGATGCCGCGGAAGAGACACGCCTGGCGGTAATGTCCAGCGGCGTTCTGGAGATGGTAAAGGAGCGGGAGCCGGAGCTACGCGTGACGTTGCTGGCTCAATTGGTGATGCCGGGAACGCTGGACCGTCGCAGCTTCGATGCTCTGGGCCTGCGCCACAACAGGATCACACCCAACGAGATCCGCCTGGCGCGAGAACTCGGCTACGAAGTGCATGCCTGGACCGTCAACGACCGGGCCAGGATGTCGCAGATGATCGATCTCGGTGTCGACGCCATCATCACCGACTACCCGGATCGGCTCGTGGAGCTCGTGGACGACCGTCGCGAGCTCGGCGACGGCGCCATACTGCTGGTCAAGCTGCGCAACTGGCTGCGGCGCTGAGGGCAGGCGCCCGCGGTGTACGGACGCCTGCTCCGTAGCGGCCTCAGTCGCCCATCACCACGCCTTCACGGCGCGGGTCGGCCCCGCCGAAGTAACCGTCTTCGGTACGCTGAATGGCCTGCAGGCCGCTGACCAGCTCGCGCTCGCTGGCCTCATGGCCAAGCTCGTTGAGCGCTTCGAGCACCTCGGCGGGGAAGCGGCCCTCTTCGAGGTAGGCCGGCCCACCGAGCGTGATGGCATGGGGCAGGTTGAGCGCCTCCTGGGCATCGAGCCCCCAGTCGAGCATGGCCACTAGCGCCTTGGCCGTGTAGTGAATGATGGCGGCACCGCCGGGCGAGCCCAGGCTCGCCACCAGCTCGTCGGTTTCGCGGTCGAACACCAGCGTGGGGCTCATGCTGGAGCGCGGCCGCTTACCGGGCTCGACCCGGTTGGCGATGGGCGTGCCATCGGCCCCCAGCGGACGAAACGAGAAGTCGGTCAGTTCGTTGTTGAGCAGGTAGCCACCCGGCAGGCCGGTGCCGCCGTCCGCCAGAATGCGCGAGCCGAAGGCGGCCTCGATGGTGGTTGTCATGGCCAGGGCGTTGCCCTCTTCGTCGATGATGCTGATGTGGCTGGTGCCGTACTCCGGCTGAGGGAGCTGCATGGACCAGGCCATTTCCACCTCGCCCGGGTTGCCGGCTTCGGCGCCGTCGGGGCCCACGCTGCGCTCGCCGATCAGCTCGGCACGTTCTGCCAGGTACTCCTCATCCAGCATGCTGTTCCAGTCGCCCCCGGGCGGGTTGACGAAATCCGGGTCGGCGATGAACTTGCCGCGATCGGCGAAGGCCAGTCGCGAGGCCTCGAGAAAGCGATGCAGCCACTCGGTGCTGGGACGATCCTCCTCCATCGGCTCCTCGATGTCGGGCAACTGCTCCATGACGCCCAGGATCTGCATGATGGTCAGGTGGCCGGACGAGGGCGGCGGGAAGCCGCACACCCGATAGGCCTGCCAATCGGTGCACAGCGGCTCGCGCTCCTTGGCCACGTAGGTGGCCATGTCCTCCAGGCTGATCGCACCGGGGCGGCCGGGGTGTCCCTGAACCCGCGACACCAGGTCTTCGGCAATCGGGCCGGTATGCAGCGCCTTGCTGCCCTCCTCGGCGATCTTGCGCAGGATTTCCGCCAGGGCGGGGTTCTGCAGGCGGTGCCCCTGAGGCAAGGGCTCGCCCTCTTCGGTGTAATAGAAAGTGCCGCCGAGAGCGTCGTCGCGCAGCCGCTCCTCCGCGGCCAGGCTGGTATGCAGTCGGGGGCTGACCTCGAAGCCCTCCTCGGCCAGGGTGATGGCCGGGGCAAGCAGCTCCGCCCAGGGCAGCTTGCCATGGCGTTCGTGAGCCATTTCGAGCATGCGCACGGTGCCCGGCACGCCGACCGATAGCCCGCTGGCCGCCGCCTCCATGAACTCCAGCGGCTCACCTTCGCCATTCAGGAACAGCGATTCGCTGGCCGCTCGCGGGGCCGTCTCGCGACCGTCGTAGGCTTTCACTTCGCTGCCGTCGTAGTGCATCAGGAAGGCGCCGCCGCCGATGCCGCTCGACTGCGGTTCCACCAGAGTCAGCACCATCTGCACGGCGATGGCGGCATCCACTGCCGAGCCCCCTGCCCTGAGTACCTGATAGCCGGCATCGGTGGCCAGAGGATTGGCTGCCGCCACGGCAAAACGCTCGGTGGCCCAGCCGGGCTTCTCGCTGTAGCCGGACGCCGACTCCGGTGCGATGGCGGGTGCCTCGTACTGAAATGCTGTCTCGGCGGATGCCAGCAACGGCAGACCCAACGCGCAGGATGAAACGACGCAGGCCAGCCAGCGTCGGGGGAAGAAGGCAGAGCGCATGTCCATGAAAAAAGCCCCTCGGTAACTCCATGTAAGAGGAGTAAGCATAGGCGAAAAAAGACCCGATTGAGAGTGCTCAATCGGGTCAGTTTGTAACCTAATTTCGCTTTGCCTAGGCCAGGGTTTCTCCTGCCAGCATGAACCAGGTTTCCAGCACCGCATCGGGGTTGAGAGACACGGAATCGATGCCCTGCTCCATCAGCCATTTGGCCAGATCGGGGTGGTCGGAGGGGCCCTGGCCGCAGATGCCGACGTACTTGCCCTGGGCCTTGCAGGCCTGGATGGCCATGGCCAGCAGCCGCTTGACCGCCGGGTTTCGCTCGTCGAACAGGTGGGCCACGATACCGGAATCGCGATCCAGGCCGAGGGTGAGCTGAGTCAGGTCGTTGGAGCCGATCGAGAAGCCGTCGAAGTGCTCGAGGAACTCCTCGGCCAGCAGGGCGTTAGCTGGCAGCTCACACATCATGATCACCTTGAGCCCGTTCTCGCCACGCTTGAGCCCATTGGCCGCCATCAGCTCGACGACCTCACGCGCCTCTTCAGTGGTGCGCACAAAGGGCACCATGATCTCGATGTTGTCGAGCCCCATCTCGTCGCGTACGCGCTTGAGGGCTTTGCACTCGAGCTCGAAGCAGGGACGGAAGGCATCGGAAACGTAGCGCGAGGCGCCGCGGAAACCGAGCATGGGGTTTTCTTCGCCCGGCTCGTAGAGCTTGCCGCCGATCAGGTTCTCGTACTCGTTCGACTTGAAGTCGGAAAGCCGCACGATCACCCGCTGCGGATGGAACGCCGCCGCCAGGGTCGAGATGCCTTCCACCAGCTTGTCGACGTAGAAGTCCACGGGGCTGGCATAACCGGCGGTACGCAGGTTGATGGTCTGCTGCAGCTCCAGCGGCAGGGTGTCGTATTCGAGCAGCGCCTTGGGGTGCACGCCGATCATGCGATTGATGATGAACTCCAGGCGCGCCAGGCCGACACCGGCATGGGGAAGGCTGGCGAAGCTGAAGGCGCGGTCCGGGTTACCCACGTTCATCATGATCTTGAACGGGATCTCGGGCATCGCGTCGACGCTGGTGACGCGGCGGTCGTAGTCCAGCAGGCCTTCGTAAACGTGGCCGGTATCGCCCTCGGCGCAGGAAACCGTGACGTCGCGGCCATCCTCGAGCACCTCGGTGGCGTCGCCACAGCCGACCACGGCAGGAATACCGAGCTCACGGGCGATGATCGCCGCGTGGCAGGTACGGCCGCCGCGATTGGTGACGATGGCCGAGGCGCGCTTCATGATCGGCTCCCAGTCGGGATCGGTCATGTCGGTGACCAGCACGTCGCCGGCGTTGACCTTGTCCATCTCCTCCGGGGTGAACACGATCTTGACCGTGCCACGGCCGATGCGCTGGCCGATGGCACGACCGCTGACCAGGGTGCGCCCCTTCTCCTTGAGGTGGAAGCGCTCGAGCTTTCCGCCCTCCTGCTGGGAGACCACGGTTTCAGGACGCGCCTGGACGATGTAGAGCTCACCGTCATCGCCGTCCAGCGCCCACTCGATGTCCATCGGACGCTGGTAATGCTCCTCGATGGTGACCGCCTGACGCGCCAGGGCCATGACCTGCTCGTCACTGATACAGAAGCGGGCACGGTCCTTGAGCGGCACGTCGACGGTGGAAACCGACTTGCCGGCGCTGGCGTCTTCGCCGTAGACCATCTTGATCAGCTTGGAGCCGAGGTTACGGCGCAGCACCGCGGGGCGTCCGGCCGCCAGCGTGGGCTTGTGCACGTAGAACTCGTCGGGGTTGACCGAGCCCTGCACCACCGTCTCGCCCAGGCCCCAGGAGGCGGTGACGAACACCGCGTCGCGATAACCGGATTCGGTATCGAGGGTGAACATGACGCCGGAAGCGCCAGTCTCGGAGCGCACCATCTTCTGGATACCGGCCGACAGCGCCACGTTCTCGTGGGCATAGCCGCGATGCACGCGGTAGGAGATGGCACGGTCGTTGAACAGCGAGGCGAACACCTCGTGCACGGCGCGCTTGACGTTGTCGAAGCCTTCGATGTTGAGGAAGGTTTCCTGCTGGCCGGCGAAGGAGGCGTCGGGCAGGTCTTCGGCGGTGGCCGAGCTGCGCACCGCCACCTTGAGATTGGGGTGCTGGCTGGCCAGCTTGTCGTAGGCCGTGCGCAGATGCGTCTCGAAGGTGGGCGGCAGCGGGGTGTCGATCACCCACTGGCGGATCTCGGCGCCGACCCGGGCCAGCTCGTTGACGTCGTCGACGTCGAGCCGCGCCAGAGCCTTGTTGATGCGCTCATTGAGCCCTTCGTGAGCAAGGAATTCGCGATAGGCGTGTGCCGTGGTGGCAAAGCCCCCAGGGACGGTGACGCCGGCCCCCGACAGGTTCGAGATCATCTCGCCCAGCGAGGCGTTCTTGCCGCCTACGCGTTCGACGTCGTCCATGCCGAGCTGATCGAACCACAGGATGTAATCTTCCACGTAACCCCCTTGAATCTTCGTTGCCAAGGCTTTCGCACCCGCTGTTCAGGCGAAAAGCGCAATGCTGCCCACCTTAAACGCAAGCGGCCATATTCGCCATTGGTCTAACATCGAAGTCACTGGAGGTTTTTTACAACAACGGCTCGATTTGACCGATTCCTGTAGTCAAGCCGCACTCTGGGGCGCGAAGCGGTACCTTGCCGCCACGCTCGGTAGCCCGGACAATGGAGTTCCCTACACAACGAATAGCGCCGACGACATGCCTCGCACCGCCTTCTTCATTTCCGACGGCACCGGCATCACCGCCGAGAGCCTGGGCCGCAGCCTGCTGGCACAGTTCGAGAACGTCGAGCTGCGCATGCTGACCAAGCCCTATATCGACTCCCTCGACAAGGCACGCACCCTGGTCGACATCATCGAAGCCACGGCGGTACGCGACGGTGAGGAGCCGATCATCATCGACACCATCGTCGACGAGTCGATTCGCGAGGTGATTCGCCGCGCTCCGGGCTTCAAGGTGGATATCTTCTCGACCTTCCTCAAACCGCTGGAACAGGAGCTCGGCACCCATTCGAGCTACACCGTGGGGCGCACCCACTCCATCGGCAAGGACGAAGTCTACATGGACCGCATCCACTCGGTTCACTTCGCCCTGGACAACGACGACGGCGCCCGCACCCACCAGTACGACCAGGCCGACGTGATCCTGGTCGGCGTGTCGCGCTGCGGCAAGACGCCAACCTCGCTCTACCTGGCACTGCAGTTCGGCATTCGTGCCGCCAACTATCCCCTCACCGAGGACGACCAGGACGAGGACGGCAACCTCAAACTGCCTCCCGCCCTCGCCAAGCACCGCCACAAGCTGTTCGGGCTGACCATCGACCCGCGCCGACTGGCTGCCATTCGTCATGAGCGCCGGCCCAACAGCCGCTACAGCTCGCTGGACCAGTGCGTACAGGAAGTGGAGCAGGCGGAAGGGCTCTACCGCCAGATGCACATTCCCTTCATCGACACCACACGCTTCTCGGTGGAGGAGATTTCCACCCGCATGATCGCCGAGACGGGACTCACTCGGCGCTTCTCGCCGCGCTGAGACCCAACTCACCATGCGCAAGCTGTCTCTGGGGCTGCTGCTCCTGACGTTGCTGCTGATCGGTGGGCCACTCTACATGTGGCAGTTCGGTGGTATCGATACCCGCGGTGACTGGCGCAGCGCCGACCGCACCATCGCAGGACTGGCCCCAGTACCAAGCGAGACCCCCGCTGCCGTGGTGCAGGTCTACTCGGCTCGCGCCTTCAACTGGCGCGGCATCTTTGCCGTGCACGCCTGGGTGGCTACCAAGCCGGCGAACGCCGACAGCTATACCCTGCACCAGGTGACCGGCTGGGGCCGCCCCGCCCTCACCTCGCGCGCCGGCACGCCCGACCGTGCCTGGTTCGGCAGCGCACCGACGCTGCACGCCACCCTGTGCGGCAGCGAAGCCGAAAGCGCCATCGCGCGGATCGAGGCGCTGCTGCCCGAGTACCCCTATCGCGAGCACTATCGCGCCTGGCCGGGACCCAACAGCAATACCTTCGTGGCCTGGCTGATTCGCGAAGTGCCGGAGCTGGATGTGGCGCTGCCCTCCAGCGCGATCGGCAAGGACTACCTGGGTGGGAGCGTACTGGCAGCCACCCCCAGCGGTACCGGCGTGCAACTGTCGCTGGCCGGCATGCTCGGCGCCGCGGCAGGGCTGAGAGAGGGGCTTGAACTCAACATCGGCGGGCTGGTGCTCGGCATCGATCCGGCAGCGCTCGGCGTCAAGCTGCCCGGCGTCGGCACCCTGGGATTGCGAGACGGCGGCCGGTCGCGGGGAGAGTGTCCACCACTGCCGACCGTCGCCAGCTGACTCAGCCGATCAGCGCACGATGCCTTCGCGGCGCAAACGGGCGATGTCGTCCTCGGTCAGGCCCATCTCGGCGAGTATCGCGTCGCTGTCCTGGCCCAGCCGGGGCGGCGCCACCTCGCTCAGTGCGGGCTCGCTGTCGAAGCGCAGCGGACAGGCCACCTGGGGCACCTCGAGCTCGCCGCGCGCGAGGGTACGCTGCATGCCGCGGTGCTTCACCTGGGGATCGTCGAACACCTCACTGATGGTGTTGATGGGCCCGGCGGGGATGCCCCGCGCCTCCAGCTCGGCCAGCCATTCATCGCGACCACGAGTCAGGAAGATCGACTGGATCAACGGCACCAGCACCTCACGGTTGCCCACTCGGGCGGCATTGGTGGCATAGGCCGGGTCCTGGGCCCACTCAGGATGGCCCAGCAGTTCGGCAAGACGCGAGAACTGGGCGTCGTTGCCCACGGTGAGCACCAGATGCCCGTCGGCACAGGCAAAGGCCTGATAAGGCACGATGTTGGGGTGGGCGTTGCCGTGACGCTCGGGCGAGACCCCACTGACCAGGGCATTGAGCGCCTGGTTGGCGAGCGTGGCCACCTGCACGTCGAGCAGCGCCACGTCCACGTGCCGCCCCTGGCCGGTGCGCTCGCGCTCGTGCAGCGCGGAAAGCACGCCAATGGTGGCGTAGAGCCCGGTCATCACGTCGGTGATGGCCACGCCGGTCTTCATCGGCATGCCGTCCGGCTCGCCGCCGATGCTCATCAACCCGCCCATGGCCTGGATCATGAAGTCGTAGCCGGCGCGGTGCGCATAGGGGCCATCCTGGCCGAAGCCGGTGATGGAGCAGCCGATCAGGCGTGGATTGAGCGCCTTGAGGCTGGCGTAGTCGAGGCCGTACTTGGCCAGGCCGCCGACCTTGAAGTTCTCGAGCATGACGTCGGCGCCGGCGGCGAGCTGGCGGATCAGCGCCTGCCCCCGCTCACTGGCGACGTCCACCGCCAGCGACTGCTTGCCGCGATTGGCGCACAGGAAATAGGCCGCCACCCGCTCGGCCTCGTCATCCTCGGCCAGCCACGGCGGCCCCCAGCCGCGGGTGTCGTCGCCGCGCTCGGGATGCTCGATCTTGATCACCCGCGCCCCGAGATCGGCGAGCAGCTGACCGGCCCAGGGGCCGGCCAGTACCCGCGACATGTCGAGCACCGTGATGCCTTCCAGCGGTCGACTCATGCTTGCACTCCCTTGGCCCCAGCTCAATTGGCGAAGGCTTGAATGCCGGTCTGAGCGCGACCCAGTATCAGCGCGTGCACGTCGTGAGTGCCCTCGTAGGTGTTGACCGCCTCGAGGTTCATCATGTGGCGAATCACGTGATATTCGTCGGCGATGCCGTTGCCTCCGTGCATGTCGCGCGCCACCCGGGCGATGTCCAGCGCCTTGCCGCAGTTGTTGCGCTTGATCAGCGAGATCGCTTCAGGCACCAGTTGGCCTGCGTCGATCATGCGGCCGACCCGCAGCGCCGCCTGCAGGCCCAGGGCGATCTCGGTCTGCATGTCGGCGAGCTTCTTCTGGATCAACTGATTGGCGGCCAGCGGCCGGCCGAACTGCTTGCGATCCAGAGTGTACTGACGAGCGGCGTGCCAGCATGCCTCGGCGGCACCCATGCTGCCCCAGGCGATGCCGAAGCGGGCGCGGTTCAGGCACGAGAATGGCCCCTTGAGGCCGGTCACGCCCGGCAGGCGCTGCTCGTCGGAGACTTCCACGTCCTGCATGGCGATCTGGCCGGTGATGGAGGCGCGCAGGCTGAACTTGCCCTCGATCTTGGGCGCCGAGAGCCCCTTCATGCCCTTCTCGAGGATGAAGCCGTTGATCACGCCCTCTTCGTCACGCGCCCACACCACGAACACGTCGGCGATGGGCGAGTTGGTGATCCAGGTCTTGGTGCCGTTGAGGCGCCAGCCGTTCTCGGTGCGGGTGGCACGGGTGGACATGCCGCCCGGGTCAGAGCCATGGTCGGGCTCGGTAAGACCGAAGCAGCCGACCCACTCGCCGGTGGCCAGCTTGGGCAGGTACTTCTCGCGCTGGGCTTCACTGCCGAAGGCGTGAATGGGGTACATCACCAGGCTCGACTGCACGCTCATGGCGCTGCGGTAGCCGGAGTCGACGCGCTCCACTTCACGGGCGATCAGGCCGTAGCTGACGTAGTTCATGCCGGCACAGCCGTAGCCGTCGATGGTGGCGCCGAGCAGGCCAAGCTCACCCATCTCGTTCATGATCTCGCGGTCGAAGCGCTCGTGGCGGTTGGCCTCGAGCACCCGCGGCATCAGCTTGTCCTGGCAGTAGTCGTGGGCGGTCTGATGCACCATGCGCTCGTCTTCGTCGAGCTGATCGATCAGGCGGAACGGGTCTTCCCAGGTCATGGGGGTAATGTTGCTCATGGCGGCTCTCCTGGAGAAATATCTACATTTTCATCGAATGTAGAGCAAAACAGCCGGAAAGCCAAGTCCCTTTTCGCTCGATTCCTTACACTTTTGGCCGCACTGAACCGGCCTCGTGTGCCTCCATGGACAAGCCGTCGAGGCGCCGACGCAGCGCACCCCAGGCCACCAGGCCCACCGCCACATTGGCCAGGAAGAGCCCGATGAAGATGCCCTCGACGCCACCCAGCACGCCACCCAGCCACGCCAGCGGCACCGTCAGCAGGAACAGTCGAACCACCGAGAGACGCATGGCGCGAGCCGGCTCGTGCAGCGCATTGAACGATGACACCGCCAGGATCACGACGCCCTGGGCGCCCAGCCCCAGCGGCACCCACCACAGAAAGCTGCGCAGCACCTCGCTCATCTCGCCGCCCGGGGTATAGCTGGCGACGAGCCAGGGAGCCAGCAGCTGCAGTAGCAGCCAGATACCGAACTGCCACACCAGCACGAAGACGAAGCAGCCGAAGATGGCCCGCCGTACGCGCTCGTGCTGCCCTGCCCCGGCGTTCTGGCTGACCAGCGGCGGCAGCGTCATCGACAGCGCCAGTACGCCGATCTGAGCGATGGCCTCGATGCGCGTGCCCACGCCGTAGCCCGCTACCGCATGGTGGCCGTGCCCGGCGACGATGCGGGTCACCAGCGCCAGGGCCAACGGCGTGAACACGCTGGTGATCGCCGCCGGTACGGCAATGCGGCCCAGCTCGCGCCACGACGCCAGCAGCCCGCTCGGTGTGAGATGGCGCAGGTCGAGGCACTCGCGCAGCTCGCGCTGCCAGAACAGCGCCGCGGTCATGGCGCTCCAGCTCAGCACCGTGGCCAAGGCCGCGCCCTGCACGCCGAGCGCCGGCAGCGGCCCCACGCCGAAGATCAGCAGCCAGTCGAGCAGGCCGTTGAGCAGTGCCGCCAGCGCCATCATCAGCCCGGGGATCAGGGTGTTGCCCTGGGCTCGCAGCACGCTGTTGAGCACCCGCGGCACGATCAGCGCCGCCGCGCCCAGGTACCAGATGCCCATGTAGTCATGGATGTGCGGCATGAGAGTGGCGTCTGCCCCCAGCAGCCGGAACAGCGGCTCCAGCGTGGCCAGGCCGAGCAGGCTCAACACTACGCCGACCGCCAGCGCCAGCAGCGCGGCATCGGTGGCCCTGCGCCGCACCGTGTCGTGATCGCCCCGTCCCAGCAGGCGCGCCACCACCGCCGAGGTACCGATGCCCAGGCCGATGGCGAGGCTGATCACTGCGAACACCACCGGAAAGGTGAACGACACCGCCGCCAGCGGCTCCGCTCCCAGCCGCGCGATGAACCAGGTGTCCACCAGGTTGAAGCTCATCATGGCAAGCATGCCGCCCACCACGGGCAGACACTTGCGCAGCAGGGTCAGGGCAATGGGACCTTCGAGCAGCTCACGGCGCATGGGGCGGCGTTCGCCGGAGCCGGAACGTGGGGAAGTGGATGTCATGAAGCCTCGGAAACCAGAAGCGGGCACAAGATTGTGCCCGCTTCCAGGGTAAGTGCCAAAACGGATTCGACTCTATTCGCTAGCCCCTATCGCTAGCCCCTATTCGCCCGCGCGGTAAAGCTTCTGGATACTGGAGAAGTCGAGGCCGCCGTTGCCCTGGGCCGCATGCAGCGCGAACAGGTTGCGTGCCTGGGAGCCCATCGGCACCGTAGCCTTGCAGCCCAGCGCCAGCTCCCACGCCAGCCCGAGATCCTTGGCCATCAGGTCGGTGAGGAAGCCGCCCTGGTAGTCGCGAGAGGCGGCGGAGCCTTGCATCACCCCGGGCCATGGGTTGTAGACGTTGAGCGCCCAGTTGCCGCCGCTGCTCTGCTTCATGATCTCCGAGAGCACTGCCGGGTCGAGGCCGTTCTTGACCCCCAGCGCCAGCGCTTCGGCGGTGCCGCTCATGAGAATGCCGAGCAGCATGTTGTTGCAGATCTTGGCGACCTGACCGGCCCCCACCTCGCCGGCATGGAAGATGTTCTTGCCCATCGCTTCCAGCACCGGCCTGGCCTGCTCGAAGCCGGCCTCGCTGCCACCGACGATGAAGGTCAGAGTGCCGGCCTGGGCGCCACCGACACCGCCGGAAACCGGCGCATCGAGGTAGGTCAGGCCACGCTGCTCGGCGCCCGCACCCACCGCGCGGGCGTCTTCCGGCGAGATGGTGGAGGCGTCGATGATCAGCGGCTTGCCCTCCAGGGCATCGAACAGTCCCGGGGAGTCGTCACGGCCGAGATAGAGACGACGCACGTGCTGGCCGGCCGGCAGCATGGAGATGACGACCTCGGCGCCGCTGGCCGCACTCTGTGCGCTGGCGCAGGCACGCGCCCCGGCGCTCTCAAGGTGCTTCATGGCGGCCTCGACGAGATCGAAGACACTGACCTCATGGCCGGCCTTGACCAGGTTATGGGCCATCGGGGCACCCATGTTGCCCAGGCCGATGAAGGCGATTTTCATGCGAGCTGCTCCTGATTGTCGTTATGGCGTTATGTCATGGTCGGGAATGCGGATATCGTTCAGCGTACCCGCTCGCCGCAGTCGAGATCGCGCAGCGGATGCTCCTCCGCGCTCCACAACGGCTCGAGCAGCGCCTGAAGGTCCGCTTCGGGCACGTCGTCGACGCTAGCGTGCTGCCACTTGGGATTCCTGTCCTTGTCGATCAACAGCGCGCGAACCCCCTCGGCGACGTCTCCACGACGACAGCACTGCACCGAGAGGTTCAGCTCGTCGCGGAAGGCGTCGGCCAGGCTGGTATGCCTGTGGCGTTCCAGCATGCGCCACACCAGGTGAGCGCTCAGCGGGCTACCCGCTTCGAGGCGCTTGCGGTTGGCCGCCAGCCAGGCGTCGTCACGGGCGTCCGCGAGGATGCGACGCACGGCCGCTGGCGCATCGATCTGGGCCGTCAATGCCTGAACGTGATCGAGCAGCGGCCACACCTGAGCGGCAGGTGCCTGCCGGCGCGCCTCGAACTCGTCGAGCACACTCTGCACGCCGGCCTGCAGGTCGCGCCGGCTGCGCGTGCCGTAGTCGGCCGCCCCCAGCGCCTCGAGCAATTCGCTACGCCGCTCCCGCGGCACGAAGTGATCGGCCAGGCCCAGGTCGAGCGCATCGCGGGCGTTGAGCTGAGCGCCGGTAAGGCCGAGATAGGCCCCCACGCCCGGCGGCATGCGGTTGAGAAACCAGCTTGCGCCGATGTCCGGGTAGAGGCCGATGGTGATCTCGGGCATGGCGATCAGCGTGGTCTCGGTCACCAGACGACGAGAAGCGCCGGCCATGAGACCCAGGCCGCCGCCCATGACGATGCCGTCGCCCCACACCAGGATCGGCTTGGGGTAGCGATGGATGCGGTAGTCGAGGCGATATTCCGTGGTGAAGTAGGTTTCGGCAAAGAGGCTGTCGCGGCCGGCACCGCGATTTTCCCCCTCTTCGGTCATCGAGCGGTACAGCGCCACCACGTCGCCACCGGCACAGAACGCCTTCTCGCCGCTGCCCTCGAGCCATACCGCCACGATGCTGCGATCCACCGCCCAGGCCTGCAGCTTGGCATCCAGCTGGCGGGCCATATCCAGCGACAGGGCATTGAGCGACTTCGGTGCATTGAGGGTAGCGATGCCGACTCTCCCTCCATCCCGGGTCGGCAGTTCATCGAAGATGACCGCAAGGTCCGTCATGCCTGCTTTCTCCTTGTCATTGCTGAAGCGCTTCGATCGTGCCGTCCGTCAGCAGACGACGGGCCACGATGACACGCATGATCTCGTTGGTACCCTCGAGGATCTGATGCACGCGGGTGTCGCGCACCATGCGCTCCAGGGGGAACTCTCTCAGGTAACCATATCCGCCATGCAGCTGCAGCGCTTCGTTGCAGACGTTGAAGCCCATGTCGGTGGCAAAGCGCTTGGCCATGGCGCAGTATGCGGTGGCCTCCGGATCGCCCTGATCGAGCCGCCAGGCGGCATGTCGCACCATCAACCGGGCCGCCGTCAGCTCGGTGGCCATGTCGGCCAGCTTGAACTGTAGCGCCTGGAAGTGGGCCAGCTCGCGGCCGAACTGCTTGCGCTCCTGCAGGTAGTTGCGCGCCAGGGTCAAGGCGTGCTGCGCGGCCCCCAGCGAACAGCTGGCAATATTGAGCCGACCGCCGTCAAGCCCCTTCATGGCCAACTTGAAGCCCTGGCCTTCCTCGCCCAGCAGGTTGCCGACCGGCACGCGCACGCCGTCGAAGCTGATCAGCCGGGTGGGCTGGCTCTTCCAGCCCATCTTCTCTTCGTTCTTGCCGTATTCGATACCCGCAGCGTCCGCCGGCACCAGAATCGCCGACACGCCACCGGCACCGCTGTCGGGCGCGCCCGTGCGCGCCATGACCACCAGCATGTCGTTGGCGCCGGCGCCGGAGATGAACATCTTGGAGCCGGAGATCACATACTCATCGCCCTCGCGCACGGCCTTGGTACGCAGGCTGGCGGCATCCGACCCGGAACCCGGCTCGGTCAGGCAGTAGCAACCCAGGCACTCGCCGCTGATCAGGCGCTCGACCCAGGTTTCCCGAAGTTCGTCGCTGCCCCAGCTGGCCACCATCCAGGCCACCATGTTGTGAATGGTAAGATAGGCGGTGGTGGCGATGCAGCCCTGGGAGAGCTGCTCGAAGATCAGCGAGGCATCCAGGCGCGACAAACCAAGCCCGCCGCGCTCTTCGGGGATGTAGATGCCGAGGAAACCCGCCTCGCCGGCCCGGCGTATGACGTCGACAGGAAAATGCGAGGTAGCGTCCCATTCGGCGGCGTGGTCGGCCAGCTCTGCCTGCGAAAAATCGGCGGCGGCCTGGACCAGCGCCCTCTGATCGTCGGTTAGGGAGAATTCCATTGCGGTTCCTCAAGATATTTGGCGTAGCGCACTTCCAGCAGCAGCTGGCTTGCACGGCCTTCAAGGCCGAGCTTATGCCAACCAACCTAGCACTTGCTAGGTTTTATCGCATACATCCCTTGGTCGACAACCACTTTACGTTAACGTCAACGTCGTCTAGTGTTGCGGTTATGTGGAGGGACACTGCAAGACGGCCCGCCCAACTCATAGGAAAACAACGATGAACATATCCAAAGCGGAAGTCAGTTCCCCGGCCAACGGCAGCCTGACGCGACAGCGTCGTACCTATTCCATCGGCGAGCTGGCCCGGATGTTCGAGGTGACGCCGCGCACCATCCGTTTCTATGAGCAGGAAGGGTTGCTGGCGCCGGAGCGTCGCGGCCAGACCCGTATCTACCACGAGAAGGACCGCGTTCGTCTCAAGCTCACCCTACGCGGCAAGCGCCTGGGCTTCTCGCTGGCCGAGATTCGTGAAGTCATCGAGATGTACGACGCCATGCCCGACGGCAACGCCAGGCAGCTCAAGCGGCTGCTGGAGATCCTCGCCGACAAGCGCAGCAACATGGAGCGCCAGCTCGAGGACATCCGCCTGATGCAGCGTGAACTCGACGACGTCGAGATGCGGGCCAGGGAAGTGCTGGAACGCCTCGACCAGAGCTAGCACGCCCGACTGCCCTCTTGCGCCCAAGCCACGTCGAATTCAGGGCGGGCTGACATGTCAGTACCCGCCCATCGTCAACCGACTCCAACTGCCACAACAAGACGGGTAACACGATGACACGCCAAGCACTTCAACAACGCGCCTCGAACAGCTACGTCAGCGGCATCAGCGATACCCCGCTGAAAGGCGAGACCATTGGCGACTGCTTCGACGCAACGGTGGCACGCTTCCCCGACGGCGAGGCCCTGCTGAGCCTGCATCAGGGGCTGCGCTACACCTGGAAGGAGCTGCAGCAGGCGGTGAATCAGGCGGCACGAGCCATGCTCGCGCTGGGCGTGAAGAAAGGCGACCGGGTCGGCATCTGGTCTCCCAACTGTGCCGAGTGGACCATCACCCAGTTCGCCACGGCCAAGATCGGCGCCATTCTGGTCAACATCAACCCCAGCTACCGTACCCATGAGCTCGAATACGCACTCAAGCAGTCCGGCACCTCGACGCTGATCCTGCAGGGCAAGTTCAAGACCTCCGACTACGTGGCCACGCTGGCAGAGCTGGCACCGGAGTTGCGCGAAGGTGCTCCGTCCACCTTCTCGGCCGCCAAGCTGCCCGAACTCAAACGCGTGGTGTGTCTCGACGCCGACCGCGCCCTGACCGGCATGTTCAGCTGGCAGAGCATGCTGGCCCACGCCGACGAGGTCTCCGAGGAGCACCTGGCCGAGATCCAGGCCACGCTGCAGTTCGACGAGCCGATCAACATCCAGTACACCTCGGGCACCACCGGCGCACCCAAGGGCGCCACCCTCTCCCACCACAACATCCTCAACAACGGCTTTTTCGTCGCTCGTACCATGGACTTCTCCGAGAAGGACCGCCTGGTGATCCCGGTACCGCTCTATCACTGCTTCGGCATGGTGATGGGCAACCTGGGCTGTGTGACCCACGGCGCCACCATGATCTATCCGGGCGATGGCTTCGACCCGGAGGCCACGCTCAAGGCGGTATCCGACGAGAAGGCCACGGCACTCTACGGCGTGCCGACCATGTTCATTGCCGAGCTGGAGCACCCCGACTTCGCCCAGTACGACCTCTCCACCCTGCGCACCGGCATCATGGCGGGCTCGATCTGCCCCATCGAGGTGATGCGCAAGGTCATCGACAAGATGCACATGGAAGACGTCACCATCTGCTACGGCATGACCGAAACCAGCCCGGTCAGCACCCAGACCAAGACCGACGCCCCGCTGGAGAAGCGCGTGACCACGGTGGGCACCATCCATCCCCACCTGGAGGTCAAGCTGGTCAGCCCCGAAACCGGCGCGGTGGTGCCGCGCGGCGAGACCGGCGAGCTGTGTACCCGCGGCTACAGCGTGATGCTGGGTTACTGGAACAACGAGGAGGCCACCGCCAAGTCCATCGACAGCGCCGGCTGGATGCACACCGGTGACCTGGCGACCATGGACGAGGAGGGCTACATCGCCATCGTCGGTCGCATCAAGGACATGATCATCCGCGGCGGCGAGAACATCTACCCGCGCGAGATCGAGGACTTCCTCTACACCCACCCGGCCATCTCCGACGTACAGGTGATCGGCGTGCCAGACGAGAAGTACGGCGAGGAGGTGATGGCCTGGGTCAAGCTCGCGGAAGGCCGGAAGCTCAACGCCGACGAGCTCAAGGAGTTCTGCAAGGGCAAGATCGCCCACTACAAGATCCCGCGCTACGTGAAGTTCGTCGACGAGTTCCCGATGACCGTCACCGGCAAGATCCAGAAGTTCAAGATGCGCGAGGAAGCCACCCACGAGCTGGGCCTGGCCTGATCCTCAGCAAAGCCGTAATGTGGCGACCATAGCACCCCTGCCCCGGCAGGGGTGCTTGCGTTGGTACCGCAGATGCCGTTTCAGTCGATGCGCTCGCGTATCCAGTCGATGAAGGCGCGCACCTTGTAGAGCTCGGCCATGTGCTCCGGGTAAGCCATGTAATAGGCATCCCGGCTCTTCAGGCTGAACGGCCAGGGCACCACCAGCTTGCCCTCGTCGATCTCCTCGTCGACCAGGAAGCGCGGCACCAGCGCCACGCCGCAGCCGGCCTGCGCCGCCCGCAGCGCCATGTAGAAGGTGTCGAAACGCGGCCCATGGTAGCTGTGCTCGGTGTACTGGCCCTGGGCATCGAACCAGTCGTGCCACGCCTCGGGCCGGGTGGCGCTCTGCAGCAGCACCAGCCGGGTCAGCGCCAGCGGCTCCTCCACCTTCATGCCTGCCAGCGCCTGGGGCGAGCAGACCGGCACCATCTCCTCCTCGAGCAACTTGATGCACTCGGCCTTGGGCCAGGCCCCGTGGCCGAAGAAGAACGCCACCTCCACCCGCTCCTGCTGCATGTCGAACGGCTCGACACGGTTGCTGATGTTGAGGTTGATGTTGGGATGGCGAAAGCGGAACCCGTTGAGCCGCGGGATCAGCCAGCGCGCGCCGAAGGTAGGCAGGGTAGCCACGTTGAGCACGTCCGCCTCTCCGCCGTAGGACTGCATGTAGCGCGTCGACATCTCCACCTGGGCCAGAATCTTGCGAGCCTCGCCCAAGTAGATCGCCCCCTCGGGGGTAAGGTGCAGGCGCCGACGGATGCGCCGGAACAACGGGTGCTCCAGGATCGACTCCAGCTGTGCGACCTGCTTGCTCACGGCGCTCTGGGTCAGGCTCAGCTCGTCCGCCGCGCGGGTGAAGCTCAGATGGCGGGCCGCCGCCTCGAAGCACTGCAGCCCGGCCAGGGAAGGAAGGTGCCGACGACTCATTCAGCCCGCCTGGTATGAAATTAAGGAATGATGTGTGTCGTAATCGTCGCTTGTTGCCGCTCGACAGCTGTAGCAATACTGGGTGCCATGACATTCTCGCATGATAACGATAGGAGAAAGAATGATCGACTCCCTGATGCAGCGCCTCGGCGTGGCGCTCGAGCAGTACCGGAACGGCGATATCGCGGTCGTCACCCCCATCGACGGTAGCGAGATCGGTCGGGTTCGAACGGCCACCCCGGCAGAGGTCGACACGGCCATCGCCAACGCGCAACGCGCTTTCGAAGCCTGGCGCCAGGTACCCGCCCCGCGTCGCGGCGAACTGGTGCGCCTGTTCGGCGATCAGCTGCGCCGCCACAAGGAGGACCTGAGCGCAGTGGTCACCTGGGAGTGCGGCAAGATCCTCCAGGAAGGGCTCGGTGAAGTGCAGGAGATGATCGACATCTGCGATCTCGCCGTTGGCCAGTCCCGTCAGCTCTATGGCCTGACCATCGCCTCCGAGCGCCCCGGGCACCACATGCGCGAGAGCTGGCACCCGCTCGGCCCGGTCGGATTGATCACCGCCTTCAATTTTCCCGTCGCCCCCTGGGCCTGGAATGCGGCACTGGCCCTGGTGTGCGGCGACAGCCTGCTGTGGAAGCCCTCCGAGAAGACCCCTCTCACCGCCCTGGCCTGTCAGGCATTGCTCGAGCGCGCCATGGCCGAGTTCGGCGATGACGCGCCCCAGCACCTCAGCCAAGTGATCATCGGCGAGCGTGCCGCGGGCGAGCAGTTGACCGACGACCCCAGGGTTCCGCTGATCAGCGCCACCGGCAGCACGCGCATGGGCCGCGAAGTGGGTCCGCGGGTGGCCGCTCGCTTCGGTCGCAGCATCCTCGAACTGGGAGGCAACAATGCCATGATCCTGACGCCCAGCGCCGATCTGGACATGGCCGTGCGCGCCATCCTCTTCTCGGCGGTGGGCACCGCCGGCCAGCGCTGCACCACGCTGCGCCGTCTGATCGTGCATCGCTCCATCCAGGCAGAGGTCGTCGCCCGGCTCAAGCAGAGCTATGCCGGCATCAGCATCGGCGACCCGCTTGCCGGCAACCTGATCGGCCCGCTGATCGACCGCCAGGCCTTCGACACCATGCAGACGGTGCTGACCCAGGCCCGCGAGCAGGGTGCCGAGGTATTCGGCGGCCAGCGCCAGCTCGCCGAACGCTATCCCGAGGGCTACTACGTGGCACCGGCCATCGTCGAGATCGCAGGTCAGAACGACCTGGTACGCCACGAAACCTTCGCGCCGATCCTCTACGTGATCGGCTACGGGACCCTCGACGAGGCCATCGCGCTCAACAACGACGTGCCCCAGGGCCTCTCCTCCTGCATCTTCACCACCGACGTGCGCGAGGCGGAAACCTTCGTCTCCGCGGTGGGCAGCGACTGCGGTATCGCCAACGTCAACATCGGCCCCAGCGGCGCCGAGATCGGCGGTGCCTTCGGCGGCGAGAAGGAGACCGGCGGCGGTCGCGAATCGGGCTCCGACGTATGGAAGAGCTACATGCGCCGCCAGACCAACACCGTCAACTACTCCAGAGAGCTGCCGCTCGCCCAGGGCATCAAGTTCGACTGATCGGCAGGGCACCCTCGGCCTCGGCGCAGCGGTTTGCCGAGGCCTTCCCCACCCTCCACGTACGGGAGGCACAATGAAGGAACGCTGTCTCTGGCACGACACCTCTCCGGAGCCGCCCCTGGCGCTGACCATGCTGCAGGGCGAACACCGCACCGATGTGCTGGTGATCGGTGGTGGAATCACCGGTCTCAGCACTGCTCTGCACCTGGCCGAGGCTGGCGTCGACGTGACCCTGATCGAAGCGGGCGACGTTCCCAGCGGCGCGTCGGGACGCAACGTCGGGCTCGTCAATGCGGGGATGTGGATACCGCCGGATGATATCCGTGAGGTGCTGGGCGAGGAGATCGGCGAGCGCGCCAACACGATTCTCGGCGGTGCGCCTGCGGTCGTCTTCTCGCTGATCGAGCGGCACGGCATCGCCTGCCAGGCGACCCGTACCGGCACCCTTCACCTGGCACACAACGGTAAAGGCGAGCAGGAACTGGCGCGGCGAGCGGAGCAGTTGCAACGACGCGGTGCCCCCGTGGAACTGCTCGAGGCAGCGGCCTGCCAGGAACACCTGGGCACCCGGCGCATCCACCGCGCCCTGCTCGACCACCGTGCCGGCACCCTGAACCCCAGCGCCTACACCCGCGGCCTGGCACGTGCCGCCAAGGCGGCCGGCGCACGCCTGCACACCCATAGCGCCGCCACCGGCGTCGCACGGGCGGGAGACGGCTGGCGGGTCACCACCGCTCACGGCAGCGTCCAGGCCCAGCGCCTGGTGCTTGCCACCAATGCCTACACCGAGGATCGCTGGAACGAGGTCCGCCGCCATTTCTTCGTCGGCCACTTCTACCAAGTCGCCTCCCGGCCGCTATCCGGCGAGGCTGCCGATGAAATCCTGCCGGGGCATCAGGGCGCCTGGGATACCCGCATGGTGCTGAGCAGCATCCGCCGCGATGCAGAAGGCCGGCTGATTCTCGGAAGCCTCGGCAAGGGAGAAGGCAAGCCCGCCGCCTTCCTGCGCTGCTGGGCCAACCGCATCCAGCGTCACTATTTTCCCCAGTTGGGCAGCGTCGAGTGGGAATGCAGTTGGACGGGACGCATCGGCTTCACGCCCGATCACACGCTGCGTCTCTTCGAACTCGCCCCGGGCGTGCTGGGCGTTTCGGGCTACAACGGTCGCGGCATCACCACCGGCACCGTAGTGGGCAAGGGGTTTGCCCGATACCTGATCAGCGGCGAAGACGACGCCCTGCCCCTGCCGATTCGCACACCCCGGCCGATACGGGCCAGAGCGTTACGCAGCTCCGGCTACGAAAGCGGCTTCACGCTCTACCACACGGGGCAATGCCTGAGAGTGCTGAGTTGAGAAGCTTACGGCTGGAAGTAGTTATCGATGGGAACCGGCACCGTCACTTCGTCTTTCACCAGCTCCATCACCACGAAGGAGTGCGTTTGATGGACATTCGGCAACCGACCGATCTGCTGGACCAGCACGGCCCGGTAATGGGAGATATCGTGAGTTCTCACCTTGAGCATGTAGTCGAAGTTTCCCGCCACCATGTAGCAGCCCTGCACTTCGGGGATGAGACGCACGGCCTCGTTGAAACGATCCAGGGCGTCTTCGCTGGTCTTTTCCATCGTCACCAGTACTACCAGCACGTGGCCCGCCCCCAGTTGCTCAGGATCGAGGTCGGCACGGTAACCACGAATGATACCGGCCTGCTCGAGCCGGCGTACCCGCTGAGCGCAAGGCGTCTTGGTCAGATTGACCCGGCTGGCGAGTTCCACGATGGAAAGACGCCCGTTCTCCTGCAGCTGGTTCAGGATACGGCGATCTATGCGGTCCAGTTTGTTAGCCATATTGCCTACCAATATTTATTTTTAAGGACAAAGGTAAAACAATTTAGCGTTATTTGGAGCCAATTCCTATCAAGATTGGCCAACAATTAGGCCTGAAGGACGGTACTCATGACAACAAGCGACAACGACCCGAGGAGGTGAGCCCAAGACGACTCCAGGAGCGAACCCAGTGATCGGCCCTGCCGCCTGCCCATGGCGATGAGGGTTGGGAAGCTGCGTAATGCTTATCGATTAAGTCGTGCTTATCGATAAATAAGCAAACCAAGAACAACGCACATTTGTCCCAAGGTAAAGTTAATATGAAAAGTTCAACGCCTATCCAGTATCAGCAGCCAAGTCTGCCGCTGGCGCTGACTCCCGTCGTCCTGACACTGCTGGTATTGGCAGTGCAGCTGTTCTATTTCGGCGACTTCACGCCCCATATTCCCCTGGCGATCGGCCTGGCCATCACGGCGCTGGTGGGGGTCAAGCTCGGCTTCCGCTGGAAGCAGATCGAGGAGGGAATCTTCCACGTCATACACGTGTCGCTGCCCTCCGTCTCGGTACTGATCTGCGTCGGCATGATCATCGGCGTATGGATCGCCAGCGGCACGGTGCCAACCCTGATCTACTACGGCCTGACGATCCTCTCGCCGACCATCTTCCTGGCCGCGGCCATGCTGCTATGCTCGATCGTGTCGCTGGCGCTGGGTACCTCCTGGGGCACCGTCGGCACGGTGGGCCTGGCCCTGATGGGCATCGGCGCCGGCTTCGACATCCCGATGTACTGGACCGCCGGCGCGGTAGTCTCCGGCGCATTCTTCGGCGACAAGGTCTCGCCGCTGTCGGACACCACCAATCTCGCCCCGGCGGTCACCGGTACGGACGTCTTCTCCCACATCAAGAACATGATGCCGACCACCATTCCGGCAATGCTGATCGCCTTCGCCATCTATCTCGGTGCCGGTTTCGCCCTGATCGACGACAACTCCGCCTCCTTCGAGCGGATCGAGGCCATTACATCGGCACTGCAGGCGAACTTCACCATCTCCGCCTGGCTGCTGCTGCCGGCGGTACTGGTCATCGTGCTCGCGGTCAAGCGCATGCCACCCATCCCGTCGCTGTTCGCTGGCGCCCTGGCCGGTGCGGTCACTGCGATGCTCGTGCAGGGAGTCGGTGTGCATGACGTGCTGACCTATGCCAACAGCGGTTACTCGATCGATACCGGCATCGCCGCCATGGACAGCCTGCTCAACCGCGGCGGCATCCAGTCGATGATGTGGACCATCTCGCTGGTGCTCATCGCGCTGGGCTTCGGCGGCGCGCTGGAGAAGACCGGCTGCCTGGAGGCGATCATCCGCGCCATCATGACCAAGGTGCGTAGCTTCGCCGGACTGCAGACCTCGGCCGTGCTGACCTCGGTTTCCACCAACCTGGTCGCCGGCGACCCCTACCTCTCGATCGCCCTGCCCGGCCGCATGTATGCCCCCACCTATCGCGGCATGGGCTATTCGACCCTGAACCTGTCGCGCGCCATCGAGGAAGGCGGCACGCTCATTTCGCCCCTGATTCCATGGAATGCCGGCGGCGCCTTCGTGATCAGCGCCCTGGCACTCGGCATTGCCGACGGCAACGTCGAGAACCTGCTGTACATCCCGCTGGCCTTCGCCTGCTGGCTCTCTCCCGTCATCGGCCTGATCTACGCCCAGACCGGGATGTTCTCACCGCGCGCCAGCGTAGAAGAGCGCCAGCTGTGGGAGGAACAGGGCGAGGCCATCGCCACCGATCTCGGCGCCGCTGGCGAGGCTTCCGTAAGCGCCACCCCGGCGACGCGAACCGGCTGACCCCGCTGCTCTGATCCCAGGCAGGTCACATCACCCCCCCAGCAGGCTTGGCCTGCTGGGGGGGGTTCATTCGCCGATCATGCGCTGCAGCTCTTCGAGATAGGTCTCCAGCACCGGGTTGGGCGGAGCCCCCTTGCGGGTAATGGCGCTGTAGTGGGTGAGGTAGTGCCAGCGTTCCGGATTCAGCGCGCGCATCCGGCCGCCGGCCACCCAACGCTCGGCGTAGTGGGTCGGCAGGTAGCCGATATAACGGTCGGAGAGAATCAGAAAGGCGATACCCTCCCGGTCGGTTGCCGAGGCCGAAGCCCTGAGCGGTTCATGCAGCGCCTTGACTTCCGGCGTCTGGGCGTAGGCCGGCACCACCGCGTCGCACTCGCCGAGATGCTGCTCGGTCACCTCATCCACCTCGAACAGAGGATGGCCCGAGGCGCAGTACAGCTGCGAGGTTTCTGCATAGAGCAAGAGGTAGTGCAAGCCGGGAAGAGTCTTCAGCGCCGGTATCACACCGGTATGCAGGCGACCGTCGAGCACCGCCAGCTCGATCTCGTTGGGCGGAATCATCCGAATGTTGATGCGCACTTCCGGCCCACGCTCCTTGAGTGCGCTCAGAGCGTTGGTGATATGCATCTGCGGCATGGTCACCAGATTGTCGGTAATACCGATGTTCAGCTCGCCCTTGAGCCAGGCATGCAGGCCGTTGACCCGGGTGCGGAACCCTTCCACGGCGGCCAGCAGTTGCAGGGTCGCCTGGTAGACTTCCGCGCCGTCGTCGGTCAGCGCGAAACCGCTGCGACCGCGCTGACACAGGCGTAGCCCGAGGCGCGTCTCGAGATCGTTCATTGCCATGCTGATGGCAGCACGGCTGATGTTCAGCTCCACCTCGGCAGCGGAGAAACCGCCGCACTCGACCACCTTGCGATAGATCTTCAGCAGGCGTAGATCGGCATCGCCGGGCTGGGCCGAAAGGGCTTCCTTACGGCGCGACATGGCCTGATCCCTCGTTCAAGACTCTCGGCTACGAGGATATGCCCACTCATGCATAAAGTTAAGCCATGGCTTACGTGAACTTAAAAATATCTGGATTTAACTTATCTTCATCTCGACCTAGCCTGCAACTGAAAGGCCGACGACCACGGCCATGCCAACAGAGGTGCTCAGATGTCAGTTCATCAATCGCTGCACGGCGGCCTGAGCCAGGAGCAACTGGACGCCTACTGGATGCCCTATACCGGCAATCGCCAGTTCAAGCGCGATCCACGCATCATCGTGGGCGCCGAGGGCAGCTACTTCACCGACGCCGACGGCCGGCGCATTTTCGACGGCCTCTCGGGACTGTGGACCTGCGGTGCCGGCCACTGCCGCCCGGAGATCACCGAGGCCGTGACGCGCCAGCTCCAGCAGCTGGATTATTCACCGGCGTTCCAGTTCGGCCATCCCAAGGCCTTCGAGCTGGCCCACCGGATTCGCGGACTGATGCCCCAGGGGCTCGATCACGTGTTCTACACCGGCTCCGGCTCGGAGAGTGCCGACACGGCGCTGAAGATCGCCCGCGCCTACTGGCGCAAGAAGGGCAAGCCGACCAAGACCAAGCTGATCGGCCGCGCCAAGGGCTATCACGGGGTCAACTTCGGCGGCATCAGTCTGGGCGGCATCGGCGCCAACCGTGTGCTGTTCGGCCAGGGTATCGACGCCGACCACCTGCCCCATACCCTGCTTGCCGAGAACGCCTTCACCAAGGGCATGCCCGAGCGCGGCGCCGAGAAGGCCGAGGAACTGCTGGAGCTGATCGCCTTGCACGACGCCTCGAACATCGCCGCGGTGATCGTCGAGCCGCTGGCCGGCTCGGCCGGGGTGATTCCGCCGCCCAAGGGCTACCTGCAGCGGCTGCGCGAGATATGCGATCAGCACGACATCCTGCTGATCTTCGACGAGGTCATCACCGGCTTCGGCCGCATGGGTTCCATGACCGGCGCCGAGGAGTTCGGCGTGGTGCCGGATATCCTCAACGTGGCCAAGCAGTTGACCAATGGCGCGGTGCCCATGGGCGCGGTGATCGTGCAGGGCGAGATCTATCACACCTTCATGGAGCACGGCGGCCCGGACTACATGCTCGAACTGCCCCACGGCTACACCTACTCCGGCCACCCGGTGGCCTGTGCCGCGGCGCTGGCCGCACTCGACGTGCTCGAGAACGACCGCCTGATCCAACGCGTGCGCGAGATGAGCCCGGTCTTCGAGGAGGCCCTGCATGGGCTCAAGGGTACCCGCTATATCAGCGACATCCGCAACTACGGCCTTGCCGGGGCGCTGCAGATCGAGCCCTATCCCGGCGAGCCGGCCCGCCGCCCCTTCGAGATCGCCATGAAGTGCTGGAACAAGGGCTTCTACGTGCGCTACGGCGGCGACACCATCCAGCTCGGCCTGCCCTTCATCGTCGAGCGCGACGAGATCGACCGCCTGGTCAACGCGCTGGGCGAGGCCATCGGCGAACTGGACTGAACGCCGCGTTGAGCGAAAAGCAAAGCAACGAGCCAGGCGTTAACCGCCTGGCTCGTTCAGTCGTAGCAACCCATTCCGTTAGTGCAAGGCTGCACGAATCGAGAGCTCTTAGAGACCTTTGGGCGCAAAGATCCCCGGCGCATTGCGCCAATAGCCCTTGTAATCCATGCCGAAGCCGAATACGTAGCGATCGACCACTTCGAGGCTGCAGTAGTCGGCCTTGAGGCCCGGCACTGCCTTGCGGTCGTGACGCTTGTCCACCAGTACGGCGGTGGAGATGCTCGCCGCGCCGGCCTCCTGGCAATAGTCGAGAATGGCGGCCAGGGTCGCGCCCTCGTCGAGGATGTCGTCGACGATCACCACATGGCGGCCGGCCATGGGGATCTCCGGCGACACTCGCCAGAACAGCTCGCCGCCGCGAATGCCGCCGCGGTAGCGGGTGGCATGCAGGTAGTCGACTTCCAGCGGGAAGCCAAGCCGAGTGAGCAGGTGCCCCGTGGTGATCAGGCCACCGTTCATCACGCAGTAGAAGACCGGCAGCTTGTCGCCCAGATCGGCCGTGATCTGCTCGGCCATGCGATCCAGCGCGCGCTCGACCTCCTCATGGCTGATCAGACAGTCGGCGTTGTCCATGACGTCGCGCATGGTGGCCAGGGATTGATGAAAGTCGGCTTCGAGTTTGGGCATGTATGACTCATTTCAACGCAGGTAAACGGGAAGAGAAGACTTACAGCGAGGCCATGGCCTCGAGACGGGCATGCACCCGGCGCCAGCGACCCAGCGCTTCCAATGCATCGATGTCGGGACGTGCACGACCGTAGCGCAGCCGCGAGCCCAGCCGTACGCTGCGTCCCTGGCAGGCATCCAGCGCTTCGAGCGCGGCGGCGCGGTCGTTGCAGACCAGCACCATGTCGCAGCCGGCGTCCAGCGCAGCCAAGGCGCGCTCGCCAGGCGAGCCGGCAAAACCGGCGCCTGCCATGCCGAGGTCGTCGGAGAAGATGGTGCCCTTGAAGCCCAGCGACTCGCGCAGCAGACCCAGCCAGCTCGCCGAAAAGCCCGCCGGGCGCGCATCGAAAGCGGAGTAGACGACGTGCGCCGGCATCACACCGTCGAGTCGTCCAGCCAGTTCGGCGAAGGGAATCAGATCGTGTTGACGCAGCTGTTCCAGCGGACGGTCGTCGACGGGCAGCTCCAGGTGGGAATCGGCCGCCACGCTGCCGTGGCCGGGAAAATGCTTGCCCACCGCTGCCATGCCGGCTTCGTGCAGGCCGCCAATGAAGGCCCCCGCCATGGCCGCCACGGCATGGGGGTCGGAAGAGAAGCTGCGATCGCCAATCACTGTGGAGATGCCGCTATCGACATCGAGTACCGGGGCGAAGCTGAGGTCGAGTCCGCAGGCGGCCATCTCCATGCCCAGCAGCCAGCCGGCATCGAGACACAGGCGCAGCGTCACCTCGGGGTTCGCCGCGTAGTCACGACCGATCTTGCCCATGGCGGGCAGACGCGTCACGCCGTCACGCAGGCGCTGAACGCGCCCCCCTTCCTGATCGATGGCCAGCAGCAGTCCGGGGCGTACGCTGCGAATGGCATTGCACAGCTCGCGCACCTGTCGCGCATGTTCGACGTTGCGCGCGAACAGAATGACACCACCGACCTCCTGGCGCATGAGTAGTTCGCGCTCTTCGCTACGCAGCTCGGTCCCTTCCAGGTCGAGCATCACCGGACCTAGGGTCTGGGTCATGAGCGGAGTCCTTTGGCCATGAAAGGGAGCTGATTCTAGACGAAAGCCGTGCCTGGCGACAGCCACCCCCTAGCACGATCCGGCGCAGCTCGATCCGCGCTCTATTCGTGGAGCCAGACCGGCGTTCCCGGCGGCGCCAGCGCGAAGACCTCGAGCAGATCCGCATCGCGCATGCGGATGCAGCCGTGCGAACGCGGCACCCCCATCGGCTGATCGGGCGGCGTACCATGCAGGTAAATGTAGCGTCTTTGGGAGTCGACGGCGCCCCCGCGGTTGAACCCCCGCTCGAGCCCGCACAGCCAGAGGATTCGCGTCAGTATCCAATCGCGCTCCGGATGGGCCTCGGCCAGCGATTGACTGAACGTCTCACCGGTATGGCGTCGTCCGCGAAACACGCTACCGGGCGGCAAGCCGTCGCCGATGGCGGCCCGCACGTAATGCCAGCCGAGCGGCGTACGGCCGCTGCCTTCACGTTGGCCGGTGCCGGCAAGTCCGGTGGAGACGGACCACTCCCCCTGCCGTTGCTCACCCTGCCAGTGCACGAGACACTGGCGGCCGATGTCGACCTCGAGCCACGCCCCTTCACTGGGTGGCAACGCATCGAGCCTCGGCGTTCGCATCTCAGCTCGCCTTGGCCGGCTGCACGGCGGGCGGCGGCGGCAGAGGCGCATTCATGGCAGCCACCACGACCGGCCGCAGGCGGCGGATCAGGTCGCGTACCGACACGTGCTCGTGGTAGTCCTTCTCGGCAATGTCTCGCAGTGCGTCGAGACCGGAGAGCGTGAAGATCACCGTGCCCAGCACGAAGTGCAGGCGCCAGAAGCGTTCGGCATCGGGCAGTTCGGGCGTGGCGCGACGCACCAGGTCGGTGAAACGGGTGAAGACGCTGCCGTACTCCTCCTGGATGTACCGCCGCAGATGCCCCTGGGCCTGGCTGTAGGCCAACCCCAGCAGCTTCATGAATACCTTGAGGCTATGTTTTTCCGCCGGCACCTCGAGTACGGTACGCGCCATGGTCTCGAGCAGCTCTTCCAACGGGATGACGCCCCCGGCATGTTGCGCCTCGAGTTCATCGAGGGCGTGATGGAAACGCACCGTGAAAGGATCGAGATAGCGGGAGAATACCGCCTGAATCAGCGCCTTCTTGGAGCCGAAGTGATAGTTCACCGCCGCCAGATTGACGCGCGCCTTGCTGGTAATGGTGCGCAGTGAGGTCTCGGCAAAGCCGCGTTCGGCAAAAAGCACCTCGGCGGTATCGAGAATGCGCGTGACGGTATCGGTCTGGGCCATGATCAATTTCCGCTGGAAACGCCTGTTTTAAACATTACAAAAGTCTACGTCATTCGCTGCCTTCACACAATGCATAGCGTTGCCTCAGCGTTTTAAACGGCACTGTGAAACGCTGCCTAATGAACTTCACTTTTACTGGATAGACTTCCATGCTGTATACTTGCACAATAGAGCAAGACAGCCATCGGAGTTCGCCATGAGCCGCCCTCTCACCTCGCGCCAGCAGAACGTGTACGACTTCATCGTCAAGACCATGCAAGAGCTCGGCTACCCCCCCACTCGGGCCGAGATCGCCCGGGCCCTGGGTTTCCGCTCGCCGAATGCCGCCGAAGAGCACCTGCGTGCGCTGGAGCGCAAGGGCGTGATCCGGGTGATACGCGGCACTTCGCGCGGCATACGCCTGCCGGCTCAGGAGAACGATACCGCCGCTCTGGAGCCCAGCAGCGAGGGATTGCCGGTGATCGGTGAGGTCGCCGCCGGCAGCCCGATCCTCGCCGCCGAGCATATCGACCGCTACTGCCCGCTGCCGCCGGACTACTTCACGCCCCGCGCCGACTACCTGCTCAAGGTTCGCGGCCTGTCGATGAAGGATATCGGCATCCTCGAAGGCGACCTGCTGGCGGTCCATCGCACCGAGCGTGTGCGCGACGGCCAGATCGTGGTGGCACGCCTCGAAGACGAGGTGACAGTCAAGCGCTTTCATCGCCAGGGGCACCGCGTCGTGCTGGAAGCGGAGAATCCCGAGTTCGCTCCCATCGAGGTCGACCTGCGCCATCAGGAACTCGAGATCGAGGGGATTGGGGTGGGGGTCATACGCGGCGGCAACGGCCAAGCCTTGGGTTGATCGCTTCCTGAACTCGACCATACGGCGTTGGAGCTCTCCTCGGAATGCTCATTGACTACAACAGTCAACTCCGCTTCCTCGTCGAGCTCCGCCTAGTCTGGTCATCGCTCAGAAAGCGCTCCAGCTGAGCGGAACGACACTGATGAGTCGCAAGATTCTGCATGCCGACTGCGACTGCTTCTATGCCGCAGTGGAGATGCGCGACAACCCGGCGCTGCGTGAGGTGCCGCTGGCCATCGGCGGCAGCGCCGAGGGTCGCGGGGTGATCGCCACCTGCAACTATCCGGCGCGGGCCTATGGCATCCGCTCTGCCATGCCGACTGCCAGGGCTCTGCGCCTGTGCCCCCACCTGACCCTGCTCAAGGGTGACTTCGATCGCTACCGCGAAGCCTCGCAGCAGCTGCTGGCCATCTTCCACGAGCTGACTCCGCTGGTGGAACCGCTCTCGCTGGACGAGGCCTTCCTTGATGTTACCGACGTCACCCGCTTTTCTGGCAGCGCCACCTGGATGGCGCGCTGGTTGAAGGAGGAGTGCTTCAAACGCGTCGGGATCACCGTCTCGGTGGGCGCGGCCCCAGCGAAATTTCTGGCCAAGATCGCCAGCGACTGGGAGAAGCCGGACGGCCTCACCGTCATCGCCCCGGACCAGGTAGACGAGTTCCTGCGCCAGTTGCCCGTGACCAAGCTGCACGGGGTCGGCCCGGCCACGGCCAAGCGTCTCGAGACGCTCGAGATCGTCACCTGCGAAGATCTGCAGCAGGTTCCGCTGGAACGCCTGCTGCAGGAGTTCGGCAAGTTCGGTCGCCGACTGTTCGAACTGTCGCGGGGCATCGACGAGCGGCCGGTGCGTATCGAGCGCGAGCGCAAGTCGGTGAGCGTGGAGACCACCTTTGCCAGCGATCTGCCCGATCTGGCCCAGTGCTACGAACAGTTGATCCCGCTCTGCGAGCGGCTGGAGGCGCGTCTGGCTCGCCACGGCCACCCGCCCGTGTCGGGCGCCTTCGTGAAGGTACGCTTCGACGACTTTTCTTTGACCACGCTGGACTCCCGCGGCGCTTCACCCAGCGCGGAGACCTTCGCCTCGCTGATGGAACAGGCCTGGGCCAGACAACGGCGACCGGTGCGCCTGCTCGGCGTGGGCGTGAGGCTGGTGTCGGACGATGCCAGGCGCCAGCTCAGCCTGCCCTTCTGATCCCTCTTCGCATGCCACTCACTGCCGCCCGATCACTTGGTATCGATATAGCGGTGGCTGTCGAAGGTAGCCACCCAATGGGGGTGATAGACCATCAGGATGCTGAGCAGCATGCCGGTGATGAAGGCTTCAGACGGCATCAGCAGTGGCAGGAACAGTGCATATTCCCTGGCCAGGTACACGGCCTCGGGATCCACCGCCCCCAGCATGACCAGCCCCAGCCCAGCGAGCCCCGCTCCCAGCGCTGCCAGCGCCGCGCCGAAGAAGCCGCACACGAATACGAAAACGAACAGATTATCGGGCAGATAGCGATCCACGATGCGCCATATCGACACCGTGATCACGACGGGGATCACCCCGGTGATCAGCACGTTGACGCCCAGCAGGGGCCAGGCGACCTTGCCCAACAGCACCAGGGAGAGGTTGGCGATCAGATTGGTCATGAGAGCCAAAGGCGCCTTGAAGATCAGGGTCAGCAAAGCCGTGAGCATCAAGTGCAGACTCAGCCAGTCCACCGACTGCGCCCTGAGCTGCCACATCAGCACGACCGCCAGGCTGGCCGCCAGCCAGCGGTGCTGCAGGGCACGGTCGCTCAGCAGCGCCTGCCAGGAGTGGTGCACCACCGACAGCCCCAGCACCGACATGGATACCGCCCCGCAGGCGAGCAGTATCCATGTCGGCAGTATCAGTTCGGATATGGTCATGCCGAACCCCCGTTCGGATTCAGGCGAAGACGACCGTCTTGTTGCCGTGAATCAGTACCCGATCTTCCAGATGCCAGCGCAGCCCGCGGGCCAATACCGCCTTCTCCACGTCGCGGCCGAAACGCACCAGGTCCTGCGGCGTATGGCAGTGACTCACCCGGTGTATGTCCTGTTCGATGATCGGCCCGGCATCCAGTTCCTCGGTGACATAGTGGCAGGTGGCGCCGATCAGCTTCACCCCCCGTGAGTGGGCCTGATGATAGGGACGCGCGCCGGCAAAGGAGGGCAGGAAGCTGTGATGGATGTTGATCACCCGACCGGCATAGCGTTGGCAAAGCCGCGGCGGCAGTATCTGCATGTAGCGGGCCAGCACCACGACGTCGGCTTTCAGAGCTTCGACCCGGCGCTCCACTTCGGCAAAGGCCGCGTCCTTGTCGTCGGCCTGCACCGGAACGTGGAAATACGGCAACTCGTGCCACTCCACCAGGCCGCGCATGTCGTCGTGATTGGAGATGACACCGACGATATCGCCATCGAGCTCCCCCGCCGTCCAACGATAGAGTAGATCCACCAGACAGTGGGACTCTCGCGAGACCATGATCACCACCCTGGGGCGACGGCGAGTGTCGCGCAGGGCCCACTCCATGTCGAACTCACGGGCGACCGGATCGAAGGCTTCGGTCAACTCGCTTGCGCTCATGCCGATGGAATCGGCGAGAATTTCGTAGCGCATGAAGAAACGTCCGGCCTCCAGATCGGAGTGCTGGCTCGCCTCGGTGATGGAGCCCCCATGGCCTGCAATGAACCCGGATACGCGGGCCACGATGCCGCGACGGTCGGGACAGGAGACGACGAGTCGATAATAGTGAGACATGAAAAACCCGCTGCAGAACGGAATCAGGAAGCCGGCATTGTAGCGAAATCGCCATATCACGACACGCCCAACCGCTGCCGCCCGCGGGCATCGCATTGTGAAGGGTCGCGACGATCCCGTATAGTGAAGACTCAATTGCCTGGTCCCTGTCTTGCCGATGCCTTCTACCCGCGTCACCATTCGCCCCCGCCGCCGCTGCCCGCTTCACTTCCTGCCACTGGGGGGCTGTGGTGAGATCGGCATGAACATGACGCTTTACGGGTACGAGGATGCATGGATAGCGGTCGATTGCGGCATGATGATCCGTCAGGATCTGCCCGACTCACCGTTGCAGGTTCCCAGCCTGGAAACGCCCGAGGCCCTTGGCATTCGCCCTCAGGCGCTGCTCATCACCCACGGCCATGAAGACCACATCGGTGCCGTCGCCTGGCTGTGGCCCAAATGGCAATGCCCGATTCATGCCACCCCGCTGGCGGCCGGCCTGCTACGCGCCAAATTCCATGAGCGCGGCCTGGCCGTCGATGCCATTCAGGTAATCGAGCCGGGCGAGGCCCTGGAAAGCGGCCCATTCACCCTGCGCTATCTGCCCTTGACCCACTCGATACCGGAGAGCTGTGCGCTGCTGATCGTCGCCGGCGATTACCGGGTGCTGCATACCGGCGATTGGAAACTCGACCCCGAGCCGCTCATCGGCCCGCCAATCAAAGGAGCGACCTTTCGCGCCCTGGCGCCGCTCGACCTGCTGGTGGGCGACTCGACCAATGCCCCCATGCCGGGCCACTCGCGTAGCGAAGGCGAGGTCGCCAGAGCCCTGGAGCAGCGCCTGGCCCAGTGCACGGGACGGGTCGTGGTGACCTGCTTTGCCAGCAACCTGGCTCGCGTGCTGGCCGTGGCCAGAGCCGCCGAGCGCTGTGGGCGCCGGGTGAGTCTGATGGGTCGCGCCATGGAGCGCATGGTAGCCGTGGCCCGGGGGCTGGGTTACCTGGAAGACATGCCGGCGCTGGTTCCGGTCAGTGATCTGGGTTATCTGCCAGCCGAAGAGGTTCTGGTGATCGCCACCGGCAGCCAGGGGGAACCGCGAGCGGCATTGAGCCGCCTCGCCCACCGCCGGCACCACAGCTTCGAGCTGATGGCAGGCGACACCGTGCTGTTCTCGGCCAAGGCGATTCCCGGCAACGAGTATCAGATCGAGCGCCTCAAACACGCACTCAAACGCCTCGACGTGACGATCTGGGACGAATTCAACCATCCGGAACTGCACGCCTCCGGCCACCCGGCCCAGGACGAGCTGCGTACCTTCTACGGTTGGGTAAGGCCGCATCATCTGCTGCCGGTGCACGGCGAACGTCGTCACCAGCAGGCCCATCAGGAGCTGGCGCACTCGATGGGCATCCAGGCGCCCCTCTTGCCGGTCAATGGCGATCTGATCCGGCTGGATGCGGATGGCTTGCACGTCGACTCTCGCCATCCGCAAAGCCCCTGCATCGTCAGCCAGAACGCCGTCGCTCCCCTGCCCGGTCTTGCCGCGGAACAGGGTTCCTCGCGCCACGGCATCCTCTACCTGGCGCTTTCCGTGGCCTACACGGGCACGGGCTGGACCCGCATTGGCAGGCTGATGATGGATGCCCACCGCGTCAGTGCCATGGACGAGGACAGTTTCACCGAATGGCTGGACGAAAGGCTGGAAGAGATCGATGTGTCGACGCTGGCCGAACTACGCTCAGCCCTGCAGCCGCAGATCACCTATTGGCTGGGCCAACATCTGCGTCAGTTACCCGACATTCATCTCCAGCTCTTGGCCGTAGAGGCACCGGCCTTTCGCTGACGACTGGCACTGACCGCTGCATGATGCCGAAGAGATTGGCTTGAAGTATCGCGCAGCGGAAGGGAGCCAAGGCCCCCGCCTTGCCCCCTTCCGAGGTACTGCAAGCAGACGATTCGTTCCCTGCCGGGTCACGAACCGCTGGCATTCTTGGGTGGCCGACCGCGCCGACGGCGTGGCTGTTCACCCACGAGATCTTCCACGGAGAGACCAGCATCGTTCATGGCCTCACGGATCTCAGCCAGTTTTCTTTCCTTGTCCGCTTCTTCCTGTTTGCGGAGCTTCTCTTCCTCATTTTTCTGTTCGATGACCTCGCCGATAACATCGGAGAGCTTGTGCAGCTGCTCCATGCTCAACTGGCGAGCCGCGGCCCGAGCCACGTTCTTGTTACGGGCGATGCGCTCCAAGGTTTCGCTGGACATTGGCCTCCTCCATGCAAGAAAACGACGAGTCAGCCGTAAAGGCCCACTCGTCGAAAGTATATGCCGATTTGCCATTTTGGCAAGAAAAGGCCCAACCAACGATGCACGGAATAGCGTCAAAGAGTTCCGGCTTATGTTGGCATCTTCCCTCTCTTATCCCCCCGTCATGTTCATGAAGCGAACGATCTGAACATCGCCATCGGTGGTGAAATGGTGGCGCTCGGGCTTGAGAGGAAGTGCCTTGACGATGGCATGCTTGAGGGCATCGAGATCCCCCGGGTGCTGGCGAAGTACGGCACGCAGATCGACAGAATGCTCGTTGCCAAGGCAGAGCAGAAGCCGCCCTTCCGCCGTCACACGAACCCGATTGCAGCTGGAGCAGAAGTTGTGGCTATGAGGGGAAATGAAGCCGATACGGCTGTCGCTGTCGCTCATGCGGAAGTAACGCGAAGGGCCCAGCGTCGACTCGGTGGTCGGAATCAGCTCGTGACGCTGCTCTATCGCCGCCTTCACCTCATCACTGGAGCAAAAGGTCTCGGCCCGCGAATGGTCGGAGACGTCGCCGAGAGGCATCTCCTCGATGAAGCTCAAGTCGACTCGCTGGGCGCGGGCGAACTCGACGAGATCGAGCACTTCGTCGTCGTTGCGTCCCTTCAGAATCACGGCATTGAGCTTGATGCGCGTAAAGCCCGCTTCGCGCGCGGCGTGCAAGCCCTCCAGCACGCGAGACAAATCACCGGTACGGGTCAGCTTGCGAAAGCGCTCGGGATCCAGGGTATCGAGGCTGATGTTGAGCCTGCCCAGCCCCGCTTCACGCAGGCGGCGCGCATGTTTGACCAGCCCTGCCCCATTGGTGGTCATGGCCAGATCGCGCAGCCCAGGCAACGCACTCGTTGCCTCGATGAGCTGATCGATGCCGCGCCGCACCAGGGGTTCGCCGCCGGTCAGCCGAATCTTCTCGACCCCCATCTCGACGAATGCCCGCGCCACCAGACTCAACTCTTCCAGCGTCAATATCTGCGCCCGAGGAAGGAACGTCATCTCCTCACTCATGCAGTAGACGCAGCGGAAATCGCAGCGATCCGTCACGGAGATTCGCACGTAGCGAACACGCCTGCCGAAGTCGTCGATCAACTCGGCAGGCAATGTCTCAGGGGATTTCGTCATTCTCGCTCTCCCAGCGGCTGGCATCACGGTAATCCGACTCACGCTCGGCAACCCAGTAGTCACCCGTGATGCTGTGTTCCTTTTTCCAGAAAGGGGCTCGCGTCTTGAGATAGTCCATGATGAAGTCGCAGGCTTCGAAAGCGGCACGTCGATGTGCACTGGCGACCACCACCAGTACGATAGGGTCTCCCGGCGTCAGTCGTCCAACCCGGTGGATGACCCGCACCCCCTGCAGCGGCCAGCGAGCTTCGGCCTGCGTCACGATCTCGCCCAGCGCCGCCTCGGTCATGCCCGGATAATGCTCGAGCGTCAGTGCCGTGACATCGGGCCGCTCGTTGAAGTCGCGCACCAGTCCGGTGAAGCTCACCACGGCGCCGATGTCGGAGCGCCCGGCAAGCAGCTGCTGCTGTTCATCGCCCGCATCGAAAGGCGCGTCCTGAACCCGAATCATCGCCTCAGCCTCCCGTCACCGGCGGAAAGAACGCCACTTCATCGTCGTTGGTGATGGGAGTCGCGTCCAGCGCCATGACCTGATTGACCGCACACAGCACACGTCCTTCGCTGAGACGGGCAAAGCGGGAGTCGCGCTTCACCAGCGCGCTCTTCAGGCCGCCGACGTCGGTACTCGGCAGGCTGTCCAGCGGCAGGGTGACATCGCTGATGCCCAGTCGCTCACGCAGTTCGGCCAGGAACTTCACCCGCACGCAGGGCGAGTCGATGTCGCAACGGCTGCCCACCGAGACCTGCCCGGCTGCACCCTCGCCCGTTACGATGGGAGCCGTTGCCGGTACTACTTGGCGGCGGTAGTCGCCCGACTTGCCGCCCTGTTTGGCATCCAGGTGGATGGCGCCGATCTCCATGTCCTTATCGACCGCCTTGCACATGTCGTAGAGCGTCAGACAGGCCACCGAGACGGCCGTCAGCGCCTCCATTTCCACACCGGTGCGACCATTGAGCCGACAGGTGGCGACGACCTCGACGCGGCTGTTCTGCTCGTCCAGGTGAAAATCCACCGACACCTTGGAGAGCGGCAAGGCGTGGCAGAGCGGGATCAGCTCGTGGGTGCGCTTGGCCGCCTGAATGCCGGCGATACGCGCCGTGGCCAGCACGTCCCCTTTGGGGAGCCCACCCTCGCTCAGCAGCGCCAGGGTCTCGGGCTTCATCTGGATATGACCTGAAGCGGTCGCCTCACGGCGGCTTTCCGGTTTGTCGGCAACGTCGACCATATGGGCCTCGCCGCGCGTATTGAGATGGGTCAGACTCATGGGTTGCAGCCTCGGGATCAATTGTCTGGTCAAGTTAAGCGGTCGTCAGCGAGCGATATCGCGAGGCACGCACTCGGCCGGCCAGCGTGCCGGCCAGGCCGCCACCCAGGCGGCAATGGCATTCAGGTCGTCGAGGTCGAGCCATTCGACCCCCGGCGGAACCTCCACTCGGGGCTGGCTCGCCACGGCCTTTATCCATGGGTCTTCGGCCACTCGCAGCGTCTTGCCGACGGCCTCGCGGTAGAGCTCGAGCTTCGGCAAGGGCCAGGCCTTGAAGCCTTCCACCAGCACCAGATCGGGCTGCTGGCTGCGCACGACGTCGATCAGCTGCGCAAGATCGGCCTCCCGATTGTCGGGCGTTTCCATCATCATGGCCCACCTGGCCCGTGACGCAACCAGCATCGGGGCCGCGCCCGCCTGGCGCAGGCGATGGCTGTCCTTGCCCGGCTGGTCGACATCGAATTCATGATGCGCATGCTTGATCACGGCGGTACGCACGCCAAGCGCCGCGAGGCGCGGCAGCAACGCTTCCAGCAAAGTGGTCTTGCCGGTGCCGCTCCAGGCGGCGATACCCAGCAGCGGCAGTTCATCGTCGAAGCCAAGCGCGGCTGGCTGCGTTTGGGACATCAGGGTCAACTCTCCTCGTTCGGGCGCATCTCCAGGCGCCGCTTGTCATCTTCGCTGTTCAGGTTTATGAAGGCGTCCGGACAGTCACTGAAATCGATGGCGGTCCAGGCGTGGCGCTCGACCCAGCGACCGACCTTGCGCTCTCCTGCCTGCAGAGCGGCGTGCAGGTCCTCGGCCAGCGAGCGCTCGAGCAGCATGACCACGGGGTGCAGCCGCTCGCCGTCATGGGCCACGGCGATTCGATGATCGCCGATCCCGGCGACCATTCTCGCCACCAGATCGTCCGGCAGAGCCGGCGTGTCGCAGGGTACCACCAGCACCCAGGGCGTATCGGCAGCGAGCAGGCCGCTGTAGATACCCATCAGCGGCCCCTGGAAGCCCCCCTGGGCATCGGGCACCACCCGCCCGGCCAACTGGCGATAGTCGTCCAGGTGACGGTTGGCACTGATCAGCACTTCGGCCACCCTACCGGCGAATCGCGCCTGCACGTGGCTTACCAGCGCGGCGCCGCGAAACGGCTCGAGCCCCTTGTCTCGCCCGCCCATCCGCCGACCCTCACCGCCGGCCAGGATCAGGCCTGTCACGTCGGTGAGCGGGTTGGGTATCGCGTTTTCTGATCGATCGGTCATACCCCATCATGCCTCAGCCCGCGCGCCGCTTCCACGACGCTGAGCCAAACCCGGACAATGCAATGATCAAGGTCATCTTATCCAAGGCGCAGCTAACGGGTATCATGTGTCAAACAAATCGAACGTTCTGGACCTGACAATGGAAGGATTTGATGTAGGGACACGTCTGCGCGAGTTGCGCAAGGCACGCAAGCTGTCCCAGCGTGAACTGGCCAAGCGAGCCGGTGTCACCAACAGCACCATCTCGCTGATCGAGCAGAACAGCGTCAGCCCGTCGGTGAGCTCGCTGAAGAAGATTCTCGATGCGCTGCCGGTGTCGATCAGCGCGTTCTTCGCCGGCGACGAACCCTCCCCGCCGCAGGCCTTCTACCCCGCCGAGGATCTCACCGAGATCGGCGACGGCCATCTTTCATGGCGGCTGGTGGCGGCGCGTCGGCCGGATCGCAGCATGTCGATCATTCATGAGCGCTACCCGCCCGGAGCGGATACCGGCGCCGACATGCTCGAGCACGACGGCGAGGAGGGCGGCGTGGTGGTGGCCGGCGAGATAGAACTCACCGTAGCCGGCGAGGCTCGCCTGCTGCGCGCAGGCGATGCCTACTACTTCGACTCGCGCCTGCCCCACCGCTTCCGCAACGTCGGCGAGGAAGAGTGCGTGATCGTCAGCGCCAACTCCCCGCCGACCTTTTCCGAGGGCGGCAAGGAGCTGCACCATACCTGAGGATCACTCGTCGTCGGCGGTGGGCAACACCCAGTTGAGGACGATGCCCACCAGCGCGGCCAGGCTCACGCCCTGCAGGGTGAACTGACCGCCCCCGAACTGCATGCCGCCGATACCGAACACCAGAATCAACGACACCACCACCAGGTTGCGCGGCGCGGTAAGGGAATGCCCGGCGCGCACCAGGGTGTTCATGCCGACCACGGCAATGGAGCCGAACAGCAGGGTCATGATGCCGCCCATCACCGGGCCGGGGATGGTCTGCAGCAGTGCGCCCAGCTTGGCCACGAAAGCCAGACCGATGGCGATACAGGCAGCTACCACCATGATCTTGGGGTTGAAGGCACGAGTCAGAGTCACCGCGCCGGTCACTTCGGAATAGGTGGTGTTGGGCGGACCGCCGAACAGCGCCGCGGTGGTGGTCGCCAGACCGTCACCCAGCAAGGTACGGTGCAGACCGGGTTTCTCCAGGTAGTTCTTGCGCGTGACCGAGCCGATGGCCACCATGTCGCCGATATGCTCCACCGCAGGCGCAATGGCCACGGGAATCATGAACAGGATCGCCGCCCAGTGGAAGCTCGGCGCCGTGAACGACGGCATGGCCAGCCAGGCGGCTTCCCGCACCGGCGTGAAGTCGACCACCCCCATCAACAGAGCCATGACGTAGCCGGTGACGATACCGCCCATGATCGGCACCAGCCGCAGCAGGCCGCGGCCGAATACGGCCAGCACCAGGGTCACCAGCAGGCTCGCCATCGACAGCACGATGGCCGCCCCGTAGCCGATATGATCGCTGGTCTCGCCGGTGGCCATGCTGACTGCCACCGGCGCCAGGGCCAGGCCGATCACCATGATCACCGGCCCCACTACCACCGGCGGCAGCAGGCGATGCAACCAGGCCGTGCCCTTCAGGCGTACCGCCTGCGAAATCGCCACGTAGACCAGGCCCGCCGCCATCAGCCCGCCCATGGTGGCCGGCACGCCGAAATTGACCACCGAGCCCTGGATCGGGGCGATGAAGGCGAACGATGATGCCAGGAAGACCGGCACGGTCACCTTGGTCACGCCGTGGAACACCAGGGTACCCACGCCGGCGGTGAACAGCGCCACGCTGGGGTCGAGTCCGGTCAAGAGCGGCACCAGCACCAGCGCGCCGAAAGCGACGAAGAGCATCTGTGCCCCGGTCAGCAGCACCCTGGGCAGGGATTCGGCAGGCGCCTGCGCAGCCGCCACATGTTCGTTCATGGGGTGTTTTCCTTCTTTTGTCGTGTCGTTGAGTCGAAGGCGTCCTGCCCAGAAAAACGCCCCTGGATTGCGATCTCAGGGGCAGCATCTTGCGTTTTTTGCCAATGAACTTAAAAAATCACCTGGTGCCGAAGATCTTGTCCCCTGCGTCGCCGAGACCCGGCACGATATAGCCGTTCTCGTCGAGATGATCATCCACCGCAGCGGTGTAGATCTCTATGTCGGGATAGGCGTCCTGCACCCGTTTGATCCCTTCGGGAGCCGCCACCAGCACGATGACCTTCATCTGCTGGCAGCCGCGGTCCCTCAGCATGTCCAGCGTTGCCACCATGGTGCCGCCGGTCGCCAGCATAGGGTCGATGACGATGGCCATGCGCTCGTCGAGGTCATTGGCAAACTTGGCGAAGTACGGTACCGGCTCCAGCGTCTCTTCATCGCGATACAGCCCCACCACGCTGATCCGGGCGCTGGGGATCAGGTCGGTCACGCCATCCAGCATACCCAGCCCGGCCCGCAGAATCGGTACGATGGTCACCTTCTTGCCCTTCAGCAGCTTCACCGGAATCGGCTTGCCGCTCCAGCCGTCGATGTCCTGCTCTTCCAGCTCGAGATCCTGGGTCGCCTCATAGGTCAGCAGCTTGGCCAGCTCGCCGGCCAGCTCGCGAAAGCTCTTGGTGCTGATGCCGGCTTCGCGCATCAGACCGAGCTTGTGCTGGACCAGCGGATGTTGAATGGCGTGGACGCTCATGACGGACCTCTTGGCGTGGTGTGGAAGTGGCGACCTTCGTCGCATGGACGAGTCGCGCGCATTTTACTCTCATCCTGCCGAGAGTTTAAGGCAGAGCCTGCCGGCCGGCTTTCAGGGCTCTGCCGGCAGCTGCCAATCGATCGGTTCGCGGCCGTTCGCTTGCAGGAAGGCGTTGGCACGGGAAAAGTGCCGGTTGCCGAAGAACCCCCGGTGCGCCGAGAGCGGCGACGGATGCGGCGACTCCAGCACCAGATGCCGCGAGGTGTCGACCAGCGCCTTCTTCTGCCGGGCGTGGCTACCCCACAGCAGGAACACCGAGGGTTCGGCGTGGGCGTTGACCGTCTCGATGGCGCGATCGGTGAAGTGCTCCCAGCCCCTGCCCCGATGCGAGCCGGCGTTGCCCTGCTCCACCGTCAGCGAGGTGTTGAGCAGCAGCACGCCCTGTCGCGCCCAGTGCTCGAGGTTGCCGTGGTCCACCGGCTGGAAGCCGACATCGGCGACCAGCTCCTTGTAGATGTTGACCAGCGAGGGCGGCGCCGGAACCCCCGGGCGAACCGAGAAACACAAGCCATGCGCCTGATTGGGTCCGTGGTACGGGTCCTGCCCCAGGATCACCACCTTGACCCGCTCCAGCGGCGTCAGCTCGAAGGCGCGGAACCAGTTCGAGGAGTGCGGGTAGATCACCTTCCTGGCGGCCTTCTCCGCCGCCAGGAAGTCACGCAGCGTCTGCATGTAGGGAGCCTGGAACTCGCCTCCCAGCCAGCGCTCCCAACTCTCGGGTAATGGACAGCTCATGTTCGCTCGACTCTATGTCGCCTAACGCTTGACCTGGTCGACCAACGGCTCGACGTAGGCCACCCCCATGTCCCAAGGAAACTGAATCCAGCAGTCCTGGGCCACTTCGGTCAGATACTGATCCACCAGCGGGCGCCCTTCGGGCTTGGCATAGACGGTGACGAAGTGCGCCTTGGGCAGCATCTCGCGTACCTTGCGTGCCGTCTTGCCGGTATCGACCAGGTCGTCGACCAGCAGCCAGCCGTCGCCGTCATGATCGACGCCCTTCATGACGTCCAGGCCACCCTGCTCCATGTGCTCGTAGCTGCTGATGCAGACCGTATCGATCAGCCGCACGTTGAGCTCACGGGCAATCAGCGCCGCCGGAATCAACCCGCCACGGGTGATCGCCACGATACCCTTGAAGTCGCGCTCGACCAGACGATGACACAGCTCGCGCACGTCACGGTGGAGTTGGTCCCAGGAGACGGTGAAGTGCTGGTGATAGCGGGCATTGCTCATGGCGTCACTCATCCTCATTGAAGGAGCAGACCGCAAAGACGCCGAAGCCTGCCTCACGGATCCTTGCCGACCCGCCGATCTCGGGCAGATCGATGATGGTGGCGGTTTCCACCACCTGTCCGCCCGAACGGGTGATGAGCTTGGCGGCCGCCAGCATGGTGCCGCCGGTGGCGATCAAGTCGTCCATGATCAGGATCCGATCCCCCTGACGGAATGCATCGGAGTGCAGCTCCACCTCGGCCTGACCGTACTCCAGCGTGTAGGTCTCGCTGATGGTGCGGAACGGCAGCTTGCCCTTCTTGCGTACCGGCACGAAGCTGCAGCCGAGCTCATAGGCGACGGGCGCCCCGATGATGAAGCCGCGTGCGTCGATGGCCGCGATGGCATCCAGCTCCATCTCCTGATAGCGATGCACGAAGCTGTCGATCAGCTTGCGAAAGGCAGAGCTGTTCTGCAGCAGCGGTGTGATATCGCGGAAGTTGACCCCCTGCTGCGGCCAGTCGGGGACGGTTCGGATCACGGACTTGATGTAGTCGCCGTAAATGCTCATCGCGGGTCTCGGTGAGGGAATGTCAGTCTAGGAACAGGAACTTCAATACGAACAGGATCGCCAGCACGACCACCGCCGGATTGAGGTCGCGGAAGCGGCCGGAAAGGGTCTTGATAGCAGCGTAGCTGATGAAGCCCAGCGCGATGCCTTCGGCGATGGAGAAGGTCAGCGGCATGGCCAGTGCGGCGATCAGTACCGGCGCGGCGTCGGTCGGGTCGTCCCAGTTGGCATGGGCCAGGCTGCCGGCCATCAGCACCGCCACATAGAGCAGCGCGCCGGCGGTGGCATAAGCCGGGATGGAACCCGCCAGCGGCGCGAAGAACAGGCTGATCAGGAACAGCCCGGCCACGACGACCGCCGTCAGGCCGGTGCGCCCACCTGCGGCGATACCGGCGGTGGACTCGATGTAGCTGGTCGTGGTCGAGGTACCCAGCACCGCACCGGCCATGGAGGCGCTACTGTCGGAGATCATGGCACGATTCAGACGCGGCAGTTTGCCGTCCTTGTCGAGCAGACCGCCCTTGTGCGCCACGCCCACCAGGGTGCCGGAGGTGTCGAACAGATCGACGAACAGGAAGGCGAAGATGACGCTGAGCATGGCCACGTCGAGGGCGCCCATGAGATCCATGGCCATGAAGGTCGGCGCAATGGAGGGCGGCATCGACATCAGGCCACCGTATTGGTTGTGGCCCAGGATCATGGCCAGCACCGTCACCCCGAGAATACCGATCATCACGGCGCCGGTGATCTTCAGATAGGCCATGGCGGTAATGGCGAAGAAGCCCAGCAGCGCGTAGATGGCAGCCGGTTGGGAAAGATCTCCGAGTGCCACGTAGGTGGCCGGATTGGACACTACGATGCCGGCATTTTTCAGTGCGATCATGGCCAGGAAGAGGCCGATACCCGCGGCAATACCGAGGCGCAGGGAGAGCGGAATGGAATGAATGATCCACTCGCGCACCTTGAAGATGCTGAGCAGCAGGAAACAGAAGCCGGACAGGAACACTGCTCCCAGCGCCGCTTCCCAGCTGTAGCCCATGCCCAGCACGACACCGTAGGTGAAGAAGGCGTTGAGCCCCATGCCCGGCGCCTGGGCGATGGGATAGTTGGCCCACAGCCCCATGACCAGACAGCCGACGGCGGCCGCCAGACAGGTGGCGACGAACACCGCGCCATAGTCCATGCCGGTTTCGGAAAGAATGCTGGGGTTGACGAAGATGATGTAGGCCATGGTCAGGAAGGTGGTGACCCCGGCAATGACCTCTGTCTTCACGCTGGTGTTGTGTTCCGTCAGCTTGAAGTGTCTATCGAGCATGTTCTTCATTTTTGGCATTCCTGCGCACGAGTGCTTGTTTAGCAACCAGGGGGCGAGAAAAGCCGCACATGGTACCCAAAGCCCCCTTTAGATGCGAGGCCGAGATTGCTTACCTTGTGCGGCACGATTCGCTCTGTATAAGCAAACTCTGCGCCATTCGCCAGCACGGCTACCAACGCAATCTTGACGAAACGGTCATTTGAATGGAGTTCTCACACCCCGCGGGCGGCCAATACCCTTTCCACGGTTTCCACGATAGCCTGGGTCTGAGGGTCGATCTCGATGTTGACCCTATCGCCCGGCACGCGGTCCACCAGAATGGTGCGCTCCAGGGTCTCGGGAATCAGGTCGACGCAGAAGCGCGGCCCGTGAGCAGCCGTGGCGGGCCTCGTGGCACCGATCGTCAGGCTGATGCCATCGACGCCGATGTAGCCCTTGTCGAACAGGAAGCGGCCCAGCGCATGGGGCACCTCGAACCACAGCCGTCGATTGTTCGGCGCCTGATCCAGCTCCACCAGCTCGGCCATGGCCATGACATGACCGGACATGGCGTGGCCGCCGATCTCGTCGCCGAAGCGCGCTGCCCGCTCGATATTGACGCGATCGCCCTCGCCCAGCGCACCAAGGTTGGTCACGCGCAGCGTCTCGCGCATCAGATCGAAGCTGACCCGGTCGCCGTCGATGGCCGTCACCGTCAGACAGACACCGTTGTGGGCCACCGAAGCGCCGAGCTCCAGCCCCTCGCGCAGAGGTTGCGGCAAGCTCACGACATGAGTGCGGAATGCCTCGGCTTCCTTGATGGCGACGATCTCGGCCGTGCCTTGGACGATGCCTGTGAACATGGCGTCTCCTGCGCGCTCCCGCTCAAGGGAGGATGAAGTGGGTGGGGCTCGCAGTGTAAGAATTCGCGCCACGAACGTCCATCCGTCAACGGGCGCTACCCCAAGAGCGTGACATTCACCAGGGCAAGGCAACAGGAATCCACGTATCGAGGTCATTTTTTAGTGAATTTCACCACGCGTTCGCCTGGCGAACCGAAGCATCTTTCGCTTCGGTTGACATGTTACGTCTTTAGTCTTACCATTCCGCCTCACATTTCAGGCGCCGATTTGTACCCGGCTTGCGGGCGCCCACGATGCAGACGGCTTCCGCCTGCATCGTGAAGTGCAGCTAAAAGGGTGTGTCCAGCGTTGATGGCCACCCGCCAGGGTGGCCTTTTTTTCGTTCGGTTATACCCTGGCCCACGCTGCGCCCGCCCCACCGGCACGGCCTCTCAGGAAGCCAGATGATCACGCTAAGCAACGTTTCCAAGACCTACCACCTCACCCCGCCCAGGCGCCGACTGCCGTTCGCCTCACGCCCCAGCGAGAGAGCCGCCAGAACCATCGAGGCGCTGAAGAACGTCGACCTTCACGTTCCGGCGGGCAGTATCCATGGCGTCATCGGCCTTTCCGGTGCCGGCAAGTCGACTCTGATTCGCTGCGTCAATCTGCTCGAGCGCCCTTCCAGTGGCAGCGTCGTCGTCGACGGCCAGGAGATGACCACCCTCTCCAACAGCCAGCTCAATCAGGCGCGCCATCGCATCGGCATGATCTTTCAGCACTTCAACCTGCTGACGACGCGCAATGTCTTTGCCAACGTCGCCCTGCCCCTGGAACTGATGGGCATGAAGCGCGCGGCCATCCGCGAGCGCGTGCTGCCGCTGCTCGAGCTCACCGGCCTTGCCGACAAGGCACGCCAGTATCCGGCCCAGCTCTCCGGCGGTCAGAAGCAGCGCGTGGCCATCGCCCGGGCGCTGGCCAGCGAACCCCGCGTGCTGCTGTGCGACGAGGCAACCTCGGCGCTGGACCCGCAGACCACCGGCTCGATCCTGACTCTGCTGCGCGACATCAACCAGAAGCTGGGTCTGACCATCCTGCTGATCACCCACGAGATGGAAGTGGTCAAGTCGATCTGCCATCGGGTCAGCCTGATCTCCGACGGCGAGCTGGTGGAAGAGGCCGAGGTCGGCGACTTCTTCACCGCCCCGCGCACCCGCCTGGGCCGCGAGTTCCTCAACGACTTCCTCCAGTTGGAGCCGCCCAAGGCGCTGATCGAGCGCCTCGAAGAGGCCCCCGGCGAGCACACCCATCCGGTGGTGCGTCTGGCGTTCTCCGGCGATACGGTTTCCACGCCGCTGATCTCGCGCCTGGCGCGCGAATGCGGGGTCGACGTCAGCATTCTTCAGGCCAAGGTGGAGTCGATTCAGGAGCGCACGCTGGGGCTGATGATCGCCGAGCTCCTCGGCTCCCCCGAGCAGACCCGCCGCGCCATCGACTATCTCGAAGACCACGACCTGCATGTGGAGGTGCTCGGCCATGTCCAGCGCGATGATTGATCTGATCCTCCAGGCGACCCTGGATACGCTCTACATGGTTGCGGTATCGGGCATCATCTCGGCGCTGCTCGGCGTGCCGCTGGGCGTGCTGCTCTACGTCACCCGCCCACGCCAGATCCTGGCCCGCCCGGTGCTCAACCAGGTGCTGGGCATGGTGACCAACATCGGCCGCTCGATCCCCTTCATCATCCTGATGGTGGCGATCATCCCCTTCACGCGGATGATCGTGGGCACCTCGATCGGCACCAATGCCGCCATCGTGCCGCTGACCATCGCCGCCATCCCTTTCGTCGCCCGGCTGGTGGAAGGTGCGCTCAACGAGATCCCGCCCGGCCTGGTGGAAGCCGCCCAGTCGATGGGCGCCACGCCGCACCAGGTGATCACCAAGGTGCTGCTGCCGGAGGCTCGCGGCGGCATCATCACCGGACTGACGATCACCGTCGTCACCCTGGTGAGCTACTCGGCCATGGCCGGCGCCGTAGGCGGCGGCGGCCTGGGCGACCTGGGCATTCGTTATGGCTACAACCGCTTCAACCCCACCGTCATGCTGATCACCGTGGCCATTCTGGTGGTCATGGTGCAGGGCTTCCAGAGCCTCGGGGATTATCTGGTACGCAAATCGGATCGCAAGTGACGCCACACCCAAGGAGAACGACCCCATGCAAGTGACTCTGACCCGACTGTTCGGCGCCGCCACCCTGGCCAGCGCCATCCTGGTTGCCGGCTGCGGCAACGACGACGGCGCGACCGAAACGCGCTCGATCAAGGTAGGCACCATGTCCGGCCCCGAGTCGGAGGTGATGGAAGTGGCCGTCCAGATCGCCCGCGAGCGCTACGACCTCGAAGTCGAGATTATCGAGTTCACCGACTACGTCTCGCCCAACGCTGCACTGGCAGACGGCAGCCTGGATGCCAACGCCTTCCAGCACGAGCCCTACCTGCGCAGCATGATCGAAGACCGCGGCTACGACCTGGCCGTTGCCGGCTACACTTTCGTGTATCCGATCGGCGCCTACTCCGAGCGCCACGACAGCATCGAAGAGCTGCCCGAGCGTGCCATCGTCGCCCTGCCCAACGACCCCACCAACGGCGGCCGCGCGATGATTCTGATGCACAACGCCGACCTGATCGAACTCGATGACCCCGAGAACCTCGAGGCCACCCCGATCAACGTGGTCGAGAACCCGCTCGGCCTGCGCTTCCGCGAGATCGAGGCAGCTCAGCTGCCGCGCGTGCTGACCGACGTGGACCTCGCCTTCATCAACAACACCTTCGCTCAGCCCGCCGGACTGCGCCTGGACGATGCGCTGATTCAGGAGGGTGCCGAGTCGCCCTACGTCAACCTGATCGCGGTGCGTGCCGGCGACGAGGAGCGTGAAGAGATCCAGCAGCTGGTTTCCGCCTACCAGAGCGAAGAGGTGGCCGCCAAGGCTGCGGAGCTGTTCGACGGTGGCGCCGTGCCCGGCTGGCAGTGATGCCGTGCTGCGCTTCTAACGCATGACAACGGGCCGACGCCATGCGTCGGCCCGTTCGTTTGGCAGGTACCGGACTCAGCCCATCTTGCGTTCGACCTTGTCGATCCGCTCCTCGAGGCTCTGATCCTTGTCGGTAGCCGTGGCGATGCGAATCGCGCTGTCCACCCGCGGCGCACCGCGTTCGTGCAGCACGTCATGGCAGCGCTGGATTACGCGCATCACCTCTTCCCAGGAACCCTCGATATTGGTCCCGTGGGCGTGCAGGCGATACTTGAGCCCAGCCGCTTCTATCACCTCTTCGCAGGCGGCGATATGAGACGACAGCGAGGCTCCCGCCCCGATCGGCGTCACGTTGACATCGGCAACTACATGCATACTCAATCCTCCTGATCGACCTACGGATATCCTTACTACCCGAAAGCTAGTGTCGACCAGACCATTCTTCAAACCCCAGCCCGAATACCAGTGGGCACTAGAGAGGACCGGAGATTCCATGGCATCGAACATGCCCGACTACACGCTGCTGGCCCGCCAGCTCGAGGCCCTGCTGGACGCCCGCAACTGGCTGACCAACAGCGCCCAGACCTGCGCCTTCATCATGCAGCAGGTGCCGGACCTCAACTGGGTCGGTTTCTACCTGCAGCGCCAGCCCGAGCTGCTCACACTCGGCCCCTTCCAGGGCAAGCCGGCCTGCAACCCCATCCCCTTCAGCAAGGGCGTGTGCGGCGCCGCCGCCAGGAGCCGTGAGACCCAGCGTATCGACGACGTGCATGCCATCGCCGATCACATCGCCTGCGATGCGGCGTCGAACGCGGAGCTGGTGGTACCGATTTTGTGCGGCGCTACACTGTGGGGGGTGCTGGACCTCGACAGCCCACGACGCGGGCGCTTCAGCCCAGCCGACCAAGAGGGTCTGGAAGCCCTGGTCGAGGTATTCGTCAGACGCAGCGAGCTGCCCGACTTCTCACTCGCCTGGCAAGGAAAACCGTCGGCCTGGTGAAGAGCAGTCGCAGGCACCTGAAAGCAAAACGCCCCCTGGCAATGCCAGGGGGCGTTTCGGAATGCTGGTAGGACCAAGCGGATTTGAACCGCTGACCTCCACGATGTCAACGTGGCGCTCTAACCAACTGAGCTATGGTCCTGAAACTATGTGAAACCGAAACCATGTGAAACCGTGTCGAAAAAGCCGATAGAAAGCTGGTAGGACCAGGCGGATTTGAACCGCCGACCTCCACGATGTCAACGTGGCGCTCTAACCAACTGAGCTATGGTCCTGTGTTCGGCTTTCTCGTCTTTCGTTCTTTCTCGTTTACCCGTTACCCGCCAATTCAGCTGCGGCAACGGATGCATATCTTACCGATATCGCTGGATTTTGCAAGCCTCGCACTAGCTTTTTACCCGCTCCACCGCCTCGAGCCAGCCGTGATAGAGTCGCTCCCTTTCGGTTTCCGGCATGCTGGGCATGAAGCTGCGCTCGCAGCGCCACAGCTCGGCGATCTCTTCCAGGTCGCGGTACCAACCGAAGCGCAGCCCGGCCATGTAGGCGGCTCCCAATGCGGTCGTTTCGAGCACCGTCGGCCGGTCGACCTGCACCCCCAGCATATCGGCGAGGAACTGAACCAGCCAGGAGTTGGCCACCATGCCGCCGTCGACACGCAGCGTACCCGGTGGCACGCCCATGTCGTCGCTCATGCAGGCCTGCAAATCGCGGGTCTGATAGCAGACCGCCTGCAGGCCGGCAGCGACGATTTCGGCAATCCCGGTGTCGCGCGTCAGGCCGAAGATCGCCCCTCTCGCCTTGGGGTCCCAGTGGGGCGCTCCCAGCCCGGTGAAGGCCGGCACCAGATAGACGCTGTGTCCGGCGCGGGTCTGCTTGGCCAGCGCCTCCGTCTCGGCGGCATCCTTGAACAGCTTCAAGCCGTCGCGCAGCCACTGCACCGCAGCACCGGCGACGAAGATGCTGCCCTCCATGGCATAGGTGGTCTTGCCGTTCAGGCGATAGGCCACGGTAGAGAGCAGGCGGTTGCGCGATCTGGCCGGCCTGTCGCCGGTGTTGACGATCATGAAGCAACCGGTGCCGTAGGTGCTCTTGCCCATGCCGGGCTCGAAGCACGCCTGGCCGACCAGGGCCGCCTGCTGGTCGCCCACCACCCCGCCGATGGGCAACTCCGCCCCCAGCCAGCGGGCCTCGACGGTGCCGAAGTCGGCGCTGCTGTCGCGCACTTCTGGAAGCAAGCCAGACGGGATCTCGAATAGCTTGAGCAGCTCGTCGTCCCACTGCTGGGCATTGATGTCGAACAGCATGGTGCGCGAGGCGTTGGTGGCATCCGTGGCGTGAACCCGCCCCCCGGTGAGGCGCCACAGCAGGAAGGTGTCCACCGTGCCGAAGGCCAGCTCGCCGCGTTCGGCACGCTCACGCGCCCCTTCCACGTTGTCCAGCAGCCAGGCCAGCTTGGTTGCCGAGAAGTAGGGATCGATCAGCAGCCCCGTGTGCGATTGCACCAGCTCGGCATGCCCTCTTTCCTGCAGCTCGCGACAGAAGTCGGCGGTGCGTCGATCCTGCCAGACGATGGCATTGTAAAGCGGCTTGCCAGTCGCGCGATCCCACAGCAGCGTGGTTTCGCGCTGATTGGTGATGCCGACCCCGGCGATCTCGTCGAGTGCGACGCCCGATGTCTCGACCGCCTCGCGACAGGTCGAAAGCACCGTGTCCCAGATGTCTTCGGGGTCGTGCTCGACCCAGCCATCGTGGGGGAAGTGCTGGGGGAATTCACGCTGCGCAACACGAATCACATGGCCGTCACGGTCGAAGAGAATGGCGCGCGAACTGGTAGTGCCCTGATCGATGGCAAGGAGATAGTCGGCCATGAGTCATCCTGTCATTGTATGTTCGTTTATGATCACCAAGAGTACCCGAGTATGTTCGCAATGCTTTACGACTTTCGTATAAATGCCCCTCGAATACCTGCGCAAGCGTACCGAATCGCTTACACTCGCGTGATCGATAGGGAGCCGTCATGAACCAGCAACAGCGACAAGATGCCATCGTTGAACTGGTACGCCGCCAGGGCTACGCCAGTATCGAACAACTGACCGAACATTTTTCGGTTACGCCACAAACCATACGCCGCGACCTCAACTCCCTGGCGGAAGAGGGCATGATCCGGCGCGTGCACGGCGGCGCCGGGCTCGAATCGAGCACCGTCAACACCGCCTACAGCACGCGCAAGAATCTCAACCTAGAGGCCAAGCGACGCATCGCCGCCCTCGTGGCCAGCCATATTCCCGATCACGCCTCGCTGTTCATCAACATCGGCACCAGCAACGAGGTCGTCGCCGAGGCACTGCTCGATCATCAAGGGCTCGAGGTGATCACCAACAACCTCAACGTGGCGGCCATCCTCCAGCACAAGGAGGACTTCAACGTCATCATCGCCGGCGGCCAGGTACGCTCACGGGATGGCGGCATCATCGGCGAGGCAACCATCGATTTCATCAATCAGTTCAAGGTGGACTTCGGCATCATCGGCATCAGCGGTATCGACGAGGATGGCTCCCTGCTCGAGTTCGATTACCAGGAAGCTCGCGTGGCCCAGGCCATCATCCGCAACTCCCGCCAGGTCTACCTGACCGCGGACCATTCGAAGTTCCATCGCAACCCCGTCGTGAGACAGGGCAACATCGCCCAGCTGGATGCGCTGTTCACCGACCGCCAGCCCCCCGAGCGCATCGTTCACCTGATGCAGGTCAACGACGTCGCCCTGCATATCGCCTGACTTCCTCTTTCGACCGCCCTCTTGCGACTTGCACCGCGCCGACCGAAACGTCGGCGCGTTTTCCTCCAGGCCTTGATGTTCGATTTCGATTGATCTATGTTCGCTTTCAAACATACACTGTTTGAAAGCCAGCTCATTGCTGACGCGAGATCGGAGCCTTTCAGTCCATGGCGCACACGTCGCACCACCTACTCGACCTCTTCATCATCGGCGGCGGCATCAACGGCACCGGTATTGCCAACGATGCTGCCGGGCGCGGGCTGTCGGTCAGCCTGTGCGAACAGGGGGATCTGGCCGGCGCCACGTCCTCGGCCAGCAGCAAATTGATCCATGGTGGATTGCGCTATCTCGAACATCATGAATTCCGCCTGGTGGGAGAAGCGTTGCGCGAGCGCGAAGTGCTGCTGCGCAAGGCACCGCACATCATCTGGCCGCTGCGTTTCATTCTCCCGCACCGCTCTCACCTGCGCCCCGCCTGGATGATTCGGGCCGGCCTGTTCCTCTACGACCACCTGGGCAAGCGCAAGATGCTGCCCGGTTCACGCAGCGTTCGTTTCGCTGCGGATTCGCCCCTGCAGGAAGGCATCAAGCGCGGATTCGAATATTCCGATTGTTGGGTCGACGATGCTCGCCTGGTGGTGCTCAACGCGCTACAGGCACGCGAAGGTGGCGCGGAGATTCTGGTGCGCACCCGCTGCATCGGAGCGAAGGAGGAGAACGGCATCTGGCGCATCGAGCTGGAGGACGTCCGCAGCGGCGAGCGCTTCGAGCGCCAGGCGCGCACCCTGGTCAATGCGGCCGGTCCATGGGTCGAGCGGGTGGTTCGCGAACAGGCGGCACGCAGTTCCCGTTACAGCATTCGCATGATTCAGGGCAGCCATCTGATCGTGCCGCGACTGAACGGCGACGACCGCGCCTACATCCTGCAGAACAGCGACCGGCGCATCGTGTTCGTTCTCCCCTACGAGGACGACTTCAGCCTGATCGGCACGACCGATCGCCGCTATCAGGGCGACCCGACCCAAGCTGCCATCAGCGAAGAAGAGATCGATTACCTGCTTGGCGTCGTCAATGCCCACTTCCGCCGTCAGCTCCAGCGCAGCGACGTCATCTCGAGCTTCTCCGGCGTACGCCCCCTGTGCGACGACGAATCGGCCGAGCCTTCGGCCATGACCCGGGATTACACCCTGGCGTTCGACGATCAGGGCGCCCCGCTGCTCTCCGTATTCGGCGGCAAGATCACCACCTATCGAAAACTGGCGGAAGCTGCCTTGAAACAACTCAAGCCTGTCCTGCCAGCCATGGGGCCAAGCTGGACCGCAGAGGCCGCCCTGCCCGGCGGCGAGATCGGCAATCAGGAAAATTTCATGGCGCGGCTGCTGCACGACTACCCCTGGCTCGGGGAGGCGCGGGCACGACGTTTCGCGCGGAGTTACGGCAGCCTGTGCCTGCGCTTCCTCGCAGGTACTCAATGTGCAGAGGACCTGGGCGAGCATTTCGGCGCCGGCCTCACCGCCGCCGAAGCCGACTACCTGGTCGACCATGAATGGGCGACCACCGTCGAGGACATCCTGTGGCGGCGCACCAAGCTGGGCCTGCGGCTGACGCCACGTCAGGTGGAACGACTCCAGGCCCACGTGGAAGCCCATCGCCAGGCCCTGGCCGCCTGAGCCGCGTTACTCCGGTATGCCGCCGTAGGTCAGGCTGGCCGGATCGAGCAGCCGTTCGAGCTCCTCACGGCCAAGATCGGTCTGCTCTTCAGCCACATCGATGATCGGCCGCCCCGCCTGGTAGGCCTGCTTGGCAATGGCTGCCGCCGCGTCGTAGCCAATGACCCCGTTCAGGGCCGTGACCAGGATCGGGTTGCGCGCCAGCGGCTCCGCCAACCGATCCTCGCGCACCCGGAACGTGGCAATGGCCCGCTCGCCCAGCAGGCGTGCCGTATTGCTCATCAGCCGAATCGAGGTCAACAGGTTGTAGCCGATCAGCGGCAGCATCACGTTGAGCTGAAAATTGCCGCTCTGCCCCGCCACGGTTATCGCCGCATCCAGACCGATCACCTGGGCAGCGGCCTGTGCCGCCGATTCCGGAATTACCGGATTGACCTTGCCCGGCATGATCGAGCTGCCGGGCTGCAGCGCCTCGAGCTCGATTTCGCCCAGGCCGGCCAACGGCCCCGAGTTCATCCAGCGCAGGTCGTTGGCGATCTTCATCACCACGCAGGCCAGGCCCTTGAGCTGCCCGGAGAGCTCCACCGCCGCGTCCTGGGAGCCGAGGCTGGCGAAGAAACTGTCGTTGGGCGACAGGGCGAGCCCGGTCTGCTCGCTCAGTTCACGTGCCATGCGCTCGGCGAACTCGGGGTGGGCGTTGATGCCGGTGCCTACCGCCGTACCGCCCTGAGCCAGCCGTGCCAGCCGTACCATGGCGCTGTCGATACGCTCGATGGCCTGGCCGACCTGGCTCGACCAACCGCCAAGCTCCTGTCCCAGGCGCAGCGGCATGGCGTCCATCAGATGGGTGCGCCCCGTCTTCACCACGCGGTCCAGTTCCAGCGCCCGCTCGTCGATGGTGGCACGCAGTGCCACCAGCGCGGGACGCAGCTGCGTGGTCACTTCCAGCGCCGCGGAAAGGTGGATGGCAGTGGGAATGACGTCGTTGCTCGACTGCCCCATATTGACATGGTCGTTGGGCCCCACCTTGAGCCCATGGCGGCTGGCCAGATGGGCTATCACCTCGTTGACGTTCATGTTGCTCGAGGTGCCCGAACCGGTCTGGAACACGTCCACCGGGAACTGGTCGTCGTGCTTGCCGTCGACGATCTCCTGAGCCGCCGCGACGATGGCTTCGGCTCGCTCGCCGTCGAGCAGGCCCAGTTCACGGTTGACCTTGGCAGCGGCCAGTTTGATGCGGGCGATGGCATGGATGAAGCCAGCCGGCATCGGCTGGCCCGACACCGGAAAATTCTCCACCGCACGCTGGGTCTGGGCGCCATAGAGCGCCGAGGCCGGCACCCGCAGCTCACCCATGCTGTCTCGTTCGATACGATGATCGCTCATGTCACTCCCTCGCTAGACGATCGCTCCCTTTACCATGGTGCCGGGAATCGAGGCTTGCAAGCCTTTCAGACCGTGAGAGGCACCGGATAGCGCTGCCAATGAGCGAATTGACAACTGTCAGGTTTCTTTCCTATTCGCTCGTTATCGGACGTCAACATGATAACTGTCATTGCGACGCAAAAAGGTCCTTCCTAAGATCGCTTAGCCAGCTACTCAGGGCACCTAAAAAAGCTTCGATCACAAAAGCACAATCTGGAAGAACCGACTCATGGACATGACCCATACCTTGCTCTTGTTGCCGCACGAACAGCTCACTCTCGCTTACGAGCACGAAGCTGCCGAACTTCAGCGCTACCGCCGTCTGACGCTGCGGTTTCTGCCCAAGGCCCCGCAGACGAGCAGACTGCTGGCGACACTGGGCCTGCAGTGCGAAAAGCGTCTCGGCCAGTTGCACCAGGTAGCCGTCTGCCTGGAACTCGAAGCCTGCATCATCAGAGCGCCAGGCAACGTTGCGCCCTTTCCGATTGCGGAACCTCACTTCTTCATCGTCGACGAGATCACGGGTGAGCAGGTCATCGAGCATGCCATCCGCGCAGCCATGGAGTCGAAGCACTTCTTCGAGTGGATGCTGAATACCAATGCCACACCGGAACTCCATCGGCCGCTGCTCAATTTCGTCAGCGAGAAGGAGGGCGAGTGCAGGGTCCTGCTCGAGTTCTGGGAGCAGCACAGAGCGCCTGCGGTGGCTCAGCGAGCCTGACCCTCGACCCGTCACGGCCTCTTTTGCCGCCTGCCGGTGGAAGAGGCCAAGCGCTCGAGTTGCGCAAGATCGAGCAGCTGGTACTCACGCCCATTGACACGCAGCAGCCGTTGCGACTGATAGGTGGCAAGCGTCCTGCCGACCGTCTCCTGGGTCAGCCCCAGATAACTGCCGATATCGTTGCGCGATACGGGCAAGCGAAAGTGGGTAGGGGAATAGCCACGGCGATGAAAGCAGTCCGATACGACCAGCAGAAAGCAGGCCAGGCGCGCCTCGGCGGTACGGCTCAACAGTTGGTGCAGGATGATCCGCTCTTCATGTCTGGCACGACTGGTGGTGCACTGCAGTTGCCTCCGCAGTCTTGGCAGCCTTTGCGTCAGCGCTTCGAGTCGCGCGAAAGGCAGCCTGCACACCGTGGCGGTTTCAAGCGCACTGACGGTGGCTGGATAGCGTCCCAGGCCGATGGCATCGCAGCCGATGAGATCGCCGGGCAACCAAAAGGACGTAAGCAGGGTCTCGGTTTCATTGACAGCCGTTTCCTGCTTGAGGCATCCGGTGCATACGGCATAGAGACTATCGAACGGCGCCTCTTGCTCGTAGAGAACGGCTCGTTTCTCCAACCTGAGGGGCGAAGACACGATCTCGTCAAGCAACGCTGCTTCTTCGGAAGCCAGACCCTGAGAGCTGCACAGCGCATTCAAACAGCACCACAGGCTACCGGAAGCGCCCTTGACTCCGCCATGCCCGTCCTTGCAATGGCTCGTCATGCAGTGACCCTCCTCTCCATGAGTCACATTGTTCAGTATAGAAGCGAGTCGATATTCCATAGTTTGAGTTGCCTCATACCCAAACTCGGGGAAAGTGATAACCCACCCCACGTTGTCATGACGAAAACCATGCTGCACGAAAAAATACAGCCGCCTAGTGTTAATGCTGCATCGCACAGGATCGGTGTACCTCTCGGTACAGGGAGGGCATCTTCAAGGGAGCAGAACCATGCAACAGCAGACCCCCTGGTTGACGTCAGACATACTCAACCGTCTCAATGCCAATACCTGCCTGCTACTGGTGCGCAGCCTGTGGGAGTACTGTCCGGAACACATGTTCATCGTTCGCGTCGAAGGCCCAGGCGAGTTCGTGATCGAGGACATGAACTCCACCCGCCAGGCTCTGAGCACAGAGAACAGCGCCGTCATCGGCAAGCGTTTCGAGCAGTCGCTCCCCCCACCGCTGTGTCATGGTGTACTGGCCAATCTATGTCGTTGCGTAGAGTCCGGGGCACCGGTCCGGTATGAGGAGAATGACGACTATCTCGACCGGGATGGCATTTATCAGCACGTGCATCGGCAGACACTGCTGGTTCCCATCACCAATACCGAGGGCATGGTGACCCATCTGTTCGGGATATCCCGCGATCTGGCGTTCCCGCCCGAGCATCACGTGCCCACCCCTGGAACCACGGGCGAGCTGGAGCGCCGCGTCTGCGAGCGCACGGCCGAACTGGTCGCGGCCAATGAAAAATTGGCCTACCTGGCCACTCACGATCATCTGACCGGCACCTACAACCGGCGCTATCTGATGGAACTGGCCGAGCAGGAGCTGAGACGCGCCACCCGCTACGAGCTGCCGCTTTGCCTGCTGATGCTCGATATCGACCATTTCAAGACGCTCAACGATGCACGCGGCCATTTGGTGGGCGACGAGGCGCTGCGCTGCGTGGCACGTACGATCCTGGCTACCGTGCGCGAGTGCGACCTGGTGGGTCGATACGGCGGAGACGAGTTCCTGATCCTGATGCCGGAGACCACGGCCAGTGGCGCCCAGGAGTTGGCCGAACGTCTGCGCAACACCCTCACCCAGACGAGCCGCCTCACGCTGAGCATCGGGATCGCCAGCCTGGCGCCAGGCGACGACGTCGTGATCGATCTGATCGATCGTGCCGACACGCTGCTGCTTCAGGCCAAGCGTAACGGGCGCAATCGCATCGAGTGCGCTGCCTGACCGCCAGTATCAAGTGTGTAAGGACCAGGTACATATTGGTACCAGGCACATATTGCAATGCAGCAAGCAGTTTTGCTATGCTGCATTGCAATAGAGCGGACATCCGTTCGAAATTACACAACACATCCGGAGATACCTTACTCATGATGAAGTCATTCAGCTTCGACACCAAACCCTTCGAAGCCATGCTGCTTGGCCCGGCGCGTGCCTATGCCGCTCTGAGCATCGACTATTCCGAAAAGCTGGTCGGCGCCCAGCTCGAGGCCGTCAAGGCCTATACCGACACCAGCCTGGCGCAAGCCCGCAAGCTGCTCGAAGTCCGCGATGCCGACGGTCTGCGTAGCTACCTCGAAGATCAGCAGCAGTTTGCCAAGAACGTGACCGAGCGTCTCAAGGGCGATGCCGAGAAGGCCGTCTCCCTGCACCAGGACTTCTTCCAGCAGAGCCAGAAGCTTGCTGAAAGCAGCCTGCAGGAAGTCCAAAAGGCCTCCTCGAGCCAGACCGCCAAGGCCTGAAGCTCTCTGCACAGTTCCGTTGCAAAGGTCTAGCACACGGCACTGATACGAGACCCGCCGAACCTCGTTCGGCGGGTCTTCGTTTTTCTCTCCAGTTTCATCTTTCCATCTGTCGCCTGTCGGCTCCCATCGTTTATGCTCGACCTGCACGGGCATGTCGCAATGAGGAAGCAAACGAATGAAAGCCTGGTTACCCGTAGCCTTGGTGAGTCTCACCCTTGTCGGCTGCCAGATGATGGAACCGGGGCCGCCACCCGAGCGTATCGAGGTGATCGATATCGGCGACCCGCAACGCCCTGACGTCGAACGCCCCGACGCCGAGCGCCCTGCCCCCACCCCGGGACGCATCGCTCGTCAGGTGGCCTTCCCGGCGAGCGAGTATGCCGCGCTGCCGAAGAGCGGCACCGCCGCCATTTCGGGCAGGCTCAGTCTGAACGGCACTCCCGGCGCCGGGGAAACGATTTCCGTCGCGCCGGTCACCACCTACTCGGCCGAAGCCGCCGAGTACGCCCTGGCAGGACGAGCGGTCGAGCCGGCCGACCCGCGAGCGCGTGAATACACCCACACCACGCGTACCGACGGCAACGGCAATTTCTCCCTGCAGGGTCTCCCGCCTGGTGAGTTCTACGTCTCGGGCAGCGTGGTCAACCCCGGCAATGGCCAGCGCCAGGTAATACTGCGTCAGGTGTCACTGCGCAACGGCCAGCGCCTCGAGGTCAATCTGAGCCGCTGACGCACTGCGTTACCAGCCCAGCGCCTGCTTGACGAAGGGAATCGTCAGCTTGCGCTGGGCCGATAGCGAAGCACGGTCGAGAACGGCCAGCTCGTCGAACAGCTCGTCCAGACGTCGCGGTCCGCGGTGAAGAATATAGCGGGCCACCTCCTCGGAAAGCTGCATGCCACGTATGCGTGCGCGTAGCTGCAGGGCCTGCAGCCTCTCGCCGTCATCCAGCCGCTGCAGTTGAAAGGTGACGCCCCAGGTAAGACGCGATGCCAAGTCCGGCAGAGCGACAGGAAGCTGGCGGGGAGCTGCAGACGCCGACATCACCAGCCGCTTGCCGGCATCGCGCAAGCGGTTGAACGCATGAAACAACCCTTCCTCCCAGCGGCGCCGGCCGATGACCACATCCACGTCGTCGATGGCCACCAGGTCGAGGCGCTCCACGTCCTCGAGCATCAGCGGCGGGAAATGTCCCAGGTCGTGCAACGGCAGGTAGAGCGCACGGAGGTCGCGGTCGGAAGCCGCGTGACAGGCCGCCTGTAGCAGATGACTGCGCCCACTGCCGGGAGCACCCCACAGGAACAGGAACGGCTCGCCGTCGGCATCGAGCTGGTGCGAGAGGCGATCCAGCAAGGCGGCATTGGCCGCCGGCAGAAAACTCTCGAAAGTGGCATCGTCACGCAGCCCCACCCCCAGAGGCAGCTGCGCAGGCGCTCGACTCATGGTGAATCCTCGCTGCGACGCTCTTTTTTATCGGCGTCGTAAAGGCTGCTGCGCTTGTAGCGTTCGTTGAGTTCCCGCAAGAGTACCATGATCACCGCCGCCGCCGGCAGCGCCAGCAGCACCCCGGTGAAACCGAACAGGTTGCCGCCCGCCAGCACGGCGAAGATCACCGCCACCGGATGCAGCCCGATACGGTCGCCCAGCAGCTTGGGTTGCAGCACCACGCTTTCGATGATCTGACCGATGGTGAACACGATGACCACGCCGAGCAGCGCCACCCAGCTGCCGAACTGGAAGAACGCCACGATCAACGCCACGCTGATACCGACGATGAAGCCGAGGAACGGCACGATGCTGGCCAGCCCCGCCAGCATGCCAATCAGCAGCCCGAAGCGAAGCCCCATGACGGTTAACCCGATGGCGTAGATGGCCCCCAGGGTCAGCATGACCAGCAGTTGGCCACGCAGGAAGGCCGAAAGCACTTCGTCGCAGCGCAGGCTGAGACGCACCGCATCCGGCTCCAGGCGCCGCGGGATGAGATTGCGCAGATTGACGATCAGGCGATCCCAGTCCAGCAGTAGATAGAAAGTGACCACCGGAATCAGCGCGAAATAGGTCACCCAGGCCAGGAATGCCGCCCCCGAGCGCCCGATCTGACCCAGAAACTGGGCCAGGTAGCCGCCGGCGTCCTGCCAGTGCTCGGCCAGCGTCTCCTGCACGTTATCGAGATCCGCCGCCACGTCCAGCCCCGTCCAGCCGCGGATCTGCGGTGCCAGCACCGTTTCCACCCACTCGAATATTCCCGGAATCATCAGCCCGAACTGGCGCACCTGCTGCACGGCCAGAGGGATCAGCACCAGCAGTGCCACCCCCAGCACCAGCGTCAGGATGAAGAACACGCCGCACACCGCCAAGGCGCGCGAAAGCCCCAGGCGCTGCAGTCGATTGGCCAGCGGATCGCTCAGATACGCCAGGATCATCCCGGCGATGAACGGCATCAGCATCGTTTCCAGTTGGAACAGCAGCCACACCACGGCGACCGCGCCAATCAGCACCCACCATTCTTTACGCATCACAGCTCCACACCTCCCTGCGTTCTCCATCCACGGCGATGCGAGCCGTGCGTCGTGATGCTACAATTCCGGCCCGATCTTGCCCACTGCTTCGGCCATCAGGCGTTGCGTCGCCTCGCGCCGCTCGCCGGGCCACATAACCGCGCTACTTCGTACAGGACAGGCCATGACCGATTCCACCTCCCCCGACAACGCCAAGGCATCCCTGAGCTACAAGGACGCCGGCGTCGACATCGATGCCGGCAACGCCCTGGTCGACCGCATCAAGGGCGTCGCCAAGCGCACCATGCGCCCCGAGGTGATGGGCGGACTGGGCGGCTTCGGCGCCCTGTGCCAGCTGCCTTCCGGCTATCGCGAGCCGGTGCTGGTCTCGGGCACCGACGGCGTAGGCACCAAGCTGCGCCTGGCCATGGACCTGGGTCGACACGACTCCATCGGCATCGATCTGGTGGCCATGTGCGTCAACGACCTGGTGGTGGCCGGCGCCGAACCGCTGTTCTTCCTCGACTACTATGCCACGGGCAAACTCGATGTGGACATCGCCGCCGACGTCGTCGCCGGCATCGGCGAGGGTTGCGAACAGGCCGGCTGCGCCCTGGTAGGCGGCGAAACCGCCGAAATGCCCGGCATGTACGAAGGCAGCGACTACGATCTGGCCGGCTTCTGTGTCGGCGTGGTGGAGAAATCCGAGATCCTCGACGGCAGCAAGGTCGGCGAAGGCGACGTGCTGCTGGGTATCGCTTCCAGCGGCGCCCACTCCAACGGCTATTCGCTGATCCGCAAGATCCTCGAAGTGAGCGGCGCCTCGCTGGACACCGCCATCGACGGCCGGCCACTGGGCGACGCCCTGCTCGCCCCCACGCGGATCTACGTCAAGCCGCTGCTGTCGCTGATCAAGGAGAGCGGCGTCGCCGTTCACGCCCTGTCGCACATCACCGGCGGCGGGCTGCTGGAGAACATTCCTAGGGTACTGCCCGACTCCCTGGCGGCACGCATCGACGTGAAGAGCTGGACGCGCCCGGCGCTGTTCGACTGGCTGCAGCAGCAGGGCAACGTGGCGGAACACGAAATGTACCGCGTGCTCAACTGCGGTATCGGCATGGTCGTGGTCGTACCCGCCGAGAAGGCCGATCAGGCCCGCGCCCACCTGCAGGCCCAGGGCGAGACGGTCTATCGCATCGGCGAGATCATCGCCCGCGGCGAAGGCGAAGAAGCGGTTGTGCTGGAGAACCTCGAGGCATGAGCGAAGCGTACGACGGCGACACCATGACGGACTTCACCCCCGAGCCCACCGGCACACGCCGGGTGGTGGTGCTGATCTCGGGTAACGGCAGCAACCTGCAGGCGCTGATCGACGAGCAGACCCACGACCGCCTGGGCGGCGAGATCGTGGCGGTGATCTCCAACGTTGCCGACGCCTACGGCCTGCAGCGTGCCCGTGATGCCGGCATCGATGCGGTAGTGCTGCCCCACGGCGAGTACGAGAATCGTGAAGCCTACGATGGTGCCCTGATCAAGGTGATCGAGCGCCACGAACCCGACCTGGTGGTGCTGGCCGGCTTCATGCGCATCCTGAGTTCACGCTTCGTGCAGCGCTTCCTCGGCCGCATGCTCAACATCCACCCATCCCTGCTGCCCGCCTACCGTGGCCTCAACACCCATGCCAAGGCGTTGGCCGACGGCGTGACCGAACACGGCTGCAGCGTGCACTTCGTCACCGAGGAGCTCGACGGCGGCCCGGTCGCCATCCAGGCCGTGGTGCAGGTAAGCGATGGCGAGACCGAAGCCAGCCTGAAGGAGAAGGTGCACGCCCGCGAGCACCTGATCTACCCCATCGCGGTGAAGTGGTTCCTCGAGGGGCGCCTGCGCCTCGAGGGCGAAGCCGCCATGCTCGACGGCACTCCGCTGCCGCCCCAGGGCCTGCGCCTCTCCCACGCCGACGCCGCCGAAGAGCTGGACGAAGATTAGCGTCAAGCTCGACGCAAAGTGGATGCCCCAAGACGCTAGCGGCGCCGGGGACAGTTCAGAGTGGAAGTCATTCTTTCATGGATGAAGAATGTAGCGCCCAGGGAAGGGTTTACAGCGCCTCCACGAGAACTGTCGACGGATAAGCCGCGGGTTACGTCAGTTGGACTCAGGTGCGGGGCAAAGTCACTCCCCTCTGCCCCATATACTTGCCGCCGCGATCCTTGTAGGAGGTCGCGCACACCTCGTCCGACTCCAGGAACAGCATCTGCGCCACGCCCTCGTTGGCGTAGATCTTGGCCGGCAGGTTGGTGGTGTTGGAGAACTCCAGGGTCACGTGCCCTTCCCACTCCGGCTCCAGCGGCGTCACGTTGACGATGATGCCGCAACGAGCGTAGGTAGACTTGCCCAGACAGATGGTCAGCACGCTGCGCGGAATGCGGAAATACTCCACGGTGCGCGCCAGGGCGAAGGAGTTGGGCGGGATGATGCAGACGTCGCCCTTGATGTCGACGAAGCTCTTCTCATCGAAGTTCTTGGGATCGACCACCGCCGAGTGAATGTTGGTGAACACCTTGAACTCATCGGCACAGCGGACGTCGTAGCCGTAGCTGGAGGTGCCGTAGGAGATCACCCGCTGATCGTTGACGTAACGCACCTGATCGGCTTCGAAGGGTTCGATCATGCCTTCCCGCTCGGCCATGCGGCGGATCCAACTGTCGGGCTTGATGCTCATGGGACGTCCTGAGAGAAGTTGTGCGGAGGATGAAGAAGTAGGCTTTGGCTGAAAAGTCGCCTAGGGCCGCTATCATAGCGGCCCTGGATGCACTCGTCACGGCCCGTCGCCAACGGGCCGAAGGCCGTCAATCACTGAACGAGATGCTCGGCCCTTCGCTCGGCGACTGGCCGCCCAGTTCAGCGGCAATCTGCCGCGCCATGTCGCGGAAGGTTGCCGTCACCTCGCCTTCCGGCTCGGCAACAACGGTGGGTCGGCCGCCGTCCACCTGCTCGCGGATCGACAGCGCCAGCGGCAGCCTGCCCAGAACCTTGGTCTCGTACTCACCAGCGATACGCTCGCCGCCGCCTTCGCCGAAGATCGGCTCGGCGTGACCGCACTGGGAACAGACGTGCAGGCTCATGTTCTCCACCACACCCAGCACCGGCACGTTGACCTTGCGGAACATCTCGATACCCTTGCGGGCATCGAGCAGCGCGATGTCCTGGGGTGTGGTCACGATGACCGCACCGTCCACCGGCACCTTCTGCGCCAGCGTCAGCTGGATGTCGCCGGTGCCCGGCGGCATGTCGATGAACAGCACATCGAGGTTGTCCCAGGCCGTTTGCGTCAACAGCTGCTGGAAGGCCCCCGCCACCATCGGGCCGCGCCACACCATGGGCTCCCGGGTGTCGACCATGAAGGCCATCGACATGGCCTGTACGCCATGAGTCTCCAGCGGCCGGAACTTGTTCTCGCCGGCCTGCTGAGGCCGCACGCCTTCCGGAACACCCAGCATCTGCGCCTGACTGGGGCCGTGGATGTCGGCATCGAGAATGCCGACACGATACCCTTCGGCAACCATGGCCAGCGCCAGATTGACGGTAACGGTGGATTTGCCCACCCCACCCTTGCCGGATGCAACGGCCACGATATGCTTGACCCCTTCGATCACGACTGACTCCTTATTCCTGCAAATGAGTGTCCTGCGAATGGCAATTGTCTGACACGCTCAGTATAACGCGACAGCTCCCGAGACGAGCGCGACCGAGCGACATCGAAATCTCCATAAAGACATGCGGCGGGCCAAGGCCCGCCGCATCGTTTCGCCCTCACGGCGCTCAGTTGCTCTCGGCCTCTTCGGCCTCTTCCTCTTCTTGCGGCGTCTGCTGAGTGGCCTGCTGGCCTTGAGGCTGGCCCTGCTGGTGATCTTGCTGCTGCCCTTGTTGAGTGCGCAGCTCGAGGTCCCCCAGCGCATCGCGCCACTGGGCAAGCTGCTCCTCGACCTGCTCGAGCTGCTGCTGACGACGCTGAACCTGGGCCTCCAGCTCCTCGAGTTCACCACGGGCCGATTCGATCTCTTCGTTGGTTTCATCGCGCTCCTGGCGAATCGCCTCGAGTTCTGACGTGGCCGCCTCGCGCTCGTCGCGGATTTCGCCCACTTCGCCCTCGACCTCGCTACGCCAGGCCTCCAGCGCCTCGATGTCGTTCTCCAGCGCTTCGACCGTCTGCTGGCGCTCCTCGATGGCCTGATTCAGCGTATCGAGCTGCTCCTGGCCAGCTGCGGCCTCCTCTCGCATGCGCTCCAGCTCACTGGATATCTGCTCGAGTTCCTCTTCAGCCTGGCGGCGCGCTGCTTCTGCCTCCTGGCGCTCCTCTTCGGCGGTCTGGCGCGCGGCCTCGGCTTCCTGGCGTGCGCTTTCCGCATCCTGACGGGCTTCATCGGCATCGGCACGTGCTTCGTCTACCGCCTGGAAGTCATCGCGCAACGCCGTCACGCTCTCCTCCATTTCGGCCTGCTCGCCACGGCGTGCCTCGAGATCGCCCTCCAGTGCCTCGCGCTCCTCCTGCAACTCGCCGATACGGGCAGAAGCCTCAGCCGCCTCGGCTTCGAGACGCTCGATCTCGCCGCGAGCGGCTTCCTGCTCGTCGCGCAGGGCGGCTTCCGCCGACTGCCGCTCCTCTTCGAGTTCGGCCAGCCGCCGTTCCAGCGCCTCGATGTTCTCCCCTGCCTCATTACGCTCGTTGAGTTCCCTGACCAACTCCTGGTGCTCACCTTCCAGCGCGGCCAGCTGCTCCTCGAGCGCGGCGCTGCGTTCACGCTGGTTGCCAGCGCTGTTATGGGCAAGAATCGCCCAGAGGATGGCCAGCACGGCGATGGCCACCAGTGCAATGACGCGTCTGTCCTTGTAGAGTGGACTTTCGGGTGTTTCCGACATGGGCAAGACCCTCCAGATGGTCCATGTTGATCGTCACGCCTGGCGTGACGCTCGCGTAGGTTCCTTCCTCAGCATACATAGGCAACCAAGGCGGCGAAAGGAAGCCTCCGGCAAACCGTTCGTCAAGCTTGGCGTATGAAGACCGCGTGACCTCAGCGCGGAGTGACCCGCCAATTCGACAGCCAGGGCGAACCGCGAACCTCGAAGTCGAGTTCGCGCAGCCATTGGGCAACCACCAGATTCGACTGATGAGCGGCGGAATAACCGCGTGGATAGGGCACGAACTCCAACCCGTACTGCTCACTCGGCACCGGTTCCATATCGGCCCGCTCGAAGTGGGCATCGAGCCGCCGTTTCAAGGCCAGCACACGTCCCATGTCGGCTTCCAGGGGGTAGACGTCGGTCAGCCCCTCCGGGGCCAGTCGGTGAAACTGTTCGGGAGTGGCTATATCGGGGTGTACGGCTCGCCCGATGCCCGCATCGGTGGGCCACAGCATGGCTGCGGCACCGCTCAGCGCGTGCTGACGCTCCTCGACGTACCAGCGCCAGTCGCCATAGCTGTAGCGCACCACGCCCCCCGATTCGCGCGGCAGCACCAGACTGGCATGCCGGCCATGGTCGAGCAGATAGATATCGACCGGCCGTTCGATCAAGCGCGGTTCGGGCGGCACGACGCGGCCGGCACAGCCGGTCAACAGCAGCACGGCCAGTGCGATACCCAGCCAGCGTAGCAGCCGCTCGAAACGCGCCTGATGCCGTCTTCCGGAGGATGGGGTTGCCAACGAGCCAAACATGTTCACGGCCTCCAACGGTATGCTGTCTAGAATAGGGAAACAGGCACACGACCGGAGAGCAAGCATGTCGAAGCCCCTACCATCTCTGGCCTGGCATGCTCGTCCTCGCTGGCTTCCCGCCATGCTGCTGGCGCTGCTTTGCCTACTGTTCGGGCCACTCATGCAGTCAGGCATGGCAGAGGCGAACACGGCGACGAGTGAACGAGCGCTGAGCCGTTTCGCCGCCGAAGCAGGCGAGATCCCACGCCTGCATGCCGTGGTCGTTGCCGAGCATGGCGATATCGTCCTCGACCATCGCCTGCAAGGACCCGACACCGATCAGCCGGTCAACATCAAGTCGTTGTCCAAGACCGTTCTGGCCGCCTTGGTGGGTGCCGCCATCGAAGCGGGCCTGATCGAGAGCGTCGACCAGCCCATCGTCGAGCTGCTGGGACCCAGGGTTCCCGCCGGGGTCGATCCCCGCGTCAGCGAGATCACCGTGGAACATCTGCTGACACTGCAGGCGGGGCTCGAGCGTACTTCCGGCAACAACTACGGTGCCTGGGTGGCCAGCCGCGACTGGGTGGCCGATGCGCTGAACCGCCCGTTCGTCGACCGTCCCGGCGGTGCCATGCTCTACTCTACCGGCAGCTCTCACCTGCTTTCGGCAGCACTGACCGAAGCGACCGGCGAGAGCACCCTGGCACTCGCCCGCCGTCTGCTTGGCGAACCGCTGGACATCGCGATCCCTGCCTGGCCCCAGGACCCTCAGGGCATCTATTTCGGCGGCAACGACATGTCGCTCTCGCCCAGGGCGCTGATTCGGATTGGCGAACTCTATCGCCTGCAAGGCGAGATCGACGGTACCCGCGTGCTGCCGCAAGATTGGGTGGAAGCTTCTTGGCAGTCGCGCGGTACGTCGCGCTGGACGAATGACGGTTACGGATACGGTTGGTTCATCACCACCCTGGCGGGTGAGCAAGTCTATTACGGGCGTGGTTTCGGTGGGCAAGGCCTGTACGTGATTCCCTCGCGGGCTCTTACTATCGCCATTACGGCCGACCCCGCACCCAGCTCCGATGGCTCCCGGTTTCGGCAGGAGCTCCTGCATGGGCTGATCGAAAGGCTGCTCAGAGAAGCCTGAGGCAGCCTTCCATACCCCGCTCGGTCATGACGCCAAGCCTAGCGCAGCCCCAGCATCGACAGGATGAAAAGCACCACCACGATCAGGCCGATGATATAGATGATATTTCGCATACAGCTCTCCTTGCCGTCGGGTTCAAAGTAGTCGACGTGGTGACAACCAGGCCACCGTCAGCCCCAGTGTAGCGGACCAATGAAATCCAGCCAGCGAAGCAACCGACTTGTGGTCGCCTACCGAGGCGAATACCTTACGAGGCAGGATCCCGCATAACGGCACAAGGAGCGACGCTCGCCATGTCCCAGGTACGCAAGTCGCAGCGTGTCATGTTCGTGCTGTTGCCACGTACGGGCGCCTTTCTCTGGCGCGTGCTGACGAACTTCCTGCGCAACCGCGGCATCCTGCTTGCCGGCGGCGTCGGTTACAACATCCTGCTCTCCATCGTTCCCCTCTTTGCCCTGCTCGCCGTGCTGCTGACCCAGATCGTCGATGAAGCCGTGATGCTCGAGGTGCTTAGTGTTCAAGTGGTTCATCTTGCCCCCGCCCACGCCGAGGGCCTGATGGAAGCCGTACGCACTCTGCTGGCATCGCGTGACATGATCGGGCTGTTCGGCATCCTGGTACTGCTGGTCTTCAGCTCCTTTGCCTTTCGTATGCTGGAGGATGCCTTGGCGATCATCTTCCATACGCCGGAAGCCCACCCGAAGCGCAGCGTCTGGGTCTCGGTACTACTGCCCTATCTGTTCATGCTGGTGCTGGGTGCCGGATTGCTGGCACTCACTCTGATGGTGGCTCTGGCCGAGGCGATCGGCACCCTATGGCGTCTGGTCGCCGGTCGCGAGATGCCACTGGCCGGACTCTCCGACCCCCTGCTCAACCTGTTCAGTTTTTTCGGCGTCTTCTTGCTCTTCAGTGCCATCTACAAGGTTCTACCGGTGGTAAAAATCGCTCTGAAACGAGCCTTGGTAGGCGGCTTCGTCGCGGCGTTGCTGTGGGAGGGAGTACGTTTCCTATTGATGTTCTACTTTCTCAACATCTCGCTGGTCAACGTGGTCTATGGCTCGCTTGCCACCATCGTCGTGGTGCTGCTTACCTTGGAAGTGGGTGCCATGATCCTGCTGCTCGGCGCTCAGGTGATCGCCGAACTCGAGTACAACGCCCGCCGCGGTCTGCCGTGGTACGTGGACCCTCGCCGCGAACCAGTCACTCACGTGGACTAGCGCTTCACTGCCCCCACTGTCCGCTGCGCTTCATCACGCCCCACTGGTGCTTGCGCCGGGCGAACCACTGCCACAGGCCGCGACAGCGCCATACCGTATTGAGCTGCCGATAGCCGAAGTTCTCCAGCACCGCGACGAGGAACAGCCGCAGCATGTCGCGGCGACGCTGATAGACGCGAAACGACAGGGTCTCCAATAGCAGGCCGTTCACTGACAGCAGTATGCCCATGCCGATGGCCACCAGCAGGAACACGGTGAGGGCGACCGGTGAGATGATGCCCATGGCGAACCCGCCGATCATGAAGGCGTAGCCGGCCAGCTCGACCAGCGGCCCCAGCCATTCGAACAGGGTCATGAAGGGCCAGGCCAGATGGCCGGGCGCCCCGCCTCGCCGACCGAACGCCAGGCGCACATGACGGCTCAGGCTTTCCGCCAACCCGCGCTGCCATCGGCTGCGCTGGCGGCCCAGCGTCCCCAGGTCCTCCGGTGCCTCGGTCCAGCAGATCGGATCGGGCAGGTAGCGTATGCGATAGGGGATCTTGCGCTCGCGATGATAGCGGTGCAGGCGCACCACCAACTCCATGTCTTCCCCCACCGTGGTGGTGCTGTAGCCGCCCACCTCGGCCACACGCTCGCGGTCGAACAGGCCGAAGGCCCCGGAGATGATCAGCACCGCGTTGAGCGGCGACCAACCCAGGCGGCCGAACAGGAATGCCCTCAGGTACTCGACGATCTGAAAGCGCGCCAGCAGGCTGCCCGGTATTCCCGCCTCGAGGAGAAAACCGCCGCGCACCTTGGAGCCGTTGGCGATGCGCACCGTGCCGCCCGCAGCCACGGTGCGCTCGTCCTCGAGAAACGGCTGCACCACGCGCAGCAGGCTGTCGCGCTGCAAGATGGAGTCGGCATCCACGGCGCAGAACAGTGCATGGCGGGCAGCATTGATGCCAGCGTTAAGCGCATCGGCCTTGCCGCCGTTGGCCTTGTCGATCACCTTCAGGTTGGCGTGCCGACGCGAGCGGTAGATGCCTCTCACCTCCTGGTGCGGCACGCTGCGACGCAGCGGCTCCGGGTGCAGCTCGAGTTCGAACGCCTCGATCAGCACCTCGAGGGTCTCGTCCTTGGAGCCATCGTTGATCACGACCAGCTCGAATTCGGGGTACTGCAGTTGGAGCAGCGAGAGCAGCGAGGTGCGTATCGTGGCTGCCTCGTTGTAAGCCGGCACCAGTATCGATACGGCAGGCTCGATCCCGAGATAGGGGGCGAACTCCCCCAGTTCGGCACGCTGGCGCATATAGCGTCGCAGGCTGACCATGGAGAGCAGGTTGAGTGTCAGATAGCCGCCATTGAGCAGCACGAAATAGCCGATGAAACCGATCTGTCCCCACCATACCCAGTCGATGCCCATTCTCCTCTCCTCAGCGACGCCGCTCGGCGATGGCGCGCGTCAAGGCATCACGCCCGTAGCGATCCGTCAGCGCCTGCTGCCAGGCCGCGATGTCGGCGTCGCTGACCCCGGGCAGCTCGACCAGCGCATCGGCCGCGGCCTGGCGCACCCACCAGCTGCTATCGGTCAGCCGTTCGAGCAGGAAGGGAGCATCCTCGGGGCCTGCCTGGCGCCGCAGGGCCTGTACCGCCACCAGGCGGACCTGGGGAGACTCGGCCTCGAGCCAGCGCAGCAGCAGCGGTCTGTCGCGGGGGTCGTGCTGCTGCCCCAGACAGCTCAACGCGGCGCAAAGCGAGACGTCCGTACCTTCTTGCTCGTCGATTCGACCGGTGAGAAAGCGTCTGGCCCAAGGCGCCACACGATTCGGTTCGGCCCAGGTCAGCAGCGCCACCAGGCGTATGGGGGGCGCTTCCCCTTCGACCAGGCGCGCCAGCAGCGGGCCGCTCACCGCCGTCGGGCCGGCCTGACGGCACAGCGCTTCGAGACGAGGAATGGCCCAGTCGCGGCGCAGCTCGACCAGCGGGATCACGCGCTGCATGGCTCGTTCGGGATCCATCGCCACCAGGGTTTGCGCGGCCGTTAGCGCCATTACCGGGTTGGGGTCGTCCAACAAAGGCAGCACGTCAGACCAGTAGCGATCGTTGCCGAGATACTGCAGGCAACTCAGCGACAGCAGGCGGCGGTGCACGCCCCGTCCGCGCAGCAGCCGAACCACACGACCGCTCATGCCGATACCTTCGAAGAGCGCGTTCAGACGCTGTTGCGACTGACCCCGCACCTGCCGCCGCAGGCGCAGCCACAGCAACATGAACCAGACCTCTTCATGCTTGCCGCGCGGCGGCCAGGGCAGCGCATCGCCATGCTCCACGCTCCATGCCGCCAGCCGCGGGCGCCAGTCGCCGGTGAAGGCCAGACGGCGTCGCTCGCGGCGGCTGGCCAGCTCCGTCAACACCAGCACCTGCAGCATGATCAGCAGCGTCAGCCCGGCCAGGGCGATGGCACTGTAGACGGCAAATCGCAGCACCGGGTCGTCCGGCGGTGTGGTCAGTACCTGCAACGCCTGGGACAGCAGCCGCTGCAGGTCCACCAGCTCAGAACGCATATCTCAAGCCCAGCTGAATGCCGTATCGATCATACAGATCGCCTTGACTGAGAGCGCCCAGCTCCCAGCTCAGCGCCCAGTCGTCACGGAACCAGTGCCGCCCGTGCAAGGCCACGGATGCCACGTCCGTCGTCACCACCTCGCCGCCGGGCAGCCCCTCCTCCTCGCGACCGAGCGCCCCGCGCACCCCCACCAGGCTGCGCTCGCCGTAGTAGTAGTCCAGCGCCACGGCATGTCCCACCGGGGTACCGGCAACATCCACATCGCTGACGTTGAGCGTGTAGGCGGCGCGCCAGTTGCCCCAGTAGCGCTCCATGCCCAGCGCCAGCCTGTCGACCTGGGAGCCCTCGTAGCGGGTGCGTCGCAGGCTGGCGCTGCCCACATAGCCGCCGCCCAGCACGTGCTGTACGCCGAGATCGGCATGCCAGCGGGCCAGGAAATCGGCCGAGAAGGTGCGTCCGACCTCGGGTTGCACGATCCAGGCATCGCCCAGCGGCACGGCAGCCCCCGCCAGCAGCGCTTCGTCCCAGGTGCCATAGCGGCGCTCCCGGTGCAGCGCGCCATACCAGGTAGGCTCTCCGCGGCGGCTCGACTGCACGTCGAGACGCTGGGTCAGCCAGTCGTCGAAGCCGCTGTCCAGCGCATCGTAACGCAGCGAAGCCTCCACTTCGGTGCGCCGCTCCTGGGCCTGCCCAGCCGAAGCCATTCCCAGCCCCAGTACCATCGTGCCGATGGCGGCGCCGAGCGCGGCATGCCGGGCATCAACCATCCATTGCATCAACGCCTCCTCATGAAACGCCGCAGCCGGGCCAGCAGCTCCTCCGGCTGGAACGGCTTGGTCACGTAATCGTCGGCCCCCAGCTCTAGCGCCCGCACCACATCGGCCTCGCGTGCCTTGGCCGTGAGCATGATGACGGGCACGTCCTGCCAGGCCGGAAGGCCACGCAGCCGTTCGAGGATCTCAAGCCCGTCGTGGTAGGGCAGCATGATGTCGAGCAGCGCCAGGTTCACCGGCGCTATGTCCGTCAGCAGTTCCAGCGCCCGGCGACCGTCCGGCGCATGCACTACCTCGAATCCCTGCCGCTCGAGCAGGAAGCGAATCAAGAAAGCGATGTCCTCCTCGTCCTCCACCATCAGGATGCGGGGCTTGGTTTCGCTCGTCGTCATGATCAACCCTCTTCTTGGTTCGCGATTTCGTCGGGCGCCGGCAAGGCAGGGAAACGGACTCGAAACTCGCTGCCATTCCCGGGCACCGAGGTGAAGTCGATCTCGCCGCCCATGGCGTGAACCAGACCGCGGGTGATCGACAACCCGAGCCCGGTGCCGCCGATGCGTCGCCGGTCGGAACTGTCGGCCTGGGCAAAGCGTTCGAAGACGCGCGCCTGAAACTCCAGCGGTATGCCCTCGCCCCGGTCCCGCACCGATACCTGCCACCACTGCGCCGCTGCGTCCCGCACCGGGCCGACGGATAGCGTGACGGCCGCATTGGCCGGCGAATGTTTACAGGCATTGGAAATCAGGTTGGCGAGCACCTGAGCGAAGCGATGCGGGTCCAGCTCCAGCTCGGCCTGCCGCTGCGGCTGGAGCCGCTCCAGTTGCAGCGTCACCCCGAAGCTCTCCGCGTAGGGGGCGTTGTCGACCAGCGCCTGCTCCACCAGCGCCGTCAATTCGACGCGCTGTAGCCGGACCTCCAACTGACCTGCCTCGAGCTTCTCGATGTCGAGAATGTCATCGATGAGATGCACCAGGCGCTGACCGTTCTTCTCCGCCACCTGAACCAGCGTCCGGGCATCGCCGGGCAGATCGCCGCCATAACCCTGCTGCAGCATGCTCAGCGCCCCTTTCACCGCGGTCAGCGGGGTGCGCAGCTCATGGCTGACGGTGGCGATGAATTCCGCCTTCATGCGCTCCATCTCGCGCCGCTGGGTAATGTCCACGGCCACGGCCAGCAAGTGCTGACTGCCGTCGGATAGCGTCAGCGGGCGCTTGAGCATCTGCAGCCAGTGCTCATTGCCCTCGCTGTCGCGTAAGCGCAGTTCCGGGACACGTAGCTCGTCGCGTCCGGCCAGCAACTCATTGTCACCGACGCTCAGCGGGCGCAGCAGCGAACCCTGATCCAGCTCCGACGGCCGGCGCCCCTCGACCTCGCTCGGGCGCAGCCCGAAGAATCCGGCAAACGACTGATTGCACAGCAGGAAGCGTCCATCTGCATCGCGCGAGAAGATCAGGTTCTCGTCGGCATCCACCACCCGTCGCAGGTACATTTGCTGGTCGCGCAGCCGGCGCCGACTGCGCAACCGGTCGGTGATGTCACGGGCGATGACGAGGTGCTCGCCGTCCCGCGTCGGCAGCATGCGCACCTCGTATTCGATATCGTCGGGGTCGTGCCAGACGAAGCTGTGCATCAGCCCTTCGCTACCGCTCTCTGCCAGGCGTTCATGCAGCTCGCGGGCGAAGGGCTCGGACACCGGCGTCTCCCCCACCAGGCGATGAATGCGCCGCTCGGCATCGATGACATAGAGTTCGTCGGGCACGGTGTGCAGCAGGGCCTGCAACCTCGCCTCACGATGCTCGGCGTCCTCGAGCAGCTGGCGACGAATGGTGAGTACGCGGTTCAGCGCGCCGTAGGCCGCCACGAAGAGGATCACCACGAACGCCACACCGATGATACCCACCTGTCTGGCACGGCCGGCCTGCTCGGCGGCACGCTCGCTCTGCATTGCGAGCAGCTCGCGTTCGTCGCTCTTGAGGGGATCGAGGATGTCGCGGATACGCACCATGGTCTGGCGACCTCCGGCCGCCAAGAGACGCAGCGTTGCGGCCTCGAGCCCATCGCTCTCGCGTACGGCGATGTTGCTTTCGGCGATGCTCACCCGCTGGTCGATCAAGGTCTCGAGAGTCGCAAGCTGCTCGGCAGACATGCGCTCTCCGGATTCGAGTCGTTCGCGCAGCAAGCGACGCTCGGCATCGAGACGCTCCCGAGCGCTGCGGTAAGGAACCAGGTAGTCGCTGCGCCCGGTGATCACGAAGCCGCGCTCACCGGTTTCCACTTCGAGCAGGGACAACTGGAGATCCTGGATCGACGAGATCAGCGCCAGGCCGTCATCGACGGCCTCATTGGCAACGAGAAGTGCCTGCTGGACCCGCCCTGCCTGAAGGGCAAGGCCGATCAACAGCAGAAAGGCAAGCAACGAAGCGAGACGATGCAAGGCAACGGCAGAGGGTCTCGTCAGCAACTGACTCACCTCATTGGCCGCTTGCGATCATTCCGTAGCCGACCCAACAGGTGAAACAGCGACTTGCCACTGACCATGCCCAGCACATAGATCACCAGCAGCAGTAGCGCCAACGGCATCCGCATTCCCCAAGTAAGGAAGCGCACCTCGACCAGGGTGATGTTCTGCACGAAGAGAATCGCGACCAGCAGAGTCACGACGATCTTGATCGCCAGCAGTAGCGTATCCATGCGCTCTCCTTTCCCCAAGCATCCCCTTAAAGCTGGGTGGCGGCGCGTTTTCTGTCAACTTTTGCTAATACGGCGCGCCCGGCCGAAGCCGGGCGCGACAAAACCAGGATTGCGAGTAAGGATCAGCCCAGGGCGAACAGCGCCCCGGCAGCGGCGATCGCAACGCCCAGCGCCCGCAGGATACGGTTCTCACGCGCCATCAGGAACGCCCCCGCCGCACGCCCTGCGTAGGTGATGGCCAGCGTCGCCAGGGTGAAGCCGGCCAGATAGGCCAGCATGGAGGCACCGTGGGGCATCTCGCTGCCATGGGCATGGCCGTGGAACAGCATGAACAGCACGACCACACCAGCCCCCACTAGCGTGGGTACCTTGACCAGCGCCGCGATCAGCACCCCTGCCAGCAGTACCGACATGGCGATGCCGAACTCCACGCCCGGCAATACCATGCCGGCCCAGGCCAGCCCCGCTCCCAACAACATGCCGCCCGCGGCCAGAGCCGGCGCAGCAAGGCTGAAGGCCCGGCTCTGACGCAGGCTCCACAGCCCCACCGCCAGCATCGCCAGCAGGTGGTCGAGCCCCAGCAGCGGGTGAGCCAGGCCGGCGGCAAAACCACCGCCGTGGACATGGTCGTGCCCTGGGTGGGCCACGGCCAGACCGGCGAGGAGGAGAAGCATCGGTGCCGCGAGCAGAGCCAGCTGTGTGGATGATGAACAGGTCGTTTTCATGATGGCGATCTCCTAGCCGAAGGTAGTCGAATGGTCGTCAGGCACTGGCCGGCTGAGCCTGGGGCCGGCGCTCCGGCAGCATGCCGCGGTCAAGAATGAAACGGATGATCTCCTCGAGGCCGACGCCATCGTAGAGATTGGTGAAGACGAACGGGCGCTCGCCGCGCATCTTCTTCGAATCGCGCTCCATCACCTCGAGCGAGGCGTGAACCTGCTCGGCGATGTCGATCTTGTTGATGATCAGCAGATCCGACTTGGTGATACCGGGGCCGCCCTTGCGCGGGATCTTGTCGCCGGCGGAGACGTCGATCACGTAGAGGGTCAGGTCGGAAAGCTCGGGGCTGAAGGTGGCCGAGAGGTTGTCGCCACCGGACTCCACCAGCACCAGCTCCAGGCCTGGATGCCGCTCCTGCAGTTCGTCGATGGCGGCGAGGTTCATCGAGGCATCCTCGCGGATCGCCGTGTGCGGGCAGCCTCCGGTCTCCACGCCGAGAATGCGGTCGGCCGGCAGCGCCTCGTGGCGCAGCAGGAAGTCGGCATCCTCGCGGGTGTAGATGTCGTTGGTCACCACGGCGATGTCGTAGTGGTCGCGCAGCGCCAGGCACAGCTGCTTGAGCAGGGCCGTCTTGCCGGACCCCACCGGGCCACCGACGCCGACGCGTAGGCAATGTGTCATCTTTGTCTCCTTGGCCACCTTAGCGGCACTGTGTATGTCGACAGGCACCAGACCAGTTGCTGCCGAATCCACCTCACGCGATCGCTGGGGCGATGGCCGAGACGACGCGGGCGATCTTCATGGATGAAGATCGAGGAAAGCCGGCACAGGGATGTGCCGTCTTTCCGACCGCGGGAGTCCGGCCGGAGCGCCAGGGTTTCGAGCGCGTGGTGTGGTGAGCGCAGCGGACTGGCTGGCTGACCATCGCAATCAACTCCGAAAAAGCCTCGAGTACTGCGTTTCGTGCAACGCGCTGGCCAGCGCCAGGCCGGGCAGCGCAGGGCCGAGTTCGTCGTCCTCGAGCACGAGCGCCTCGTCTACCGCGGCGACCAACGCCGGGCGCAGCCGCTCGACCAGGCGCTGAGCGGCGGTATGCCCCAGCGGCAACGCCTTGCAGGCCACCGCCAGCTGGTTCTCGAGCCAAGCCCAGGCAAAGCCGAGCATGGCCTGGCGCGGCGCCACCCCACGTACCTGGGCGGCCCAGGCAAACACCGTCACGTAGCCCGCCCCTGCCGGCAGCGCGGGCGACTCGACCGAACGATCAACGGGCAGCAACCCCAGGCTGCCCAGCAGCCGCGCCAGCGAGGCACCCAGGCGCGAATCCTCGGCGGCCAGCTCGGCGGTTTCGCGGTTGGCGGCAAGCCAGCCATCCCATTGAGCGATCGCCTCGGTGTCCCGCTCTGCCCAGGCCCGCTGCAGGCGCGCCAGCACCGGCAGCTCGCAGCGGGTCAGGCCGTCATCAAGCACGCCGGTCAGCCAGTCGCCGAGGCTCGCCTCGTCCTTTACCCAGCCCAGCTCGAAGGCGCTCTCAAGGCCCTGGGAGAAGGCGAAGGCGCCGATCGGCAGCGCCGGGCTGACCAGTTGCAACAGCCCCAGCAGCGCCAGGTCGTCGCCCTGGGCCGTGACCGCCGCGGACGCTGCCTCACGGGGCATGGTGATGCCCATGGCTGTGGTCGTGGCTATGGTCGTGGCTGTGATCATGAGCATGGTCGTGGTCATGACCATGAGCATGTGAATGGCCCAGCTGGTTGTAGGCGCCCGGCTCGGGGTCGAAAGGCGCCTCGTGCCGCTCCAGGCTCGCCCCCAGCAGCTCGGCCAGCTCCTCCAGGACGTGATCCGGCGGGAAGCGTACGTAACCACCCCGCCAGTCCTCACCCAGTGCCAGTTGCACGTGGCGATTGCCAAGGTGGTAGGCGAGCCGTGCCAGGGGCAAGCCCGCTTCGACCCGCGCGGTCACCACCGGCTCGTCGGCAGCCCTGACCCGCACGATCTCGCCACTCTCGGCGCGCAGCCCCTCGCCATGGCGCAACACCGGGCCACGGTCGAGAAACAACCCCAGATCGCGACCGGAGTCGCTGACCGCCTTGAGCCGACCGCGAATACGCAGCTCATAGGGCAGCGTGAGGGTGTCGCTGGCCTGGCGCCCCTCGATGGGTCCCAGACGTTCGATCAGTTTCAGCATTGCGATTGCCTCGTTGAATTCAGGCCCTGGGCCATGCCGGTGACAGACCGCACCCCGCCGAACCACCTCGCGCGACCGCTGGCAGTCCGGGCGAGACGATGCGGGCGATCTTCATGGATGAAGATCGAGGAAAGCCGGCACAGGGATGTGCCGTCTTTCCGACCGCAGGAGTCCGACCGGAATGCCAGGGTTTCGGGCGCGTGGCGTGGTGAGTGCGGGGTTGCGAGCATGGCACCATCCTCGAAGGCTTCAGAACAGGTGGTAGCGCTGCGCCAATGGCAGCTCGGTAGCCGGCTCGCAGGTCAGCAGCTCGCCGTCACAGCGCACCTCATAGGTCTGCGGATCGACGCTGAGCTCGGGGCAGGCGTCGTTGAGCTTCATGTCGCTCTTGCGCACCCCGCGCACGCTCTTGCACGCCACCAGTGGGCTCGCGAGCCCCAGCCGCTCGCCGACGCCGGCGTCCAGCGCCGCCTGGCTGACGAAGCTCACGCGGCTCTGGCTCGCCGCCCGGCCGAAGGCACCGAACATGGGACGGTAGTGCACCGGCTGCGGCGTGGGGATAGACGCGTTGGGGTCGCCCATCGGCGCCGCCGCAATCATGCCGGCCTTGAGGATCAGCGCCGGCTTGACGCCGAAGAAGGCGGGGCTCCACAGCACCAGGTCGGCCAGCTTGCCCACCTCGATGGAGCCCACCTCATGGGCGATGCCATGGGTGATCGCCGGGTTGATGGTGTACTTGGCGATGTAGCGCCGGGCGCGAAAGTTGTCGGCGCCGAGCGCCTCGTCCTCCGGCAGCAGGCCGCGCTGCACCTTCATCTTGTGAGCGGTCTGCCAGGTGCGGCACACCACCTCCCCCACCCGCCCCATGGCCTGGGAGTCCGAGGCGATCATCGAGATCACCCCCATGTCCTGCAGGATGTCCTCGGCAGCGATGGTCTCGCGGCGAATGCGCGAGTCGGCGAAGGCCACGTCCTCGGGAATGTTGGGATCGAGGTGGTGACACACCATCAGCATGTCGAGATGCTCGTCGATGGTGTTGATCGTGTAGGGTCGCGTCGGGTTGGTCGACGACGGCAGCACGTAGGGCTTGGAGCAGGCGATGAGAATATCCGGCGCGTGACCGCCACCGGCGCCCTCGGTGTGGTAGGTGTGGATGCCACGCTCCTTGAAGGCAGCCAGGGTGTCCTCGACGAAGCCCGACTCGTTGAGCGTGTCGGTATGGATGGCGATCTGCACGTCGTAGCGCTCGGCCACGCTCAGGCAGGTGTCGATGGAGGCCGGCGTGGTGCCCCAGTCCTCGTGCAGCTTGAGGCCGATGACGCCCGCCTCGATCTGCGCTTCCAGCGCCTCGGGCAGGCTGGCGTTGCCCTTGCCGAGCAGGCCGATGTTCATCGGCAGCTCGTCCACCGCCTGCAGCATTCTGCCGATGTGCCAGGCGCCCGGCGTGCAGGTGGTGGCATTACTGCCGGTGGCAGGTCCGGTGCCGCCGCCGAGCATGGTGGTGATGCCGCTCATCAGCGCCTCCTCCACCTGCTGGGGGCAGATGAAGTGGATGTGAGCATCGATTCCGCCGGCGGTGAGGATCTTGCCCTCGCCGGCGATGATCTCGGTGCCGGGGCCGATGACGATCTCCACGTCGGGCTGGGTGTCCGGGTTGCCCGCCTTGCCGATGGCCGCGATTCGGCCCGCCTGGATGCCGACATCGGCCTTGATGATGCCCCACCAGTCGAGGATCAGGGCGTTGGTGATCACCGTGTCCATCACCGTGGCGTCGGCGCGCTGGCTCTGGCCCATGCCGTCGCGGATCACCTTGCCGCCGCCGAACTTCACCTCCTCGCCGTAGTGGGTGGCGTCGCGCTCCACCTCGATCCACAGCTCGGTGTCGCCCAGACGCACTCGGTCGCCCACGGTGGGGCCGTACATGTCGGCATAGGCCTGCCGGCTGATCTTGTTAGGCGTGCTCATGACGGGTCTCCATTCGCTGCGTCGCCGGATGACGATTTGCGCGCGGGGGCGGGCGCGATAGAGAGCGGGCCCATCACCTCACCGCGGAAGCCGTAGATGTGACGGCTGCCGGCAAAGGGGATCAGCGTGACTTCACGGGTCTGGCCCGGCTCGAAGCGAATCGCCGTTCCCGCCGCCACGTCCAGGCGAAAGCCGCGCGCCTTGGCACGGTCGAAGACCAGCGCCGGGTTGGTTTCGGCGAAGTGATAGTGGGAGCCGACCTGGATCGGCCGGTCGCCGGTATTGGCCACCTCCAGCGTGATCCGCTCGCGCCCGGCGCAAAGCTCGATCTCGCCGTCCTTCAGCTGATACTCACCAGGAATCATGGATGGCTCCTTACACAATGGGTGAGTGGACAGTCACTAATTTGGTGCCGTCGGGAAAGGTGGCCTCGACCTGCACCTCGTGCACCATCTCGGCTACCCCCTCCATCACATCGTCGCGGCCGAGGATCTCGCGGCCGTAGCTCATCAGCTCGGCCACGCTGCGCCCGTCGCGCGCGCCTTCCATGATCTCGAAGCTGATCAGCGCCACGGCCTCTGGATAGTTGAGCTTGAGGCCGCGGGCCCGGCGTCGTTCGGCCAGCTGGGCGGCGGAGAACAGCAGCAGCTTGTCCTTGTCTCTCGGGGTCAGTTCCATGCGTCTCTCCTGGTGAGTCAGGTGAACCAGATACGGGGCGGATGAGCGGGCACACCGATGAGCAGCGGCCTCAGGCAGGCCCAGGCCTGCCGGCAGATCTCCCAGGCTTCGTTGCGTTCATGGCCCAGGTAACGCAGCAGCAGTACGCCGTGGCGCACGGTCACCGCCCAGCGCGGGCTCGCCGCGAGCGCCTCACGCAGTGCCTCGATGGCGGCGGTTTCGTCACTGAGACCCACGGCCCATAAAGTGGCCTGTACGCTGGCGCCGCCCTGCCCCCAGCGGCCGGTGAAGCGCGGGTGAGCCGGATCGAGCGGTTGGCGCTCCAGCCACAGTGGCTTGCCGTCGCGATACAGCCGAAAGCGCTGATCGATGCGCCCCGACACATAAGGCAGTCGGCTCGCCGGCCGGCCCAGCGCCAGTACTTCCCAGCCCAGGCAGCGCGCCCCCGCATCGAGTTCGATGAGCGTCTCCTGCACGCCCCGCGAGCCATCGAAGGCGATGGTCTCCTGGGGCAGCCATTCGAGAATGCCGTGCTGCGATACCTTAAGACTGGTGCGCTGTTCCCAGGCCACGCCGTGGCTGTCGGCCCGGTAGAGCTTGTTGGCGGCAGGCGTGGTCAGCAGCGCATGGGCTTGCGGCTCGACCCGCGCGGCGATGCTCAAGGCATCGCCGCTGACCAACCCGCCGGGTGGATGCAGCAAGTAGACGTGGCAGGCGCCATCTCGCCCTTCCGGGTAGAAAGGCCGCTGCACCCGTAGCGGGCCGCGGTGGCGCGCCTCGACCATACGCGTATGCCCATCGCGGCAGTCGAAGCCGAGCGTCAGCGACGCCGCCCAGTGACGCTCGGCATCGAAGCGATGGCCGGAGTGCGTCGCTGGCTTGGCGAAAGCGGAGTTGGCGAAAGCGGTCATTGGCGGCTCGTGGCATACATATCTGACCAACCCTTCAGCAAGGGTCGTACCAGCTTGGTGAATCGCCCCAACTCGCTTTTATAAACAACACCTTATAAAAAATCGGCGAGCCGCAGCCACGACTCACCGACTCCTTTTGGTGCGCCAGTTCGGCGCTTTTGCACCAACCTAATGCACCATTTTCGTTCGCAGCACCCTTCTGGTGCGGGCATCGCCACAGTCGCCCTATACCGTCAGGTGTTCCTTGATCAGCGCATCGGAGAGTTCTGCGATCTCACCCTTGGCTACCGGCCTGCCGCGATCCATGATCACGAAACGGTCGGCGTACTTGCGTGCGAAGGGCAGCTTCTGCTCCACCAGCAGCACGGTGAGACCGTCCTCCTCGATCAGCTTACGAATCACCTCGCCGATCAGGGTGACGATATTGGGCTGAATGCCCTCGCCCGGTTCATCGAGGATCAACAGGCGAGGCTCGATCACCAGGGCACGGCCGATGGCCAGCTGCTGCTGCTGGCCGCCGGAGAGATCCCCGCCACGGCGGTGCTTCATCTCCTTGAGCACCGGAAAGAGCTCATAGATGCGCTCCGGAATGGTGCGCCTGCCGTCGCCGCGAGCCGCCAGACCGGTGCGCAGGTTCTCTTCCACGGTGAGCAAGGGGAAGATCTGCCGCCCCTGGGGCACGTAGCCGATTCCCAAACGCGAGCGATCCTCCACCCGCCGCTTGGTCAGCTCGACATCGTCGGCATAGCGAATGCTGCCGGAGGAGACCTTCACCTCGCCCATGACGGCCTTCATCAGGGTGGTCTTGCCCACCCCGTTGCGGCCCATCACGCAGGTACACTTCCCGGCTGGCACGGCCAGGTCGAGATCCCACAGAGTGTGGCTCTCGCCATAGAACTGGTTGAGCTTGTCGATCGCCAGCATCAGAGCGTCTCCTCTTCGGCTTCGGCACCCAGGTAGACTTCGATCACCCGTGGGTCGCTGGAGACCTGATCCATGCTGCCCTCCGCCAGTACGCTGCCCTGATGCAGCACCGTCACCTTGCGCGCGATGGAACGCACGAAGCCCATGTCGTGCTCCACCACGACAACGGATTGCTTGCCGGCAAGCCCGGTGAGCAGTTCGGCGGTACGCTCCATCTCCTGCTCGGTCATGCCCGCCACCGGCTCGTCCACCAGCAGCAGCCGCGGCCGCTGCATCAGCAGCATGCCGATCTCCAGCCACTGCTTCTGACCATGGGAGAGAATGCCCGCCGGGCGGGCGTGCAGTGCCTTCAGGCCGATGATCTCCAGGATCTCGTCGATGCGATCGCGAATCTCGCCGTTGATGCGGGCGGTGAGCGTGGGCAGGATGCGCTTGTCGGCGGCCATCGCCAGCTCCAGGTTCTCGAACACCGTGAGCGCTTCGAACACCGTGGGCTTCTGGAACTTGCGGCCGATGCCGAGACTGGCGATCTCCGGCTCGTTCATGGTCAGCAGGTCGTGACGGCTGCCGAACCAGACCTGGCCGCTGTCGGGCCGGGTCTTGCCGGTGATGATGTCCATCATGGTGGTCTTGCCGGCACCGTTGGGCCCGATGATGCAGCGCAGCTCGCCGTCGTCGATGGTCAGGTTGAGTGCGTTGATCGCCTTGAAGCCATCGAAGCTGACCGTCACGTCCTCCAGGTAGAGGATCGGCCCGTGCCGCACGTCGACCGGCGACTCCACGGGTACCAGGAAATCGAAGACCCGGTCACGGCTGGCCAGGGAACGCAGAATGCTCATGCCGATGCCTCCTTGCCGGAAAACGAACCGTCACCGTCTCGGCGGCGGCGCAGCCTGAGCGCCAGCAGCCCTGCCACACCCTTGGGCAGGAACACCGTGACCAGCACGAAGAGTCCGCCCAGGGCGAACAGCCAGGCGTCCGGCATTGCCCCGGTGAAGACCGTCTTGGCATAGTTGACCAGTATCGCCCCGATCACCGCCCCGTAGAGCGTCGCCCGGCCGCCCAGCGCCACCCACAGCACGATCTCGATGGAGAACAGCGGCGAAAACTCGCTGGGGTTGATGATGCCGACCTGGGGCACGTAGAGCGCCCCGGCAAGCCCCGCCAGCATGGCCGAGACCGTGAACACGAACAGCTGGAAGCGCTCGACCCGGTAGCCGAGAAAGCGCGTGCGCGCCTCGGCGTCGCGGGTCGCCACGCACACCCGGCCCAGCTTGCTGGTGACGATGGCCCGGCACAGCACGTAACCCAGCGCCAGGGCCACGCCGGTGGCCAGGAAAAGGCCCAGCCGGGTCTCGCTGCTGCGCAGGTTGAAGCCGAGAATCTCGCGGAAGTCGGTCAGTCCGTTGTTGCCGCCGAAGCCCATCTCGTTGCGGAAGAAGGCCAGCATCAGGGCGAAGGTGAGCGCCTGGGTGATGATCGACAGATAGACCCCGGTGACCCGCGAGCGGAACGCCAGGAAGCCGAACACCAGCGCCAGCGCCCCCGGCACCAGCAACACCATCAGAAAGGCGAACCAGGCCATGTCGAAGCCGTACCAGTACCACGGCAGGCTGTCCCAGTTGAGGAACACCATGAAATCGGGCAGCTCCGGGTGGCCGTAGACGCCGCGGTCGCCGATCTGGCGCATCAGGTACATGCCCATGGCGTAGCCGCCCAGGGCGAAGAAAGCGCCGTGCCCGAGGCTGAGGATACCGAGATAGCCCCACACCAGATCCACTGCCACCGCCAGCAGCGCATAGCTCAGGTACTTGCCGAACAAGTTAACGGTATAAGCGCTGACGTAGAGCGGGTGACCAGGCGGTACCGCCACGTGCAGCAGCGTCACCAGCGTCATGGCCGCCAGCAGTACGCCAAGAAAGATCAGCGTCGAGCGCTCGCCGAACGGCCGCAGCAGCCAGAGTCGAGAAGAATCCATGGATCAGCCCTCCGCCGCCCGGCCCTTCTGCGGGAAGAGTCCGCGGGGGCGCTTTTGAATGAACAGGATGATGAACACCAGCACGATGATCTTGGCCATCACGGCACCGGCCCAGGGCTCCAGCACCTGATTGATCACACCCAGCGAAAGGCCTGCCACCAGGGTGCCCCACAGGTTGCCCACACCGCCGAACACCACCACCATGAAGGAGTCGATGATGTAGTTCTGGCCCAGGTTGGGGCCGACGTTGGTGAGCTGGCTGAGGGCCACGCCGGCCAGCCCCGCCACCCCGGAGCCCAGGGCGAAGGTCATGATGTCGACTCGGGTGGCGCGAATGCCCATGGAGCGCGCCATGGCGCGGTTCTGGGTCACCGCCCGCACCTCGAGCCCTAGCCGGGTGCGGCGCATGATCAGCATCAGTACGGCGAACACCACCAGGGCAAAGCCGAGCACGTACATTCGATTGAGGGTGAGGGAGAGCGCATCGTTGACGGCAATGGAGCCGCTCATCCACTCCGGCGTGATCACGGTGCGGTTGAGCGGCGAAATGCCGGTGCGCACCAGCTGCTGCAGGATCAGGCTGATGCCGAAGGTGGCCAGCAGCGTTTCCAGCGGCCGCCCTTTCAAGAACTGAATGACGCCACGCTCGATGGCGATACCCGCCAGAGCTGCCACCAGGAAGCCGGCCGGGATCGCCAGGATCAAGGCCAACCCCGGCTGACCGGGCAGCAGTTGCTGCATGGCCCAGGTGGTATAGGCACCGAGCATGATCAGCTCGCCGTGAGCCATGTTGATCACGCCCATCACGCCGAAGGTGATGGCCAGGCCGATGGCGGCGAGTACCAGCACCGAGCCGAGCGAAAGACCGAAGTAGAGCGTCTCGGCGGCGCGGTTGAGCTTGAGCATCTGCTCGATGCCGTTCAATGCCTCACGGGCGGCGTCGGCCACGATCGGATCGTCGCCGTTGGCGGCACGGTTGAGGGCGACGCGTACCCGGGGGTGCAGGCTACCCTGCAAGTCATCTATGGCCTCGAGTTCACCCTGCTCGAGACGGTAGATGGCCAGGGCCTGGACCAGCCGTTCGCGCACCCTGGCGTCCGGCTCTTCTTCGATCACCTCGGCCAGCGGTCCGGCCAGATCGCCATCGACTTCGCCCAGCAGACGCTCGGCAGAAGCGCGGCGCAGCCCGACATCGGCGGCGTAGAGATCGACCACGGCAATGGCGCTGCGCAGCTGGTTGCGCAGCGCATTGTTGATGCCGATACGATCCAGCTCACGGCGCGACATCTGGCCCAGCGGCTCGCCGCTCAGCGCATCCTGTACCGGCCAGTCGCGACCGGTATTGTCGAGCACCACCACGAAGCGGCCGTCGCCGGCGCGCTGCAGGCGCCCGTCGAGCAGCGCCTGCAGCCAGTCGCGGGCGCGGGGATCGTCGCTGTGCACGATGGCCTCGATGGCCCTGCCCTTGGCGGGAAACGAATCGACATCCAGCGCCTCGAGCAGCGTCATGGCGGCAACATCGTCGGCCGGCGCGGCATCCTGCGCCGCTGCGGGGGTCGTCATGGAGAGACCGAGCATCAGCAGGAGGCTCAGAGCGAGAACCAGCAGCCACGAGCCCCGGCTCTGGGAGGTACGTTCATCCTCGGCGGCATCGGTGCCGGCCCTCGCCCCGGCCGTCGCTGGCCCAAGCATGGGGGGGTATCTCATCGGAGCGTTCCTCGGAAACGATAGAGAAGGCGTGCTCCCCCGCTGCACTTGGGCAGCGGGGGCGGGGTACCACTTACTCGGCGAGTGCTGCTTCGGCCTCTTCGGCCGCCGTGCTGCCACCGCAGCGACCGGTGGCGACATTGAAGTTGCCGCAGCGCATCGGCGCCTGCCAGTCGGCCATCAGATCGCGGGAACCCGGCAGGTAATCGGACCAGGCATCGCCGGCAACCGTGGAGGGCGTCTGCCATACGATGTCGAACTGGCCGTTGTCCTGGATCTCACCGATCAGCACCGGCTTGGTGATGTGGTGGTTGGGCATCATCGCCGCATAGCTGCCGGAAAGATTGGGTACCACCACGCCGATGATGGCGTCCTTGATGGCATCGGGATCGGTGGTGCCTGCCTTGCGTACCGCCTCGGCCCACATGTTGAAGCCGATGTAATGGGCCTCCATCGGGTCGTTGGTTACCGCCTCTTCGTCGCCGGTCCACTCGATCCAGGCGTCGATGAAGTCGTAGTTGGCATCGGTGTCAACGCTCATGAAGTAGTTCCAGGCGGCCAGATGACCGACCAGCGGGGCGGTATCGACACCGGTCAGCTCCTGCTCGCCCACCGAGAAGGCGATGACCGGAATGTCACCGGCGTCCACGCCCTGGTTGCCCAGTTCACGGTAGAACGGCACGTTGGCGTCGCCGTTGATGGTCGAGACCACCGCAGTAGGCTTGCCTTCGCTGCCGAAGCGGCGCACCTCGGCAACGATGTTCTGCCAGTCGCTGTGGCCGAAGGGGGTGTAGTTGATCATGATGTCGTCGTCCGCCACACCGTGCTCTTCCTTGAGGTAGGCCTCGAGGATGCGGTTGGTGGTACGCGGATAGACGTAATCGGTGCCGAGCAGCGCGAAGCGCTCGATGCCCATCTCGTTGATCAGGTAGTCCACGGCGGGAATGGCCTGCTGGTTGGGGGCCGCCCCGGTGTAGAAGACGTTCTCGGAAGACTCCTCGCCCTCGTACTGGACCGGATAGAACAGCAGACCGTTGAGCTCCTCGAACACCGGCAGCACCGCCTTGCGCGATACCGAGGTCCAGTTGCCGAATACCACGTCCACCTGGTGCTGTTCGAGCAGCTCACGCGCCCGCTCGGCGAACAGCGGCCAGTTCGAAGCCGGATCGACCACCACCGCTTCGAGCTGACGTCCCAGCAGACCGCCCTGCTCGTTCTGCTGGGCAATCAGCATCTCCACTGTGTCTTTCAGGGTCGATTCACTGATGGCCATGGTGCCGGACAGCGAGTGCAGGATTCCCACCTTGATGGGGTCCTCCTGGGCCAGTGCCTGACTGGCAGAGCCGAGGGAAACCGCTGCCATCAGGGCCAGGGTGGTGGAACGAAGCGGGAAAGACATGATGCGTCGGGAAGCGTTCAAGCGAACCTCCTTGCGCCCTCTGAGAGAGGGACTTGTTGTGAAGGTCATGTGCAGCCGACATTGGCCACACAGCACTAGGCCTCCTGTCTCTGCAAAGCGTGCGCCATCATGCGGCAAGTGCTGAAAAGTCTTTGGATAACGGATGGTTAAGTAAAGCAAGAAAAGAATAATTTACCGTTTACGCACCTCAGACGTGCAGCTTTGGGCGCCATGAACGCGCCGCGACGGAGCGGCTGCACCACCACGAAGCACCATGGCAGTGCAACGGGAAAAAGCGGAAACGAAAGCGGGGGCGCCGATCGCTCGGCACCCCCGTTTCAAGGCAGGAAGGTTCAGGTTATCAAACGCTGCGGCGTGCCATTACGCGCTTGATCAGCGGCAGAGTCAGTGACAGCGCGGCAATGATCAACAGCCACATGGAGATCGGCTTGTCGATGAAGATCGACCAGTCTCCTCCGGAGATCTGCAGCGCCCGGCGCATGGACTCCTCCATGATGTCGCCGAGAATCAGCGCCAGGATCAGCGGCGCAGCCGGGAAGCCGAACAAGCGCATGCCCAGCCCCAACAGGCCGAAGCCGAGCAGCAGCAGCAGATCGAAGACGCTGAAGCTCATGCCGTACACCCCGATCATGCAGAAGATCAGGATCAGTGACAGCAGCAGCGGCCGCGGCAGGTCGAGGATCTTGGCGATCAGCGGAATCAGCGGCAGGTTGAGCACCAGCAGGAAGATGTTGCCCAAGTACATGCTCGCCACCACGCCCCAGAAGACGTCGGGACGATCCACCAGCATCGCCGGGCCGGGCGACACGCCCATTACCAGCAGCGCGCCGAGCAGCACCGCAGTAGAACCGGAACCGGGCACGCCCAGGGTCAGCAGCGGCACGAAGGAACCGGTACAGGCGGCGTTGTTGGCCGACTCCGGCGCCGCCACGCCCTTGATGTTGCCCTTGCCGAAGGTGTCACCGTCCTTGGCCAGACGCTTCTCCATGCTGTAGCCGAGGAAGGAGCCGATGGTGGCACCGGCACCCGGCAGCACGCCGGTGAAGAAGCCCAGGATGGAGCTGCGGCCAATGGGCGGGGCGATCTGCTTGATCTCCTGCTTGGAGAGCTTGAGCGAACCGATGGCGTTACGCGGCTGCTCCTTGCCGCCACCGCCCTTGAGCAGCATGTAGAACACCTCGGCCAGAGCGAAGATACCCAGCGCCACGACCAGGAACTCGATGCCGTCGAGCAGATGCACCGTGCCGAAGGTGAAGCGCTCGGTGCCGGTCTGCAGATCGATGCCCATGATTGAGATCATCACCCCGACCACGGCGGCGATCAGCCCCTTGACCAGCGACTTGTCGGACAGCGATACCACTGCAGTAAGACCCAGTACCATCAGCGAGAAGTACTCGGCCGGGCCGAAGCTCACCGCCACCCGCCCGAGCAAAGGCGCCACCATCATCAGGAAGATGATCGAGACGGTGCCGCCGATGAAGGAGGCGTAGGCGGCAATGGCCAGCGCCTTGCCCGCCATGCCCTGCTTGGCCATCGGGTAGCCATCGAAGGAAGTCGCTACCGTACCTGCCACACCAGGGGCATTGAGCAGGATCGACGAGGTAGAGCCGCCAAAGATCGCGCCGTAGTACACCCCCGCCATCAGAATCAGGCCCGAGGACGGCTCCATGCCGAAGGTCAGCGGAATCATCAGGGCCAGGGCGCTGATCGGCCCCAGTCCCGGCAGCATGCCGATGATGGTCCCGGCAAAGACACCGGCAAAGACGTAGAGGATATTGATCGGCTCCAGCGCGATGCTGAAGCCGTACATCAGATTGTTGAAAGCTTCCATGGGCTCACTCTCCGGCCAGTCAGATCGGCAGCACGCCGGTGGGTAGGTAAACGCCCATGATGCGCGTCATGGTCAGATAGAGCCCCAGCACCACGCCCAACGCAGTGGCCAGGTTGACCCAGTGGCGGCGATAGCCGTAGTAGGCGGCCAGGCCGAAGACCAGGGCCACGGAGCTGAGCACGAAGCCCACCGGCACCAGGATCAGGGCATAGACCGCCAGCGCCACCGCCGTGACCGCCACGCGGGACCAGGGCCGCAGCAGCAGCGGCAGCCGCTGCTCTTCGGGATCGAGCTCATCCGGTACGTCCTGAGCCTTGGGTTTCTCGAGAAACAGCAGCACCGAAAGCCCCAGCAACGTGAAGCCAAGCACCTTGGGGAAGAGGTCGGAATCGATCGGGCGCGGCAACGGAAATGAGGGAATCTGCCAGGCCATGGCCAGATAGCCTACCGACAGCAGCGCCAGCAAGAGAGCAATGACCTGGTTGGAGTTGAGTCGTGTCATGGGATTCGGTCCCGGGCTACCGCCGCGTGAGCAGCGCCCAAGTTCTTGGCGTTCGAGAATGCCCGGACCTCGCTAGGCGAGGCCCGGACCCGGGAAGCGAAAATCGCAGAAGCGTGGTGGGTTATTCGCCCAGCAGACCGAGGTCGCCCAGAATGGTGCTGAACTGCTCTTTCTGCTCATCGAGGAAAGCGCCAAACTCCTCGCTGTCCTGATAGGCATCGATCCAGCCCAGCTGCTCGCGGGCCTGCTGCCAGCCGTCGGTCTCGAGCATCTGAGCGAACAGATCCTCGTAGTAGGCCACCGCCTCCGCCGGCATGTCCGGGGTGCCCATCACACCGCGCCAGATATCGAAGGTGTAATCAATATCCTGCTCCTGGTAGGTCGGCACCTCCGCCAGAGCACCACCCAGACGCTCGGGGGCAGACACGCCCAGGGCGCGGATCTGGCTGTTCTCGCCAAGCTGACCGGAAGCCTCGCCGGCGCCGGTGATCACCGCTTCCACGTGACCGCCCATCAGGCTGGTCATGGCTTCACCACCACCGGAGAACGGGATGTAGTTGACGTCTGAGGCGTTCAGACCCGCCGCCGCTGCCAGACCGGCCATGGAGATGTGGTCCATGGAGCCCGGGGCGCTACCGCCACCGACGCTGAGCTGGGGATTCTGCTCCATGGCTTCGATCAGCGACGGCAGATCCTCGTAGGGCGAGTCGTTGCGTACCAGCACGATGGAGTAATCGGTGATCAGCCTGGCAATCGGCGTGAAGCTGGTGTGGTCGTAGCGGGATGCGCCGGCCAGCGGCACCAGAATGATCGGCGGGCTGGTGGCGAACAGCTTGTGCGGGTTGCCGCTGTCACGGGCGATCTGAGCCCAGGCCACCGCACCTCCGCCGCCCGGTACGTTGATGGCACCGAAGCTGCGCTCGGCCAGACCCTCTTCCTGGATGACGCGGGAGGTGGTGCGCACCAGGGTGTCCCAGCCGCCGCCGGGGTTGGCCGGGGCGATGAACTCGATGTTGCGGGTCGGGGTCCACTCGTCGGCCTGAGCCGCACTGCTCATGCCCACCACCGCAGCGAGCGGCAGCACGATGGCACTGAAACGGGTGAGGTGTTGCTTGGCAGTCATGGCGTTCTCCTGGATAGGATCTTGTTGTGACAGCGGGTCTCATGCCCACGTACAGGTTGAACGTTAGAAGAACCAGATACGAAGCGGCAAGTTTATGGGCATAAACGATAAACTGTTCGTTGTGTGCATTTTGTTCATTTTGCTCACGGGCCGCTCTGACACCCTCAACTCTCTTCGCACCAGGCCGCCGCATCACCCACGAGGCGGTAGCGTCTTTCAGGTCTCCCTACATCACCGTAGCCCAGTTCGGCGCCAACTACCTGCACCGACACCAGAAATTCCAGATAGCGCCGTGCCGTGGAGCGACTCGCTCCCATGGCGCGCGCCACGTCCATGGCCGCCAGAGGCTTGCCAGCACTGTCCAACGCCGCCACCACGGCACGCAACGTCAGACGATCGATGCCCTTGGGCAGGCTGCGCGCGGCACTGCCCGGCGCTCCCTCCGGGCGCAGCCGCGACAGCACCCGATCGAGCTCCTCCTGGCTGAGCTCGTGGCGTGCCGCCAAGGCTTCGCGTTCGCGACGAAAACGCGCCAGCATCTGCGCCATGCGCGCCGCCTCCACGGGCTTGATCAGGTAGTCGAAGATTCCCCCGCGCAGCGCCTCGGAAATGGTATCGACCTCCCTTGCCGCAGTGATCATGACGATGTCCACGTGCACATGATCCCGGCGCAGCGCCCACAGCAGCTCCAGCCCTTCGACATCGGGCAGGTAGGCATCCAGCAGCACCAGATGGACCTCTGCCGCATGTTGCGCCATCAGCTCACGCGCCTCTGCCCCACTGCGAGCCATCCCCACGACTCGAAAGCCTTGGCTCTGCTCGATGAAGGCGCGATGTATCTCGGCGATGCGGAAATCGTCCTCGATGATCAGGATGCCGTATTCTTCAGGCGTCGAGCCTGCCTCGTACATTCTTTCCCCCACGGATATTGGCATTATGGTAATGGGTTCTCGGCTTGCGCCGGTTGCACGGTGCGACACAAGGAGCGAGAGAGCACCACCGTGAAACAGGCGCCGCCCAGCTCGCTCTCCTCCAGCGTGATCGCTCCACCATGTTCGCGACACAGGCGACTGACCAGCGCCAGGCCGATACCGCGGTGCTTGCCGGGCTTGGTGGAAAAACCTTCCTTGAAGATGGCCTCGACGTGTTCGGGCGGCACGCCGGGGCCGTTGTCCTCCACTTCGATCAGCATCTGCTCACCGAGATCGGTGAAGAACAGCCGCACCTGCCCTTTTGCCCCACCCTGACGTACCGCATGGAAAGCGTTGTCGATCAGGTTGCCGATCACCGTCATGACGACCTCCTGGCCGGTGAGGGTCAGCGGAGTGGAAAGCGAGCTCTGCTCGTCGATCTCGAGATGCACGTCGAGCTCTCGCGCTCGGGTCAGCTTGCCCAATAGCGTACCGCTCACCACCGGGTCGGCCACGTGCTTCATGAGGAAGGTCATCTGGGCCTGCTGGCGCTCGCTCTCCTGATGGATCAGCGCCAGAGCGTCTTCGACTCTATCGAGCTGGAGCATGCCCGAGATGGTGTAAAGCTTGTTGGAATACTCGTGAGCCTGGGCACGCAGCATGTCCACGTCGCGGCTCGCAGCGCTCAGCGCATCGGAGAGTTCGACGATCTCGCGGCGACTGCGGAACGTCGCCACCGCCCCTTCCACTTCGCCGGCGTCGACGATCGGCACCCGGTTGACCACCACGGGGTGATCGCCCAGCCACATCTCCTGATCGAACTGCCGCTCGCCCCGCTCCAGCACCTCGGAGAGACGCGAGTTGGGCACCAGTTCCTGGATCGGCCGCCCCAGCACCTCTTCCTCAGGTGGCAGGCCGAGGAAACGCCGGCCCTGCTGGTTCACCAGGGTGATCTGTCCTTCGCGGTTCACCGCCAGGATGCCCTCGTGAATCGACTGCAGAATGGCCTCCTTCTCCATCGCCAGCCGGGCGATCTCATAAGGCTCGAGACCGAGGATCACCTTTTTCAGATGACGTGAGAGCAGATAGGCACCGGCGAAGCCGAGCACGATCATCAGCGCCACCAGCCACCAGCCCAGGCTGGTGTGCTCGACCACGTCCATGGCCACGCGGTCGAGCATGAAGCCCACCGAGACGATGCCGATGATGTTGCCCTCGGCATCGAATACCGGGGTCTTGCCGCGCATCGCCTTGCCCAGTGAACCGACCGCCTCGGAGACGTAGGACTCGCCGTGCAGCAGCGCGCGGTCGTTGTCGCCGCCGACCATGGACTCGCCCAGGCGCTCCGGCAGGGGGTGGGAATAGCGCAGGCTCTCGGTATTGCCCACCACCACGTAGCGAGCCCCGGTCTCGCGACGGATGCGTTCGGCGATGGGCTGGATGGTGGCGCTCGGATCGGGGTCGTCGAAGGCGGCGATCAGCTCGGGGATGCTGGCCACGCTGAGCGCCACGGCCAGCGCGCGCTCGCCCATCTGGTGGCTGATGATCTCGCCCTTGCGATGATTGAGATAGGCGCCTTGAGCCAGCAACATGGCAGCCAGCAGCACACCTACCAGCAACATCACCTGCAGGCGGAAACTGCGCGTCAGCCAGCTGCGCCGCGCACGTCCGCGGCGCAGACTCTGAAGCTCGGCAATGGATTCACTGCGCGGGGATGACATGAGCGAAGCCCGACGTGAACGAAAGCGTCATTGTCGCATGGCTGGACGGCCGAGGCATCCGCCGGCCGGGCTCGCTCACTCCGGCGTCAGGCGCACGTTCACCACACCGGGCCCGATCATGTCGAGTTCCTCAGCCGCGCGGCGCGAGACGTCGATGACCCTGCCGCGTACGAAGGGGCCGCGGTCGTTGATGCGCACCACCGTCTCACGACCGTTGTCCAGCCGCGTGACGCGCACATGGGTACCGAACGGCAGGCTGCGGTGAGCCGCCGTCAGCGCGTTGCGGTCGTGGCGCTCGCCGCTGGCGGTCTGGCGGCCGTGATAGCGGTCGGCATAGAACGAAGCCTGGCCCTGCTCACCGTTCCAGCCGGACGGTGCCGAGACGCGCTCGCCCTGTCCGCCGCCGCGTCCGGCGCAGCCGGCGATCAGCACGGCCATGAACAACACGAGCGCGACTCTGATCATCTCTCTTCACCTCGAAGGACGTTCCCAACGAACCGGCCCGACATTAGCTTCAAGTGCAACGACAGACAAGTGCTCAGCCGGCCAGGGTACGCCGCAGCCGCGGGCTCACCAGCTCGCCGAGCAGGGTGATCAGCGCCAGCACGCCCAGCAGCCAGGGCCAGTGCATGCCGAATTCCAGGCGCGCGATACCCAGCGCATCGACGAAGATCACCAGGATGCCCAGCGGGCTCACGTAGCGCACCATGAACAGCCACAGCGCATGCCACTGCGCCGAGAGGCCCAGCTCCTCACGGAAGCTCTCGCTCTTCAACACGAAGCCGGCCAGCAGCGCCATGCCCAGGCCGCCCAGCGGCATCATCCAGCGCGAGGTGAGGTAGTCCAGCCAGTCGAAGAAGTGACGGCCGGCCAGGGTCCAGTCGGTCCCCAGATTGAACGACAACATCGCCAGGGTGCTCACCAGCCACAGCACGATGCCGGTACCCCAGGCCGCGGTGCGTCGGCTGATGCCCTTGTTGTCCACCAGCCAGGAGACGGTGGCCTCGACCATGGAGATCGACGAGGTCAGCGCCGCCATGGAGAGCATGACGAAGAACAGGATGCCGAACAGCGTGCCCAGCGGCATGGCCTGGAACGCCAGCGGCAAGCTCATGAAGATCAGACCCGGCCCCTCGCCGGGGTTCATGCCGTTGGCGAAGATGATGGGGAAGATCGCCAGCCCCGCCATCAGCGCCACCAGGGTATCGGCAATCGCCACGCTGAAGGTGGTGCGCGCAATGGACGTGCGTGACGGCAGGTAGCTGCCATAAGTGAGGATGGCCCCCGAGGCCAGCGACAGGGTAAAGAAGGCATGACCCAGGGCAGCCAGCATGCCGTCGCTGGTCAGGCTGCCGGCATTGAACGAGAACAGGAAACGCCACGCCTCGCCGAAGCCGCCGGAGAACACGCCGTAGCCGATCAGTATGAGCAGCATGATGACCATGCCCGGCATCATCCAACTGACGCTGCGCTCGATGCCCGCTTGCACACCCTTGCCCACGATCAGCATGGTCAGAAGCGTCACCAGGGTGCTCCAGAAGCCCAGGTTGAAGGGGTTCTCGTTGTTGGCGACGAAGATCGCCACCATGTCGTCCACGCCGCTGCCGGCGAGCTGACCGGTCAACATCTTCCACAGATAGGAGAACGACCAGCCGGCCACCACCACGTAGAAGGAGAGGATCATGAAGCCGGCCAGCATCGCCATCCAGCCCAGCAGCGACCACAGCGGCGACCGCCCCGATTCCGTCACCACGCGGCGTACCGCATCGATGGGGCTGCCGCGGCCGCGCCGGCCAAAGGCGATCTCGGTCATCATCACCGGCACACCCACCGCCAGGATGCAGGCCAGATAGACCAGCACGAAGGCGCCGCCGCCGTGCTCGCCGGTGATATAGGGAAACTTCCAGATATTGCCCAGGCCGACGGCAGAACCGGTCGCCGCCAGCACGAAGCCCCAGCGGCCCAGCCACTGAGCGCGAGGTTGTTGGGTAGTCGTCATCGTGTCACCAGGGGGAGTTGTTATCGCGCGGACGCAGCAATATGCCCGCCATATTGTGAGGTTTGCAACGTCATTTATTGTCTAGCATTGTAATTTCATGACATCTGCCTGAGGACAAAATCGGGTAGGGGCCGGGGTCACCCCCGGCGCCCTCCCACACCACCGTACGTACCGTTCGGTATACGGCGGTTCATGAAGAACGGCTAAGCCCTCTTACCGTATCGAGTACCGAGATCAGGCCCAGTCCATCAAACCACTTCCTTGGCAGGGCCTGATTCATGTGCGAGGCCCCGGCGTTCCACCAGGCGCCTCGCCCATTTCCCGCTGACTTCCACGCCCGATAGTCGTCCAGCCCCAGCGCCAAGAGCTTACGACGCCGGGTCCGCGGGCGCTTCCACTGCCGCCAGATCACGCAGCGCAGTCGGCGACGTATCCAACCATCCAGCGCTTCCAGTGGACGCTTCACGTCG